>DASRYE010000102.1:0-7620 GCA_035653915.1 Novosphingobium sp. | reverse complement strand
AGGTTGCAGCCGATGAAGCCCATCTGCGTGACGCAGCGCTCCAGCTCGGCGATCGAGGAGGTGAGATCCGCCTCGGGGCTCTGCGGCAGCATGCAGACCGGCGCGAACACCTCGGGGTAGAGCGCGGCGACGCGGCCGATGAGGTCGTTGCACACCTGCGCCCACTTCACCGCCACGCTCTGGTCGCCCACATGGGGGGCCATGGCACTGGCGCGCGGGCTGAAGATGGTCATGTCGGCGCCGCGCTCGCGGATGAGGCGCAGCTGGTTGGCCTCGATCGTCTCGCGGATCTCGTCGTCGGAGATGGCGGGATAGGCAGGCGCGGCAGTGCCGGCCTTGAAGGCCGCCTTCTGCTCCTCGCGCCAGGCGTCATGCGCCTTGGGCAGCACGGTGTAATGGCCGTGGCAGTCGATCACCATGGTCACGGGCGGATCACTCCTTTTCCTCGATCAGCCGGTCTGTGCGGCCGGCCATGTCACGTTGGCGCAGCACCGTGCCGCGCGTCATCATCGGCTCCACGCCAAGGCCTTCCAGGGTCTTGGCGGATTCGTCCATCTCGGCGGCGCGGCGCAGGCCATGCGTCACCATCCGCTCGATGTTATAGGCGGATTTTTCGGCCCAGGGCCTGGGCTTCTCGCTGGCATCCAGGCTGGCGAGCACTTCGTCCACCACGCCTGCGGCCTGGGCAGCCAGCATCATCTCGGCGGTCAGCGCCTCGGTGCCCTTCACCATCACCGAGCGGATCATCTTGATCGCGCTGGCCCGGCCCACTTCTGCCCCCACGATGCGGATATGGGCAAAACCCAGATCAGCCAGCAGCGCCTGCGCCGCGCCGGCGGCAGCGCCTGCTAGCAGCAGCGGCACGTTGAGCCGCGCCGGGTGCACCGGCGCCAGAATGGCCACATCGACATAGCGCCCGCCGGCCGCCTCGATGGCAGCGGCAGCGGCGCGCTTGGTTTCGGGCGCCACGGAATTGCCATCGGCCCAGATCGCGCCCGGCTTCAGCAGCGCGGCATAATCGCGCGCGGCCGGCAGCGCGCTGTCGGCAGTCACCAGGCTGAGCACGAGATCGGCCCCGGCCAGCGCCTCTGCAGCCGAGGAAGCCGCGCGCAGGCCATCGGCGCCGGCCACAGCCCGCCGCTCCGCCTGCACATCCCACACGCCTGTTTGCGCCGGCCAGTCGCCCGCGCGGGCAAAGGTGCTGCCCGCCTCGCCATAGCCGACCAGAGCGATTACGCCTGTCACTTCACGCCTCCTCGCCAATCGGCCCAAGGCCATGGGCAAAGCCGCGCAAACGCGCCAATCGAATGACGCGCACATCCATAACAATTCGCGAATGGGCCCTCAGGCGCCATCCACCTCCGCGCCGCAGAAGCGCAGCAGCGCCACCATTTGCGCCTGCGCGCCGGTGGGCCGCCAGCCGGCCCGCGTGGTGATGCCGATGGTGCGGGCAAAGCGCAAGGGCGGCGCCAGCGTGGCCAGCAGGCCGGCGCGCAGTTCCACCGCCACCTGTTCGGGGCTGAGCAGCGTCAGCCCTTCGCCTGTCAGCAGCAATTGCCGCAGCGCCATGGTCGATCCGCATTCCACCGAAACATGCGGCGGCACATGGCCCAGCGCGCGCAGCATGGCTTCCCAATGGCGGCGCAGCGGCGTTTCCGATCCGGGCAGGATCCACGGGTAATCGAGCAACCGGGCATAGGGCTCGCCCTGCGCCAGCAGCGGATGGCCAGCGCGCATCACCACCACCGGCTGGTCCTCGAACACGGCCTCTTCCACCAGCCCGTCGGTCTCGCCCTCGCCGCGCAGGGCGCCCAGCATCAGGTCGATCTCGCCATCGCGCAAGGGGCCGGCCAGTTCGGCATGGCTGCCTTCCACCACCACGATATCCACCCCCGGCCGGCCGGTGATGAAGCGGTTGACCGCCTCTGGCAGCCAGCGCGCGCGCGACAGCGGCATGGCGCCGATAACGATGCGCCCGGCCGCCTTGCCCTGCCAGGCGGCCACTTCGGCAAGGCCCGCGCGCAGTTCGGCCATGGCCAGGCTGAAGCCGCGCGCGCGCCGCTGGCCGGCCGCGGTGAGCAGCACATGATGCCCGCGCCTGTCCACCAGCCGCTGCCCCAGCGCCACCTGCAGATCGGCCACCGCCCGGTGCAGGCTGGCGGTGGAAAGGCCGGTGGCCTCGGCCGCGGCCGCATAGGAACCGGCCCGCGCCAGCGCCAGCAGGGCGCGCAATTGCGTGCCGGTGACCCGCGGGCTGCCGACATGGGCGATCGCCGCTTCCGCGCGCGGGGCCATCAGCAGCGCCGGCTCGGTGGCGGCCATGCCCTGCGGCCCCCGCTCGAACAGGGTGACGCCAAGGCTGGCTTCCAGCCCGGCGATGGCCTGGGTAAGCGCTGGCTGGGTCAGGTTCACGCTGCGCGCGGCGCGCGTCAGGCTGCCATGGCGCACGGTGGCGGCCAGGGCCGCGAAATGCCGGATATTGAGTGGCCGTTCTGGCGCGGCTTTCTTGTCCATGGGGCAAGCCTTAGCAAAATCTTATGCGCCCTGCCAACTTCCCATTGGTGGCCGGCTGCGCCCGCGCGCATGGAGCCGGCCAGAAGCGGCCAGCAGGCAAAACCTGCGGCACGAGCCTCGGGACGCGCTAGATGCGGCCGGCCCTTGCCTTGGTTCTGGCAGGGCCTGCCCAATGAAGGAGATATGAGAAATGGGCGGTATCGTTGTCCAGAACATTGCCCGCGCCGATGCCAGCGTGATCGACGGCCTGGCCGCCTGCGGCGTGGCCACCGTGCACGAGGCGCAGGGGCGCAAGGGCCTGCTCGCCAGCTACATGCGGCCCATCTATCGCGGCGCGCGCATTGCCGGTTCTGCCGTCACCATTTCGGCCGCCCCGGGCGACAACTGGATGGTGCATGTGGCGATCGAGCAGCTGCAGGCCGGCGATATCCTGCTGCTGGCCCCCACCAGCCCTTGCGAAGACGGCTATTTCGGCGACCTGCTGGCCACCAGCGCCCAGGCGCGCGGCTGCCGGGGCCTGGTCATCGATGCCGGCGTGCGCGATGTGCGCGACCTGACCGAGATGCACTTCCCCGTGTGGTCCAAGGCGATCTACGCGCAGGGCACCGTGAAGAACACCATCGGCTCGGTGAACGTGCCGGTGATCTGCGCCAACCAGCTGGTGAACGCCGGCGACGTGATCGTCGCCGACGATGACGGCGTGGTGGTGGTGCGCCGCGAGGAAGCCGCCGAAGTGCTGGAAAAGGCCCAGGCCCGCGAGGCCAACGAAGCGGCCAAGCGCGAGAAGCTGGCCGCCGGCGTGCTCGGCCTCGACATCTACAGCATGCGCGAGCGGCTGGAGAAGGAAGGCCTGAAGTACGTCTGATGCCGGGGGCGCCAAGGGGCTGCCTGCCCCCTGGCGCCGCCTGTTTCTCCCGCATCTGCCTCCCCCGCAAAGGATCTCCGGATGACCACCTCTCTTTCCGCCCCCTGCATGTGGATGCGCGGCGGCACCTCGAAGGGCGGCTATTTCCTCGCCCACGATCTGCCCGCCGATACCGCCACGCGCGATGCCTTCCTGCTGGGCGTGATGGGCAGCCCCGATCCGCGCCAGATCGACGGGCTGGGCGGCGCCGATCCGCTGACCAGCAAGGTGGCGGTGGTGTCCAGCTCCACCCGTGAGGGCATCGATGTGGACTACCTGTTCCTGCAGGTCTTCGTCGATCAGGCGATCGTGACGGATGCGCAGAACTGCGGCAACATCCTGGCCGGCGTTGGCCCCTTTGCCATCGAGCGCGGGCTGGTGGCGGCCACCGGCGATGAAACCCGCGTGGCGATCTTCATGGAAAATACCGGGCAAGTGGCCATCGCCACGGTGCAGACGCCGGGCGGCAAGGTGACTTACGCGGGCGAGGCGAAGATCGACGGCGTGCCGGGCGCCCATGCCCCGGTGCCGCTGGAATTTCGCGACACGGCGGGCTCCTCCTGCGGCGCGCTGCTGCCCAGCGGGAATGCGGTGGATGTGGTGAACGGCGTGCCGGTCACGCTGATCGACAATGGCATGCCCTGCGTGGTGATGAAGGCCGCGGATGTCGGCATCACCGGCTATGAGGACCGCGCGTGGCTGGATGCCAACACCGAGCTGAAAGCGCGGATCGAGGCCATTCGCCTCGCCGTGGGCGAAACCATGAAGCTGGGCGATGTGCGCGAGAAATCCGTGCCCAAGATGATGCTGGTGGCCCCGCCCAAGAACGGCGGCGCGGTTACCGTGCGCAGCTTCATTCCGCACCGCGCGCATGCCACCATCGGCGTGCTGGGGGCGGTGTCGGTGGCCACGGCCTGCCTGCTGCCGGGCTCGCCCGCGGCCGAAGTGGCCGAGATCCCCGAAGGCGCGCGCAAGACGCTCTCGGTGGAGCACCCCACCGGCGAGATGACCTGCGTGCTGGAAACCGATGAATCGGGCGCTGTCAAAAGCGCCGCCCTGCTGCGCACCGCGCGCAAACTGATGGATGGAGTTGTGTTCGGATGAGCGACCGTATTGTCAGCTGGCATGGCGCCCCGTCGAAGCCGGCCTACACGCCGCCGGCCGGCGCCATTGATGCCCATTGCCATGTGTTTGGCCCGATGGCGCAGTTCCCCTTCAGCCCCAAGGCCAAATATCTGCCCGAGGATGCCGGGCCAGACAGGCTGTTTGCCCTGCGCGATCATCTGGGCTTTTCGCGCAATGTCATCGTTCAGGCCTCGTGCCATGGCACCGACAATGCCGCAACGCTGAACGGCATTGCCCTCTCGCAGGGCAAGGCGCGCGGCGTGGCGGTGGTGGATCCGGCCATTTCCGATGCCGAGATCGCTGCGCTGCACGCCGGCGGCATGCGCGGTATTCGCTTCAACTTCCTGAAGCGGCTGGTGGACAATGCCCCCAAGGACAAGTTCCTGGAAGTGGCCGCCCGCATCCCGCAAGACTGGCACATCGTCATCTATTTCGAGGCCGACATTCTGGAGGAGCTGCGCCCCTTCATCGCCGCCCTGCCGCGGCTGGTGGTGGTGGACCACATGGGCCGCCCCGATGTGACCCAGGGCCCCGATGGCGCCGACATGAAGGCCTTCCGCGCCCTGCTCGACAGCCGCGAGGACATCTGGTTCAAGCCCACCTGCCCGGATCGGCTGGATCTGGCCGGCGGCGATCCGTGGAACAATTTCGCCGCCGCCGTGGCGCCGCTGGTGGCCGATTATGCCGACCGCTGCATCTGGGGCACGGATTGGCCGCACCCCAACATGGAAAAGACCATCCCCGATGATGGCCATATCGTCGACATGATCCCGCGCATCGCGCCCACCGCCGAGCTGCAGCAGAAGCTGCTCGTCACCAACCCGATGCGGCTCTACTGGCCCGAAGAACTGTAAAATAGAGCAGGCAGATGCGCGGGGGCAGCCCCCTCGCATCTGCCGGCCTTCTCTGCTAGCCTTGGCGCCGATGGCGCATCTGCCCGACCTCGAAGCCTGGGCGATCTTCGCCAAAGTGGCCGAATGCGGCAGCTTCAGCCGCGCCGGCGAGGAACTGGGCCTGGCCAAGGCCACCGTTTCCAAGGCCATCACCCGGCTGGAAACGCGCCTCTCCACCAGCCTGTTCCACCGCACCACGCGCAAGCTCTCGCTCACCGAAAGCGGCCGCCTCAGCCTGGCCCGCGCCAGCCGCATCCTCGCCGATGGCAGCGCGATCGAGGCCGATGTGCTGGAAGAGGCGGCCAGCCCGCGCGGCCTTGTGCGCATCGCCACGATCAACGCCGTGGGCGCCGAGGTGATCGCCCCGGTGCTGCCCGATTTCCTGCGCGCCTATCCCGATATCGAGCTGGATCTGGTGCTTACCGAAAACCAGGTGGATGTGGTGGCCGAAGGCTTCGATGTCGCCATCGTCGTCGATCTGGGCACCACGCCCACCACCGCGCGCGCCACGCACCTGTCCAGCCTGCGCCGGCCGCTGGTGGCCGCCCCGGCGCTGATCGCCCGCCACGGCCTGCCCACCCGGCCCGAGGATCTGGCCCGCTATCCCACCGTGGCCCCCAGCCACATCCCCGGCAGCACCGAATGGCATTTCCAGCGCGCCGGCACAGATCCGATCGCCATGCGCATCTATCCGCGCTTTCGCGCCAACCATGCCGATGCGCTGCTGCCGGCGCTGGTGGGCGGGGTGGGCATTGGCCTCATCGCCGAAATGTTCATCGGCCACCACCTGCGCGATGGCCGGCTGGTGGAACTGCTGCCGGAATGGGCCTCGGCGCCCAGCCCGCTCTATCTCATCACGCCGCCGGGCCGTTCGCGCCCGGCGCGGGTCAGGGTGCTGCTCGATTTTCTGCGCCATCACATCGCCCAGCAAGACTGGCTGGAACTGTCCCGCCCCTGATTATAGCGCGAATGGAAACACAAATGTGGCGCAATGGGGGATAATCACGCACCCGACCGCCACTTATGGACAGGCGGCAAGAATAATAAACAGGGTTATTATTGCCTGCTCGCCTGATCGGACACAATTGATGCGCCTTATTTCTCCGTTTTCTGCCAGGGGCCGGCTGCTGCCCGTGCTGCTGCCGGCATTGCTGGCCGGCTGCGCCAGCGTGCCGCATGAAACGCCGGTGCTGAAGCCGCTGGACGAGGCGGTGCTGGGCCCTGCCCCCACCCCAACCCCCGCCCCCGCCGCGCCGCTGGCGGCCGACTGGTGGCACGCGCTGGGCGATCCTCAGCTCGACCGGATCATGGCCGATGCCTTCGCCCACAGCCCCACCCTGGCCGATGCCGAGGCCCGCATCCGCGCCGCCCGCGCCGTGCTGGCGATGGAAAAGGGCCCGCTGGCGCCGCAGATCACCGGCAGCGCCGGCACCACGCAGGAACGCTTCTCGGCCAAATACATCTACCCCGCCCCCTATGGCGGCGGCTGGTTCTGGGATAGCGAGGCGGCCGTCTCGCTCAACTGGTCGCTCGATCTGGCCGGGCGGCAGAAGGCGATGGTGGCGGCCGTGCGCGCGGCGGGCGATGCGCTGGTGCTGGATGCGGCGGCCGCGCGCGTCTCGCTGGGCGGCGCTGTGGCCGAAGCCTATGTGAACCTCGCCCGCGCCGAGCGGCAACTGGCCATCGCCCGCGAATTCACCGCCTCGCGCACCGCCTCGCTGGAAGTGGTGCGCAACCGCCGCACCAACCAGCTGGCCAGCGACCTCGATGTCGCCAGCGCCGAAACCCTGCTGGCCGAAGCCCGCCAGGCCGAGATCCGCGCCGCGGGCAACCGCGCGCTGATGGTGCATGCGCTGGCCGCCCTTGCCGGCCATGGCGCCGATTATTACGCCACCATCGGCGCGCCCACCCTGCAGCTGGAAGGCGCCCTGCCGGTGCCGCAGCTGCTGCCGGCCGATCTGCTGGGCCGCCGGCCCGACATCCTGGCCGCCCGCGCCAATGTGGCGGCCGCGCGCGCGGGCGTGCGCTCGGCCCAGGCGGCCTTCTATCCGGATGTGAACCTCACCGCCTTTGTCGGCGCCTCGGCGCTGGGCATCGGCTCGCTGTTCACCAGCCAGGCGATCACGGCCGGCGCCGGCCCCGCGCTCAGCCTGCCGATCTTCGAGGGCGGCGCGTTGAAAGGCA
>DASRYE010000101.1:0-3697 GCA_035653915.1 Novosphingobium sp. | reverse complement strand
AAGGCCGAGCCATTGTTGGCCGTGGCCGAAGTGAAGGCATAAAGGATCTCGGAAAAGCCATGGGGGCCCTTCACCGCCGGGCCTGCCAGCCCCGCTGCCAGCACCGAGGCCAGCGCCGTGCCGCCCAGAATGGCCAGCGGCAGCACCACGATCGCCAGCACCGCCAGCTTCACCTCGCGGCTCTCGATCTTCTTGCCGACATATTCGGGCGTGCGCCCCACCATCAGCCCGGCAATGAACACCGCCAGCAGGGCAAACAGCAGGAAGCCATAAATGCCCGAGCCCACCCCGCCGACGACGATCTCGCCCAGTTCCATGTTGAACATGGGCACCAGGCCGCCCAGCGGCATCAGGCTGTCATGCATGGCGTTGACCGCGCCGCAGCTGGCCGCCGTTGTCACCACCGCGAACAGGGCGGAGGCGGCCACGCCAAAGCGGGTTTCCTTGCCTTCCAGATTGGGCCCGGCCAGCCCCGCGTGGTGCAGGATGGGGTTGCCGCCCGCCTCCTGCCAATAGGTGATGCCAACGCCGATGAGGAAAAGGATCATCATCGCGGCCAGAATGGCCCGGCCCTGCCGCACATCGCCCACCGCCTTGCCAAAGCAATAGGTGAGCCCCACGCCAATGGCGAAGATCGACAGCATCTGCAGGAAATTGACAAAAGCGGTGGGGTTCTCGAACGGATGGGCCGAATTGGCGTTGAAAAAGCCGCCGCCATTAGTGCCCAGCATCTTGATCGCTTCCTGGCTGGCCACCGGGCCCACCACCAGCGTTTGATGCGCGCCTTCCAGCGTGGTGAGATCGATCGTGCTGGCCAGCGTCTGCGGCACGCCGCAGGCCACCATCACCAGCGCATAGAAGGCGCACAGCGGCAGCAGCAGATACAGCGTGATGCGGGTGATATCGGCCCAGAAATTGCCCAGCCCCGCAGGCTTGGCCCCGCTCCCGCTCCCGCCGGCCCGCGCAAAGCCGCGGAACAGCGCAAAGGCCACCGCAATGCCGGTGGCGGCCGAAAGGAAATTATGCGGCGCCAGCGCCAGCATCTGCGACAGGTTCGACAGCCTGCTCTCGCCGGCATAGGCCTGCCAGTTGGTGTTGGTGGCAAAGGAGATCGCCGTGTTCATCGACAGATCAACCGGCAGCCCCGCCAGCCCGCGCGGATTGAGCGGCAGCACCGCCTGCGCGCGCAGCAGCGCATAGGTGGCCAACACCGTTACCACCTGAAACATCAGCATGTGCAACGCATAACCGCGCCAGCCCTGCTGCGCATCGGGGTTGATGCCGGCCAGCCGGTAGAAGCCACGCTCCACCGGGCCCAGCAGGCGGTGCAGCGGCGTGCGGCGGCCTTCATAAAGCGCAAACAGCCACAGGCCCAAAGGCCTGGCCAACGCCACGATGGCAGCCACGAAGACAAGGATCAGCGCCCAGCCGGAGAAGGTCATCGGCGGCTTCCTTTCAGAATTTTTCCGGCCGCATCAGCACGGCCAGCAGATAGGCGACAAGGCCCAGCGCAGTGGCGCCGGCCAGGATGAGGGGGAGGTTCATGCAGCGCCCTCAGGCCGCATCGCACAGGCGCAGGAACACCAGGCTGGCGCCGCCCAGCGCCGCCAGCAAGCCCAGCCAGAGAAGATCGGTCATGCCATTCACCTTGCGGATGGGGCCCTTGCCGCATGGGGCAAAGGCCGGTTGGTCCGCCTGCCCAATGCGCCTGTGCGGCGTAAAATATCCACGGCAAAGCCGGCCCGCCGCATAAAGAAAGCATAAAGGCCAGAGACTCTTGGCGCGCCGGCCCCGCCGGCCTATGCAAGGCGGCGGACGGGATGGTTGAGGAGCCGCAAGAGATGGATCTTTCCGCAAGGCTGGGCCTTGATATCCCGCTGTTTCAGGCGCCGATGGCCGGTGTGGCCACGCCCGCGCTGGCGGCCTGCGTGTCAAACGCGGGCGGGCTGGGCGCGCTGGGGCTGGGCGCCAGCGATGCCGCCGCTGCCCGGGCGATGATCACCGAACTGCGCGCCCGCACCGCGCGGCCCTTCGGCGTCAACCTCTTCACCCATGCCAGCCCGCAAGCCGATCCTGTGCGCGAGGCGGCGTGGATCAACGCGCTGGCGCCGCTGTTCGCTCGCTTTGGCGCGGCCCCGCCCGCGCAGTTGCACAGCCCCTATCGCAGCTTGGCCGACGACCCGGAGATGGTGGCCATGCTGCTGGCTGAAAAGCCGGCCGTCATCAGCTTCCATTTCGGCCTGCCGCCGGCAGAGGTGCTGGCTGCGCTGCGCACCACCGGCGCCCTGCTGATGGCCAGCGCCACCTCGCTGGCCGAGGCGCGGGCGATTGCCGCTGCCGGCCTTGATGCGGTGATCGCGCAAGGGATCGAGGCGGGCGGCCATCGCGGCATCTTCGAGCCCGCAGGCGCAGACGATGCGCTGGGCACCTTCGCCCTCACCCGCCTGCTGGTGCGCGAGGGGGCGCTGCCCGTGGTGGCGGCCGGCGGCATCATGGATGGGGCGGGCATCGCCGCCGCGCTGGCGCTGGGGGCAGAGGCCGCCCAGCTGGGCACCGCCTTCATCGCCTGCCCGGAAAGCGCAGCCGATGCGGCCTATCGCGCGGCGCTGGCCGGGCCCGGCGCGCAGCACACGCGGCTGACAGCGGCGATCTCGGGCCGGCCGGCGCGCGCGCTGGGCAACCGCTTCACGGCGCTGGCCGAGGAACTGGGAACGCTGGCCATCCCCGCTTATCCTATCGCCTATCACGCCGGCAAGGCGCTGAACGCGGCCGCCAAGGCCGCCGGCGAGGATGGCTATGGCGCGCAATGGGCCGGGCAAGGCGCGCCGCTGGCCCGCCCGCTGCCGACAGCTGAGCTGGTGGCCCTGCTGCGCGCCGAACTGGCAGCGGCGCAGGCAGGCCCGCGCTGAGGCTGGCTCAGCCGCCCGGCAGGCGGCGCTTGCCCTTCAGCCGCCCGGTGAGGTGATAGCCAAGGCACCTGTCGCAGCGATAGGGGCGCAAGGGGAAAGGCGCCGCCAGCGCCGCGGCAATCGCCTCGGCCTGGGTGGAATAGCGCCGCTTGCGCTGGCAGATGCTGAGCCGGGTGCGCATGATGGGCCGGGCTAGCCGCGGATCGGCGCGCAGGCAAGCACTCTGGCCGGCGGGCGCGCTGTCGGCTATGGGCCGCGGCCATGTTGCCTGCCGCCCCTTTGCCGCCCGCTGTTCCCGCCGTCTGGCAGGGCGATGTCGTCATTCTGGGCGCGGGCGCGGCCGGGTTGATGTGCGCAGGCCAAGCCGGGCAGGCCGGCCACCGCGTGCTGGTGGTGGACCATGCCGCCCAGCCCGGCGCCAAGATCCTCATTTCCGGCGGCGGGCGCTGCAATTTCACCAACCTGCACACCGCGCCCGACCGTTATCTCTCGCAAAACCCGCATTTTGCCCGCTCGGCGCTCAGCCGCTATGGCCCGCGCGATTTTCTGGCGCTGGTGGAAAGCCACGGCATCGCCTGGCACGAGAAGACGCTGGGCCAGCTGTTCTGCGATAGTTCGGCCCGGCAGATCCTGGCGATGCTGCTGGAGGAATGCGCCAAGGGGCAGGTGGAAATCGCGCTGGGCGCGCCGCTGGGCGAGGTTGGCCATGCCGACGGGCGCTTTCACCTCACCTTCGGCGGGCGGCGGGCCGAAGCGCCCAGGCTGGTGATCGCCACCGGCGGGCCCTC
>DASRYE010000100.1:0-9550 GCA_035653915.1 Novosphingobium sp. | reverse complement strand
CTCGGCTTCCTTGGCTGTTCGGCGCTGTCGCTGCTGCTGGTTCCGCTGCTGGGGCAGGATTTCTTCCCGCCGCTCGATGGCGGCCAGATCCGCCTCCACATGCGCGCGCCCACCGGCACCCGCATCGAGGAGACCACCCGCATCGCCGACAGCGTGGGCACCGCCATCCGCCAGATCCTGCCGCCGGGCGAAGTGGCGGGCGTGGTGGCCAACATCGGCCTCAGCGTCAGCGGCATCAACATGGCCTACGACAACGCCGGCACTATCGGCACCGGGGATGCGACGATCCAGGTTGCCCTCTCGCCCGATCATGGCGCCACCGCCGGCCATGTGCAGCGCCTGCGCGAGGAACTGCCGCGCCGCTTCCCCGGCACCAGCTTCGATTTCCTGCCGGCCGACATGGTCAGCCAGATCCTCAATTTCGGCTCGCCCGCGCCGATCGACCTGCAGATCGTGGGGGCCGATACCGCTGCCGATCGGGCCTTTGCCAATGCCATGCTGGCGCGCATCAGGCAGATCCCGGGCATTACCGATGCGCGCATACAGCAGGCCTTTGCCGCGCCCCAGCTCGATGTCGATATCAACCGGGCGATGGCGGGCATGGTCGGCCTTACCGAAAAGGATGCCGCCAATGCCATGCTCACCACCTATGCCGGCAGCACGCAGGTGGCGCCCACCTATTGGCTGAACCCCAAAACGGGCGTCTCCTATCCCGTCTCGATCCAGACACCCCAGCGCGATGTGGCGAGCCTGGAGGATCTGAACAACACCGCCATATCGGCTTCCGGCAGCGCCGCGCCGCAACTGCTGCGCAATCTGGGCAGCATCCGCCGCGCGCCCGCCGATGCCGTGGTCTCGCACTACAATGTGCGCACGGTGATCGACATTTACGCCAGCCCGCAAAACCGCGATCTGGGCGCTGTGGCCCGCGATGTGCAGCAGGTGGCGGCCGATATGCGCGCCAGCCTGCCCAAGGGCGCCACCCTTGCCCTCAACGGCCAGATCGCCACGATGAACAGCGCCTACAGCCAGCTCTATATGGGCCTTGCCGCCGCCATCGTGCTGATCTTCCTGCTGATCGTGGTGAACTTCCAGTCCTGGCTCGATCCGCTGGTGATCGTGCTGGGCCTGCCCACGGCGCTGGCGGGCATCGCCTGGATGCTGTTTGCCTGCGAAACGCCGCTGTCCGTGCCGGCGCTCACCGGGGCGATCATGTGCATGGGCGTGGCAACCGCCAATTCCATTCTCGTCATCGCCTTCGCGCGTGAACGGCTGGCGGCCGGGGCCAGCGCGCTGGAGGCCGCCCGCGCGGCCGGCGCCGCCCGCTTCCGCCCGGTGCTGATGACCGCCACCGCCATGGTGCTGGGCATGGTGCCGATGGCGATCGAGCCGGGGCAGAACATGCCGCTGGGCCGGGCGGTGATCGGTGGGCTGGTGTTTGCCACCTGCGCCACGCTGGTGCTGGTGCCGGCGCTTTTCGCGCTGATGCATGGCCGCGCGCCGCGCCATCCGCCCGCCCACCGCCAAGACGCCTGCGACACGCCTGAGAGATGAGGGCCACGATGACGACACCGCATCCTACAACGACACTGCCTCGCACAGGGCCCGGCAAGCGGGCCCTCATCGCCGCCGGATCCGGCGTGGCGGCCATCGCCGTGCTGGTGGCGGCAGGCGGCCTTGCCTCGCGCGCGGCCACGGCGCGGCGCAATGCCGCCTGGGCCCAGGCCGCGGCCATCCCCACCGTTGCGCTGGCACGGATGGAAACCGGGCCGCAAACCGCCATCACCCTGCCGGGCACCGTGCAGCCTTTCCGCAAGGCGCAGATCTATGCGCGGGTGAACGGCTATCTCAAGGCGTGGACGGCCGATATCGGCAGCGATGTACGCGCCGGGCAAACGCTGGCGCTGGTCGACACGCCCGACCTCGACCAGCAGCGGGCACAGGCGCGGGGCGATCTCGCCATGGCGCAGGCCAATGCCCGGCTGGCCGATCTTACCGCCAGCCGCTGGCACGCGCTGCAAGCCTCGGGCGCCGTCTCGCAGCAGGTGATCGACGAGAAGCTGGGCGATGCCCAGGCCAAGCGCGCGGTGGTGCAGGCAGCCCAGGCCCGGCTGCGCGGGATCGAGGCGCTGGTGGCCTACAAGCGCATCGCCAGCCCCTTCGATGGCATCGTCACCGCGCGCAAGACCGATATCGGCGCGCTGATCAACGCCGGCGCCAGCGGGCAGGAATTGTTCGAGGTTGCCGATCTCAGCCGCCTGCGCATCTATGTGCAGGTGCCGCAAACGCTGGCCGCCACGCTGAAAGTGGGCGATAGCGCGCAAATCACCCTGCCCGAGCAGCCCGGCACCACCCACCCTGCCACCATCGCTGCCATTTCCCACGCGCTGGATGCGGCCACGCGCACCATGCTGATCCAGCTGCAGGCGCCCAACCCGGGCGGCCGGATTGGCGCGGGCGCCTATTGCCAGGTGCTGTTTGCCGCAGCAGCAAGCGGTTCGGCGCCGCGCCTGCCGGCCACGGCCATCATCGCCACCAACACCGGCGCCGAGGTGGCGGTGCTGGGGCCGGGCAATGTGGTGGCGATCCGGCCGGTCAGGCTGGGCCACGACGATGGCCATGCGGTGGAAGTGGTGGCCGGCCTGGCGCCCGGCGAGCGCGTGATCGACAGCCCGCCCGAAACGCTGCGCAACGGCGATCATGTGCGGCTGGGGAACGGGGCGTGAGGCTGAGGCCCATCCTGGCGATGGCGCTGCCTGTGGCTTTGGCGGGTTGCAACCTGGCCCCGGCCTATCATCCGCCGGCCATCGCCGCGCCCGCACAGTGGCGCCCCCAGCCCGGCTGGGCCCCGGCCAGCCCGCAAGACAGCCTGCCACGCGGCGCCTGGTGGGCGGTGTTCGGCGATCCGGTGCTGGATGATCTGGAAGGCCGGCTGGATGGCGCCAACCCCGATCTGCAGGCCGCCCTTGCCCGCTACGATGGCGCGGCCGCCTATGCCCAGCAGGCCAGGGGCGCGCTGCTGCCCGGCGTGGATGGGCAAGGCAGCGCCACGCGCAACCGCCAGTCTGACGAGCGGCCCCTGCGCGGCAGCGGCCAGCCCGACCTGTATACCGCCGATCAGGCCAACGGCATCGCCTCCTACGAGCCGGACCTGTGGGGCAGGCTGCGCAACGAACTGGCCGCCCGCCGCGATCTGGCACAGGCAAGCGATGCCGATCGCGCCGCGCTGCGCCTCAGCCTGGAAGCGCAGCTGGCCAGCGCCTATTTCGCGCTGCGCGGCCTCGATGCCGATCTGGAGCTGCTGGCCGGCACGGTGGCCGCCTATCGCCAGAGCCTCACGCTGACGCAGACGCTCTACAGCGGCAAGATCGCCGCGCAGATGGATGTCTCGCGCGCGCAGGTGCAGTGGGAGAATGCCCGGGCCATGGAGGCCGATCTGGCCGCCAGCCGCGACCGGATGGCCGATGCCATCGCCGTGCTGGCAGGCGCTGCCCCTTCCACCTTCACGCTGGCAGCAGCGCCGCATCTGGCCGGCCTGCCCGCCATTCCCGCCGGCCTGCCCGCCACCCTGCTCGAACGCCGGCCCGATATCGCCGCGGCCGAGCGCGCCGCGGCCGCCGCCAATGCCCGCATCGGCGTGGCGCGGGCCGCTTTCTATCCGGCGATCAGCTTCGATGCCGCAGGCGGGTTGATGAGCCAGGGCACCGATCCCTTCAAGGCGGGCGATCTGTTCTGGTCGCTGGGGCCCTCGATCAGCCTGCCGCTGTTCACCGGCGGGCGGCTGCAAGGGCAGCTGGCGGGCGCCCGCGCGCAATGGGCCGAGGCCGCCGCCCATTACCGCAGCGTGGCGCTCAACGCCTTTCGCGAGGTGGAGGACCAGCGCGCGCTGATGGCAAGGCTGGCGCAGGAGGAGGGCTTTTCCGCCTCCGCCAGCACCGCCGCCCGGCAGACGGTGGCCGCCACCACCCAGCTTTATGCCCAGGGCGCCACCAGCTACCTCGAAGTCGTCACCGCCCAGACCGCCCTGCTAAACGCCCAGCGCGCCGCTCTGGATATCCGCACCCGCCGGCTGGTGGCCAGCGTGGGGCTGATCCGCGCGCTGGGCGGCGGCTGGAGCGCGGCTCAGTCGCGCAGCAGCGGCAGCAGCTGATCGCCCTGATGGGCGATTTCCTGCAGGTAGGGCGTGTCCGACAGGACGAAATGGGTGATCCCCAGATCGCGGTATTTGCGCAAGGAGGCCGCCACTTCCTCAGCTGAGCCGACCAGCCAGGTGGTGGCCGCCCCGCCCGCGCCATAGCGGCCCGGGGTGGTGTAGAGGTTGTCGTCCAGCACTTCGCCGCGCGCCTGCAGATCCAGCAGCCGCTGCTGGCCGACAGCGGCGGCGCGGCGGTGCTCGTCGGGCTGGTGGCGTTCGGGCTGGGCGTGCTCGGCCTTCAGCGCTGCCACCTTGGCCTCGGCATCGGCCCAGGCCTGCGCGCTGGTATCGCGGATCAGCGTGGTGATGCGCAGGCCAAACTGCAGCGGAGCAAGGTCCCGGTCGAGATCCCGGCTCAGCGCCTTCAGCCGGGCGATGCGTTCGGCAACATCGGCCAGCGGCTCGCCCCAGAACAGCTGCACATCGGCCTCGGTGGCCGCCACCTGCTCGGCCGCGGCCGAAGCGCCGCCGAAATAGAGCCGCGGATGCCGCCTGTCGCCCCGCACGGCAATGCGCGGCTCCACGGTGGATTGGTGCACCTGAAAATGGGCGCCGGCAAAATCCACCGCGTCTTCCGTCCACAGCCGGCGCACCAGCCGCATGAACTCCTTCGTGCGGCCATAGCGCTCGGCCTGGTTGCCCTCGCTGTCGCCATAGGCGGCCAGGTCGTCGCGGCCCGAGACGATGTTGATGCGCAGCCGCCCGCCGCCCAGATGATCCAGCGTGGCCGCCGCAGAGGCCAGATGCGCCGGCTGCCAATAGCCCGGGCGAATGGCCACCAACGGCTCGAAACGGGTGGTGCGCGCAGTGATCGCAGTGGCCAGCGTGAACGTATCGGGCCGCCCCCAGCCGGTGCCGATCAGCGCGCCCCCCCAACCGTGCTGCTCCAGCGCCAGCGCGTGGCTGGTCAGCGTCTCGAGGCTGTTGTGGCCATGAAACACCGGATCGCCGCGATGCCCGCCTTGCACCACATTGGGGATATACCACAGGAATTCGCTTGTCTGGCTCATGTGCATTCTCGTCTGGCAGGAGATGGGGGGAGGATCAGAAAGTGGCGCGGATGGTGCCGCCAAAGGTGCGCGGCGCGCCCAGCTTGCCGCCATAACCGTAGGTGCCGGCCCCCACGACGGCGAGGGCGTTCATGTTCTCGTAGTAGGTCTTGTCGAAAGCGTTATCGACCCACAGCGAGGCGTCGTAGCGGCGGGCAAAGCTGGCGCCGACGCGAAAGCTGGCCAGCCCATAGCCCGGCACGATGCCATAGGCGCTGTCGTCCACCGTGCCATACATGGCGGAACGATAGGCATAGCGGGCAACGAAATAGGGCGTCACCTCGTGGCCGGCATCGAAGCGATAATCGAGGATGGCATTGCCCACCCACTTGGGCGACTGATAGACCCGCCGCCCGGTGAGATCGCACACCGATGCCCCGCCCACCGGGCAGGGGGCGTTGTGATAGCTGCTGTAGCGCGTGTCGTTGAACGAGCCGTTGAACGAGAGGGTGAGGCCCGGCAGCACCTTCCAGTCGCCATCCACCTCGATGCCGCGGGCGCGCACATTGCCGACATTGGCGAGATAGGACTTGCCGCCGTTGGTGGGATAGATGTTGGCCTGCAGGCCATTGAGCAACGTCCAGTAGCCATCGATGTTGAGCGTGACACGGTGGCCGAACAGCTGCTGCTTCACCCCGGCCTCGTAATTATGCACCTTTTCCGGCTGCAGGATCAGCGGCGTGCCGGTGCTGGTGGAGGAATTGAGGTTGAGGCCGGCGCCCTTGTAGCCGGTCGAGGCGGAGGCATAGGCAAGGATGTCGCCGGCCGGCTTCCACGACAGGCTGGCCAGCCACGAGACATTGTTGCCCTTCACCGAGACGTTGTAATTGAACGGGATCGAGGTGGAGGCATAAGGCGTGCCGGTGGTGGAACTGGCCGAGATGCCATCGCGCTGGTCATGCGTGTAGCGCAGGCCGCCGGTGATCGTCAGCCTGGGCGTCAGGCGGAAGTTGGCCTGGCCGAAAGTGGCGAAACTGTCGACCGTTGTGTAGACATCATCGAGATATTGCGAGCCCGGCGCCACCACCACGGCTGCCGCAGACGGGTTGCTGGTGCGCGCATAGGCGGTGAAGAAGGCCGAGGCCGCGCTGCCGAACTGGTTGAGGATATAGTGATCGCGCAATTGCTGGTGGAAGTAATAGGCCCCCACCTGCCATGACAGGCGCCGGGCCGGATCGGAAGCCAGCCGCAATTCCTGCGACACCTGCCGGTCGCGGGTGATGGCGATATTGCGATCAAGGATGTCGAACGGCGTGTAATCGGATTCCTGATAGGCGTCGAAATGCCAATACCGATAGGCCGTGACCGAGGTGGCCGTGGCAAAGCCCAGATCCCAATCGGCCTGCAGCGATGTGCCCCACTGGTCGGTGCGCATGGATTGCGGCGCGTCCCAGGCAACGCTGGTGCTGCTGGCGGTGGGGGTCCAGCCAAGGGCGGCCAGCGCCTGCAGGGTGCGGCTGGTGCCGCTGGAAGTGCTGGCCGGCAGCACGTTGCGGATCACGCTGACGCAGCAGCTGTCCCGCTCGCGCGAGTAATCGCCGATGAGGCGGATCTTCAGCCTGCTGCCCGGCGTCAGCAGCAGTTGCGCGCGGCCGCCCTGGCGGTTGATGCTGTTGGCCGCGCGGCCGGTGGCAAGGTTGGGCGTCACGCCGTCGCGCTCGGTGTCGAAACCGGTGACGCGGAAGGCCAGCAGGTCTTTCACGATCGGCCCGGTGAGGCTGAAGCGCTCCTGATGATAGCCATAATTGCCACCCGACACTTCCGCCGTGGCGCCCCACTGGAAGGCCGGCGCGCGGGTGGTGATGTTGAGCACGCCGGCCGAACTGTTGCGGCCAAACAATGTGCCCTGGGGCCCGCGCAGCACTTCCACCCGGTCCACATCGATCAGATCCTGCAGGGCCATGCCCGGCCGGCCGAAATAGACATTGTCGACATAGACGCCGACCGAGGAATCCAGCCCGTCGGACGCGCTGGAAACGCCGATGCCGCGCATGCCCACCGAGGAATTGCGCGGATTGCTGTTGTAGGCGGTGAGGCTGGGCGTGCGCTGCTGGAGATCGGCGATGGTGTAGCCGCCGGTGCGCTCCAGCCCGGCGCCCGAGACGACCGACAGCGAAAGCGGAATATCCTGGGCGCGCTCCACCTGATGGCGCGCGGTGACCTTGATTTCCGCGCCGTCATCGCCCGGGGCGGGCGCGGCTTCGGCGGTGGTGGCTTCGGCAGTGGTGGCGCCGGCTTCGGTGGCCTGTGCCGGCAGCGCGGCCAGCGCCCCGGCCAGAGCAATGGCCGAAAATCCGGATCTTACTGTGCTGTGCATGTGGCTGCGCCCCCTGGATGGCTTGGCCCCCTCGCTTAAATTGATAATTCCTATCTGGAAGATAGATATTATAAGCGCCGCTAAAGTTTTCGCATGTGGCACCCGCCTCCGGCCTGCCCGAAAGAGGCGCCATCATTCAGCCAGTTGGGAGAGAAGTCATGCCCCGCATCGGAGCATTCGAAGTCAGCAAGCAGGGGCTCGGGGGGATGAGCCTTTCGGGCCTCTATGGCCGCTCGGACGATGCAGAATCGCTCGCCACCCTGCAGCGCGCGCTGGATCTGGGCATCACCTTCTTCGACACCGCCACCGGCTACGGCCAGGGCCACAACGAGCGCCTGTTCGGCCGCGCGCTTGGCGCCCGGCGCAAGGATATCGTGCTGGCCAGCAAGTTCCTCCACCGCCAGGGCGAGCGCCGCATCGACGCGCGCGAGGCCGTGGAGGCCAGCCTCGCGCGGCTGGGCGTCGAGAGCATCGACATCTACTACCTGCACCGGGTGGACAGCGAGATCCCGGTGGAGGAATCGATCGGCCAGCTGGGCCGGCTGGTGGAGGAAGGCAAGATCGGCGGCGTCGGCATTTCCGAGGCCAGCGCCGACCAGCTGCGCCGCGGCCACGCCACCTATCCGATCACCGCGCTGCAAAGCGAATATTCGCTGTGGTCCCGCGATGTGGAAACCGAGATCCTGCCCACCGCGCGCGCCTTGGGCATCGGCTTTGTGGGCTTTTCGCCGCTGGGCCGGGGCTTTCTGGCCGGCGCCCTGCCCAGCGATGCCGACGACCGCCGCAACATCCACCCGCGCTACCGCGAGGAAGCCATCGCCGCCAATGCCCGGCGCCGGCGCACCATCGAGGAAGTGGCGCAAAGGCTGGGGGCAACGCCGGCGCAGGTGTGCATCGCCTGGGTGCAGGCCAAGGGCGTGGTGCCGATCCCCGGCACGCGTCACATCCGCCATCTGGAAGACAATTGGGCCGCCAATGATCTGGCGCTGGATGCGCCGACCATTGCCGAGCTTGACCAGGCCTTCCCCCACGGCACCACCGCAGGCGACCGCTTCCCGCCCGACCAGATGAAGCATGTGCCGGTACCGCCGGCGCCCGTCTCGGCCTGACGGGCCCGGCCATGGCCGCCAGAGCCCTGCCGCGCGGATCGGTGCCCCTGGCGCTGGCCGTCGCCGTGTCCGTCGCGCTGCTGTTCGCCTTTGCCCCGGCGCGGCGGGCCAGGCCGGCGGCGGCAGGGCTGGCGCTGTCGGCGCCGCTGCCGGCCAGCGTGCCGCCGGGCGTGGTGCTGCGCATCGGCGATCCGGTGGACAGCTGGATCTTCCAGCATCTGGGCTGGGAAAAGCAGCTTCCCTTCCGCATCCAGTGGGCCGAGATCACCGGCGGGCCGGGCGTCACCGAGGCTTTCAACGCCCATGCGCTGGACGTGGGCTTTGGCGCCAATGTGCCGCCGGTGCACGCCCGGTGGAGCGGCATTCCCGTGCGCATCATCGGCTTTCGGCAATTTGCGCCGGGCCATGCGCCGCTTTATGTGTTTGGCTTGGCGCCCGGCGCCGGCATCCGCACCATCGCCGATTTGAAGGGCAAGCGCATCGCCTTCAGCCGCAGCCAGGTGCAGGCGCAGGTGGTGCTGGAAACGCTGGCGGCCGCCGGCATAGACCGGCGCGATGTCAGCCTGGTCGAGCTGCCCTCCAGCATCGGCGGCGATGTGTACACCAATGCGCTGGCCAGCCGCGAGGTGGATGCAGCGCCTCTGGGCGGCGGCGTGATCGCCTATCACTATCTCACCAAATTCGCCGATCGCGGCGCGGCGGTACTGGCCCATCCCCCCTTCCCGGATGACGGGCTGACGCTCTACACCCCCGAAAGCGTGCTGGAAGATCCCGGCAAGGCGGCCGCGCTCAGCGTTTTCGTGCGCTATTGGGGCAAGGCGCAGGCCTGGGCCAATGCCCACCCCGAGGAGCTGGCGCGCGGCTATTACATGGGCGTGCG
>DASRYE010000099.1:0-6705 GCA_035653915.1 Novosphingobium sp. | reverse complement strand
GCAGAAGTGGAAATCGGGCTCGCCGGGGTGGCCCACCGGCCAGCGGCAGATCCGGTCGTTGAGATCGAGCAGGCTCGTCTTGTCGGCGATGTCGGGGCTGGGCTTGGCCGGCACCAGGCGGCGCGGCGGCGCCGGCGGGATGGGGGCCTGCTGTTCGCCCGGGCCCTGGCGCAGGAAGCCGCCGGGCCCCACCGAGACGATGCGCGGCGCCGGCGGCGAATCGCTGGCGGGCGCGGCAGGGGCCGTGCTGGCGGCGGGTGCCGGCGCGGGGGCTGCTGCCTGCGGGGCAGGGGCAGGGGGCGCCGGGCGCGGGGCCGGGCTGGGCGCTGCCTGCACCGGCGGCGGTGGCGGGCTGGCCTCGGGTGGGCGCGGCGCTGGCCGGGGCGCGGGCGCGCTCTCCGGTTCCTCGCCGGGGGCATTGGCCTTCACCGGCGATGGGCGCGATTTGAGGCCCAGCCGGTGGGCCTTGCCAATCACGGCATTGCGCGAGACGCCGCCCAATTCCTCGGCGATCTGCGAGGCGGTGGCACCGCCCTCCCACATCTTGGTCAGCTTTTCGATGCGTTCGTCGGTCCAGCTCATCGATATTCCATTCAAAAGGGGCCCCACGGGCCCTCGCGCCGCTTGCCTTGGGCGATAGACCCCGATAGTCGCCGCAGCATGGCTGATCAACCCCACATGGCCGCCCCCCAGGCCACCGCGCGTGTTACTCCGGCTCTGGCGCAGTTTGTGCCGCATGGCCAGCCCATCATCCACGGGGTGAACCGGCTGGGCCTGTGGACCCTCTATATGAAAGAGGTGCGCCGTTTCTTCAAGGTGCAGACCCAGACGATCTGGGCGCCGGCGATCACCACCCTGTTGTTTCTGGTGATTTTCACCGTGGCGATGGGGCGCGGCAACCGCATGGTGCTGGGGGTGAATTTCGCCACTTTCGTGGCGCCCGGGCTGATCGTGATGGGCATGATGCAGAATGCCTTTGCCAATGCCAGCTTCAGTTTCCTGGCCGGCAAGATCCAGGGCACCATTGTGGATTATCTGATGCCGCCGCTGTCCACAGGCGAGCTGATGCTGGCGCTGGCGGGCGGCGCGGTGACGCGCGGCGTGCTGGTGGGGCTGGCGCTGGCCGGCGCGATGCTGGTGTGGCCGGGGGTGTCCCTCTCGGTGGCGCACCCCTGGGCGGTGGTGTGGTTTGGCCTGATGGGCACGCTGATGCTGGCTTTTGTCGGCCTGCTGTCGTCGATCTGGGCGGAAAAGTTCGACCATAACGCGGCGGTCACCAATTTTGTCATCCAGCCGCTCTCGCTGCTGTCGGGCACGTTTTATGTGATCGACAATCTGGCCCCCTCGTTTCAGGCGGTCAGCCGGGCGAACCCGTTTTTCTATGTGATCTCGGGCTTCCGCTATGGCTTTCTGGGGCAGAGCGACATTGGCACCACCAATGCGCAGGTGGTGCAGGGCGCGCTGGTGCTGGCGCTGCTGAACGGGCTGCTGGGGGCGCTGGTGTATGGCCTGCTGCGCCGGGGCTGGAAGCTGAAGAGCTGACGGGAAGGGGCCTCAGGGCCCCGCTCCCGTGCTCAGTGGCTGAGGCGCTGGCGCAGGCGATAGCGCCCGCTGTCAAAAGTCTCGAAGATCTGCGGCAGCGAGGGGTGATCGACCGGGCCGGCCTGCCCGTCGGCCACCAGATTCTGCTGGCTGACATAGGCGATGTAGCTGGCTTCCTCGCCCTCGGCGAAGAGGTGATAGAAGGGCTGCTCGCGCGGGGGGCGGCTGTTCTGCGGGATCGATTCGTACCATTCCTCGCTGTTGGCGAAGACCGGATCGATATCGAAGATGACCCCGCGAAAGCCGAATTGCCGGTGGCGCACCACATCGCCAATGCCAAAGCGCGCACGGGAAGCCTCGGGGGCCGAGATCTGCCGGCCGGCCTGGGGCGAGAAGAAGGTCGCACGATTCATGAGGCAAATATAGGGGGGGCAGCCCGGGCCCACAAGCGAGGCCGGTAAAATTCGCAAGCCAGCCGCATTTGGGGGTTGGCAAGGTGCGCGCCATGGGCTAGGGGCGCGCTCCTGACCTGGCCGGAGCCGCTTTGCAGCCCCGGCCGAAGACCTCGCGGAGAGGTGGCAGAGTGGTCGAATGCACCGCACTCGAAATGCGGCATACTCGCAAGGGTATCCAGGGTTCGAATCCCTGCCTCTCCGCCACTTCCTTACAGACATGCTGATTTTGCAGGGATAAGCCGGCATTGCCGGGCTGCGCCAAAGCCCCGGGCAGCCAGCGCCGCCCGGGGCTTTTGGGCCTTCCTCAGCGCTGGCCGGGCAGGGCCAGGCGCACCAGCACCGGCATCACCAGCAGCACCAGCGGATATTGCAGCAGCAGCCCGGCGATGATGGCAATGGCCAGCGGTTGCTGGATGCCCGATCCCTGGCCGATGGCAAAGGCCAGCGGCAGCAGGGTGAGGATGGCGGCCAGCGTGGTCATGGTGATCGGCCGCAGGCGGCCGCGCGCGGCCTGCCAGGCGGCCTCGCCGCGCGGCATGTGGCCGGCCAGTTCCTCATATTCCGACACGTAGAAGATCGCCATTTCGGTGCCGATGCCGATGATCATCGTCATCCCCATCAGCGCGGTGATGTTGAGATCCACCCCTGTCAGCCACAGCCCCGTGAACACCGCCGTGGTGGACAGCAGCGCGCAGCCGATGATGATGAGCGGCAGCACCAGCCCGCGATAGAGCACCACCAGCAGGATCAGCTCGGCCATCAGCGCCGCGCCGAACACCCGGATCAGCCCGTTGAAGGCGATCTGCTGCTGCTGGTAGAGGCCGCCCAGTTCATAACGCACGCCGGGGGCCAGCGTGCCGGGCCGGTCCAGCAGCCGTGTCACATCGGCCACCGCCGCGCCCATGCCGCGCCCCTGGATGCGGCCGGTCACGGCCACCATCGGCTCCAGGTTCTCACGCGCGATCTGGGGCTGGCCGGCCACCGCCGCGATCGTGGCCACCCGGCCCAGCGGGAAGACATGGCCATCTGTGGCGCGGATCGGCAGGTGGGCCAGATCGGCCTGGCTGAGGCGCAGCGCCTCGGGCAGGCGCACGCGCACATCCACCGCCTTGCCCGGCTGGGCCAGCGAGGTGGCCACCGTGCCGAACAGGGCGGCATTCATCTGCGCCTCGATATCGGCCGGGGCCACGCTTTCCAGCCCGGCGCGCACCGGGTCTATCCGCACGTCCAGCGCATCGCCGGCCAGCCGCACGCCATCCTTCACCTCGATCACCCCGGGGATGGCCGAGATGAGCCCGGCCACCTTTTGCGCCTGCCCATAAAGCACGGCAGGATCGGCCGCGAACAGCTTGACCTCGATCGGCTGGGGCACGGCGGTCAGGTCGCCGATCAGGTCCTCCATCAGCTGCGCCACCTCGACATCGACACCGGGCACCTGCCGCGCCACTTCGGCGGCAATGGCGGCCGCCACCTCTTCTGTGGGCCGGGCATGGCCGGGCTTCAGCTTGACGAAATAGTCGCCATGATAGGTCTGCCCGAGATCGCCGCCCATGCCCGTGCCCAGCCGGCGCGAGAAGGTGAGCACATCCCGGTTGGCGCGCAGCAGCGCATCGATCTGGCCCACCTGGCGCCCGGTTTCATCCAGCGAGGTGCCCGGCGGCGTGTAGTAATCCATCACGAAGCCGCCCTCATCCACCCTGGGCATGAAGCCGGTGGGCACATTGGCATAGCCGGCATAGCCCAGCCCCAGCAGCACCGCAGCTGCCGCCAGCAGCAGCGCCGGCCGGCGCGACAGGCGGGCCAGCAGGGCGCCATGGGCGCGCTCCAGCCGGCCATCGGCGCCGGCGGCCGGATCGTGCCACGTCTCGAAATCGACCAGCGCGCGCACCAGCACCGGCACCACGAAAGCGGTCATCGCCCAGCTGATGGCAAGAGCGGCCGCCATGGTGATCGACAGCGCCTTGGAAAAGGCCCCGGTGACCCCGGTGAGGAAGGAGAGCGGCAGGAAGACGATTAGCGTGGCCAGGCTGGAGCCCATCAGCGGCGCCATGAATTCGCGCGCGGCAGGCAGCACGGCGGCCGCCCCCATGGGCGTGCCATCCGCGCTGGGCGCGCCGGCGCGCCTGGCGATATGTTCCACCATCACGATCACATCGTCGATCAGCAGGCCCACGGCCGCGGCGATGCCGCCCAGCGTCATGATGTTGAAGCTCATGCCCAGCACCGCCAGCACCAGCACCGTGGCGGCCAGCGTTGCCGGCACCACGATCACCGCCACCAGCGTGACGCGCCAGCTCTTCAGGAAGGCCAGCAGCACGATCGCGGCCAGCACCAGCCCGATCAGCACCGCATCGCGCACGCTGGCCGCCGATTGCGTCACCAGCTCGCTCTGGTCGTACCAGTTGACGAGGCGCACGCCGGGGGGCAGGCGCAGGGCCTGCAGGCGCTGGTGCACATCCTGCGCGATCTGCACGGCATTGCCATCGGGCTGTTCATAGATGTTGAACAGCACTGCCGGCCGCCCGTCTTCCACGATGCGCAGCCATTGCGGCACGCTGCCATCCTGCACGCTGGCCACATCGCGCACGCGCACCACGCCGGCGGGGTCTGCTTTCACCACGATATCGCCGATCTGGGCGCTGTTCACCGCGCTGTGGTCGGCGATCACCAGCGAGAGGCGCCCGCGATCCTGCACCTGGCCCACAGCGGACAGCACATTGCCCGCCCTGATCGCCTGCGCCAGATCGGCCAGCGCCATGCCATGGTCGGCCAGGCGGTGGGGATCGGCCAGCACTTCCACCTCGCTGGTCTCGCCGCCCTGCACGCCCACGCGGGCAAGGCCCGGGATGGAGGAGAGCAGCGGGGTGATCTGATATTTGGCCAGATCCTGCAGCGCGCGCGGGTCGCGGTCGGATTCCAGCGCATAGGAGATGATCGGGAACACCGTCGGGTCCATCCGCCGCACATTGTATTGCGTGCCGGCGGGCAGGCCCGGCAGGATCCGCGCGATGGCGGTATCGACCAGCAGCGTGCTGGCCACCATGTCGCGGCCCCAGCCGAAATCGATGGAAATCTGCGCCGTGCCGCGGCTGGTTTCGGAACGGACATCCTGCACGCCGGGCAGGGCGCGGATGGCTTCCTCCACCGGGCGGGTAACGGCCAGCGCGGTCTGGTCGGCCGGGCGGCTGCCGGAATCGAGATCGACCACCACGCGCGGGAAGGCGACTTGCGGGAACAGGCCCACCGGCAGGCCAAAGGCGGCCACCAGCCCGGCCAGCGCGGCGGCCATGGCGATCAGCACGAAAGCGCGCGATTGCGTGCGCAGCAAAGTCTCCAGCATCACTGCCCCCGCCGCAGGCGATCGCCATCGCGCAGTTGATAGGCGCCATCGGTGATAACCGGCCGCGCCGGATCGAGCGCGCCATCCACCACATCGCCGCTATCGGTGGCCAGCAGGATGGCCACCGGCACGGCGCTGGCCTTGCCCGCCCTGTCCTCGAACACATGCGGGGGGCCATCGGCCGTCACCACGGCCCGGTGCGGCACCAGCCAGCCGGCCACCGGCCGCGTGGCGATCTGGGCCCGCACCGCTTCGCCGGGCATCAGCGCGCCGGCGGGAAAGGCGATCTCGACCGGGACGAGCCGGGTTTTGGGATCGAGCGCGCCGGCCACGCGCAGCACATGGCCCGCCACCTGCGTCCCGCCCGACAGGCGCTGCAGCTGCACGCCCTGCCCGGCGCTGACATGGGCGCTGTCGGCCGGGTCGAGGCCGGCGCTCACGATCAGCGCGTCGGCGCGGGCCAGGGTGAGCAGCGGGGCGCCGGCCGGGCTGCGCTCGCCCCGGGCGATGCCAAGCGTTGCCACCACGCCATCGAAGGGGGCGGTGAGGGTGGTGCTGGCGCTGCCGGCGCTATCGGCGGCCAGGCCCTGCAGGCTGGCGCGGGCATCGGCAAGGGCCCGCTCTGCCTGCGCCAGCTGGTCGGTGGTGGCCAGTTGCCGGGCGAGCAGCTGCCGGGTGGCGCTTTCCTGCACCTGCGCGGCATGCAGCGCGTTCTGCGCCTGGGCATAGCTGGCGCGCACGCTGGCGGCCGGCGCGAAGGTGAGCAGCGGTTGGCCCTTGCGCACCGGCAGCCCGGCCGAGACCATCACCGCTGTGATCTGCCCGGGCTGGGCAAAGCCAAGCGTTTCCACCCCGGCGGGCGAGGGGCTGGCGGTGCCATAGGCAATAACGGTTTCGGGCAGCGCGCCGCGCACCACCCGCGCGGTGCTGACAGCGACGCTGGGCTGGGGATCGGCAGGCGCATCGGCCGCGCTGCAGCCGGCAAGGGCCAGCAGGGCAGGGGCGAGCAGGGCGGGAGCAAGCAGGGCGGGGCGGTTCATTGCGGGGTTCCGGTGATGGTGGGCAGGCCGTCGCCAGTCAGCGTCTGTAGGGCGATCTGGCGGTCGAGCGCTGCGGTTTGCAGGCTGGTGAATTCCTGTTCGCGGGCCAGGCGGTTGGCGGCCAGATCGGCAAAGGCGCGCTCGTCGATCGTGCCGGCGTGGAGGGCCGCTGCAGCCTGGCGGGCGGCGGTGCGGGCGGCGGGCAGTTCCTGGCGCAGGCGTTCCAGCTGGGCGCTGATCTGGGCGTATTGGGCCAGCAGCGCCTCCACCTCGCCCACCACGGCCGACAGGCGCGCGTCATATTCGGCGCGCAGGCGGGCGCGGGTGG
>DASRYE010000098.1:0-6946 GCA_035653915.1 Novosphingobium sp. | reverse complement strand
GGCGGCCCGCGCGGCCCTTCCGTTCGAGGCCGAGGGGCCCGCGCCTGCCGATGGGGCGGGCCGCGGGGCGCTGTTTGTCTATCGCGGTGTGCTGCTGCCCTTTGCCGGGGAGGATGGCGCGGTGTGCCGGGTGCTGGCGGTGCTGGGCTGGAAGGAAGTGGCAGAGCCATCGCTGGCCGCCACGCTGATGGCCGAACTGGCGGCGGATCTGGCCGGGCTGGCGCTGGCAGAGCCGCTGCTGCCGGCCGATCCGGCGGCGCATGTGCTGGGCTGGGAAGCGCTGATGGCCGAGGCGCCCGCTGCGGCGCCGGCCCTGCTGCGCTTGCGGCAGATTGCCTAGGGGCGGCAGGCTTCAGGCGCCATTCAGCCAGCTATGTGCTAGCGCTGGCCTGTGACTGCGCCTGCGATTCTTGCCGTTCGACATGCCCTTTTGTTGCCCCGGCGCCTGCGTGCGGGGCGGCTGGGGCTGGGCCTGTTGCTGGGGCTGCTGGCCGCGCCGCCGGCGCTGGCGCAATCCATCCTGCGCGATGCCGAGACCGAGGCGCTGTTTCACGACATGACCAGCCCGCTGGTGGCCGCCGCCGGGCTCGACACGCGCAATGTCGATATCGTTCTCGTTAACGATCCGGAGATCAACGCCTTTGTCGCTGGCGGGCAGGCGGTCTATGTCAACAGCGGCCTCATCAACGAGGCCAGCAGCGCCAATGAGGTGCAGGGCGTGGTGGCGCACGAGTTGGGCCACGTGGTGGGCGGCCATGCGATCGACGAGCGCGGCGCCAAGCAGGCCGGCAATATCTCGCTGCTGTCGCTGCTGCTGGCGGGCGCGGCGGCGGCGGCCGGCGGCGGCGCGGCGGCGATGGGCGTGTTCATGGCCGGCCAGCAGGCGGCGATGGGCAGCTATCTGTCCTATACCCGCGGCGAGGAAGAGGCGGCCGATGCGGCTGGCGCCAAATTCCTCTCCACCGCGGGCATTTCCGGGCGCGGCTCGGTGGAATTCTTCCACAAGCTGCTGAATCTGGAAAATCGCTATGGCCTCACCCGCACCGAGGAAGACAGCTTCTGGTCGACGCACCCGATGACGGACGACCGCATCCAGTTCCTGCAGGACACCTACGAGAAGGACCCGGCCTGGAACAAGCCGAAGGACCCGCAGCTGGAAGCGCGTTTCCAGCGGGTGAAGGCCAAGCTCTATGGCTATCTGGCAGAGCCGGCCGACACGTTGCGCGCCTATCCCGAATATATGACCGGCGATCCGGCCCGCTATGCCCGCGCCTATGCCTGGCACAAGGAGGGCTTCCTCGACAAGGCGATGGGCGAGACCGATGCGCTGCTGGCCCATGCGCCCGATGATCCCTATTTCCTGGAACTGAAGGGCCAGATCCTGCTGGAGGCCGGCAAGCCCGCCGAGGCGCTGGAACCGCTGCGCCGGGCCACCCAGCTGACCAACAACCAGCCGTTGATCGCCACCACTTTCGGCCATGCGCTGATGGCGCTGGACGAGAGCGACCCCAACCACCCCCATCTGGCCGAGGCGCGCCGGGTGCTGAAGGCGGCTGTCGCGCGGGACAGGGAGAACCCCTTTGCCTGGTATGTGCTGGGCGAGGTCTACAGCGCCATGGGCGATACGCCGCGCGCGCGCCTCGCCTCGGCCGAGCAGCAATCGCTGTCGGGCAATATGGTGGAGGCGATGCGCAATGCGCAGGCCGCCCTTGCCGCCCTGCCGCCGGGCTCTGCCGATGCCCTGCGCGCGCAGGATATCGCCATGGAGGCCCGCACGGCTATGGCCCGGCGGAAAAAAGGCAAGTAAGCTGCCCGCCCTGCGCAGGAGGAGGAGTTTTTTTCATGGCCGATGCCGCCAATCGTTCCACACCATGGCCGTTGATCGGCGCCCTGTGCCTGATGGGGGCGGGGCTGGGGGTGCTGGCCGGGCGGCAGTGGGCCTATTCGGCGATGGGCGATCGCGCCGCCATGGAGCAGGTGGTGCATGACTATATCCTCGCCCATCCCGAAATCCTGCCGCAGGCGGTGGAAAAGCTGCACCAGCAGGAAGCCGGCCAGCAATTGGCCGCCCTGCGCCCGGCGCTGGAATCGCCCTTCCCCGGCGCGGTGATCGGCAATCCGGCGGGGCGGCGGGTGATTGTGGAGTTCATGGATTTTGCCTGCGGCTATTGCCGGCAGAGCGTGGCCGATGTGGATGCGCTGGTGGCGGCCCATCCGGATGTGAAGGTGGTGGTGCGCCAGCTGCCGATCCTGACGCCGGCCAGCGCCGATGCCGCCAAAATGGCGCTGGCAGCGGCCGAACAGGGCAAATATCCCGCCTTCCACCGCGCCATGTTCGCCGCCGGCCGGCCCGACGGGCAGAGCATTGCGGCAGCCGCGCGCGCAGCCGGGCTCGATTGGCCACGCGCGCAGGCCTATGCCGCTACGCCCGGCGTTGCCGCAGAGATCGCCCGCAACCAGCAGATGGCCCAGCAGCTGGGCATGAACGGCACGCCCAGCTGGGTGGTGGGCGGCCAGCTGCTGGGCGGCGCGCTGGGCCGCGAGGCGCTGGAAAACGCGCTGGCGGCGATGTAGGCCGATTGCCCCATGGCCATGCTTCCGTTCCAGCCGACACCGTTTTTCGCTAACAAGAACAAGGCTTTCTGGCGCCTGCAAGTGCTCGGCTGGTCAGGCGCGATGTTGCTCAGGGCGTTGTCGTCGCTGGCCAATGGGCAGCCGCCGGCCTTTCTGGTGCTGGTGCTGATCGCCACGATCAACGGCTTTTCCATCTCGCTCATTCTGGCGGTGGTCTATCACCAGCTGATCGGCAAGCGGCCGCTGCTCACCTGGGGGGCGACGGCGGTGATCCTGCCGCTGGCGGTGGGCCTGTGCGCTTTCATGGATGGCTGGGTGATCGCGCTCTATCGGCCCGACAGCGCGGCCAGCTTTGCCCAGCTGGTGGTCGGCGTGTTCTATCTGGATGCCACGCTGCTGGGGGCGTGGTCGGCGCTGTATTACGCGATCAACTTCTTCCTGCGCGTGGAAGAGCAGGCCGACCAGCTGATCCGCCTGGAAAGCCAGGCCACCAGCGCCCAGCTGGCCATGCTGCGCTATCAGCTGAACCCGCATTTCCTGTTCAACACGCTCAATTCCATTTCCACCCTGGTGCTGCTGAAGCAGACGGAAGCGGCCAATGCGATGCTCACGCGCCTCTCCTCCTTCCTGCGCTACACGCTGGTGAACGAGCCGGCCGCCCGCGTGACGGTGGCGCAGGAAGTGGAGACGCTGGAGCTTTATCTCGGCATTGAGTTGATGCGCTTTGAGGAGCGGCTGCGCACCACTTTCCGCATCGATCCGGCCTGCGAGGAGGCGCTGCTGCCCAATCTGTTGCTGCAGCCGTTGGTGGAAAACGCCATCAAATATGCCGTCTCGCCGCAGGAAACCGGCGCCGAGATCACCATTGCCGCCAGCCAGATCGGCCAGAAGCTGCATATCACCGTGTCGGATACCGGGCCGGGCCTGCAGGGGCCCCACAGCGAAAACCGCCTCTCGGGTATGAGCTTTGATGGCGGCGAGCCGGTTTCCACCGGCGTTGGCCTGGCCAATATCCGCGACCGGCTGGCCCAGGCCTATCGGTTCGATCACCTCTTCGAAACCTGGGAGCCGCCCGAGGGCGGCTTTGCCGTGACCATCGAGATTCCCTTCGAAACCCGCGCCCAGGCTGCGGCGGCCGGTGGCCCCCGTGCGCCCGGTGCCGGCTGAAGGTGCTTGCAATCGGCCCGCTTGGGGCCACATCCTTACCCTTCTTCGATACAGGACCATCCCCCATGACCATCCGCACCATCCTCGTCGACGATGAGAAGCTGGCGATACAGGGGCTGCAGCTGCGCCTGGCAAAGTTTCCCGATGTCGAGATCATCGACACCTGCAACAATGGCCGCGAGGCCATCCGCAAGATCAAGACCGAAAAGCCCGACCTTGTTTTCCTCGACATCCAGATGCCCGGCTTCGATGGCTTCTCGGTGGTGAAGGGGGTGATGGAGATCGAGCCGCCGCTGTTCGTTTTCGTCACCGCCTATCAGGAACATGCCGTGCGCGCCTTCGAGGCCAATGCGGTGAACTATCTGATGAAGCCGGTGGACGAGGATCGCCTCGCCGACACGCTCGACCGGGTGCGCCAGCGCCTGGCCGACAAGCGCCTGGTGGAAGAGGCGGAAAAGCTGAAGACGGTGCTGGCCGAAGTGGCGCCCGATGCCATCGACCAGATGCCCGAGCCCACGGAGGCCGAGCCTGCCGGCGGCGCGCGCTATGAGCGGCTGATCAACATCAAGGATCGCGGCCAGATCTTCCGCGTCGATGTGGACACGATCGAGCATATCGAGGCGGCGGGCGATTACATGTGCATCCGCACCGCCGACAATTCGCTGATCCTGCGCGAGACGATGAAGGATCTGGAACGCCGGCTGGATCCGCGCGTGTTCCAGCGGGTGCACCGCTCCACCATCGTCAACCTCAATCTGGTGCGGCAGGTAAAGCCGCATACCAATGGCGAATGTTTCCTTGTGCTGGAATCGGGCGCGCAGGTGAAGGTTTCGCGGTCCTATCGCGATGTGGTGGCTCGCTTCGTGCACTAAGGCAGGCTAAGGGCTGCGGCATGACCGCCTTTGCCATTCCGGGTTTCGACCTTGCCGCCTTTGTCGCTGCCACCCTTGCCGAGGATCTGGGCACGGGCCTTGCCGGCGGCGGCCATGATGTCACCAGCGAAAGCGTGATCCCTGCCGATGCGCGCTTTGCCGGCGTGATGGACAGCCGCGATGCCATCGTGGTGGCCGGCCTGCCGATTGCCGCGGCCTTCTTCCGCGCGCTGGATCCGGCGGTGGAGATCGAGCTGCTGGTGGCAGAAGGCGCGCGGGTGGCGGCGGGCAGCGCGCTGATGCGCCTTGCCGGCAATGCCCGCGCTCTGCTGACGGCCGAGCGCAGCGCGCTCAACACCGTGCAGCACCTCTCGGGCATCGCCACGCTGACGCGCCAGTATGTCGATGCCATGGGCGCGGCCGGGGCCCGCCTGCTCGACACGCGCAAGACCATCCCGGGCCTTCGGCATCTGGAAAAATATGCCACCCGCATGGGCGGCGCCCAAAACCACCGCATGGGCCTGTGGGATGCGGCGATGATCAAGGACAATCACGTGGCGGTGGCCGGCGGCGTGGGGCCGGCGGTGGCGCGGGCCAGGGCGGCGGGCGTGGCCAGCATCATCTGCGAGGTGGACGAGCTGGGCCAGATTGTGCCGGCGCTGGAAGCGGGCGCCACCCATCTGCTGCTCGACAATATGGGCCCCGCGATGCTGGCCGAGGCAGTGGCGCTGGTGGCTGGCCGGGTGCCTTGCGAGGCGAGCGGCGGCGTGCGGCTCGACACGATCGGGGCGATTGCCGCGGCGGGCGTCGATTATGTCTCGGTGGGGCGGCTGACGCAGAGCGCGCCGGCGGCCGATATCGGGCTGGATTTCAAGGCGGTGTAAGGGGCCCGGCCTGGCGCTTCTGGCGGAAGAAATCGCGCAGCAGCGCGGCCGCTTCCGCCTCGCCGATGCCGGCATAGACTTCCGGCTTGTGGTGGCACTGGGGGTGGTCGAACACGCGGGCGCCATGGGCCACGCCGCCGCCCTTGGGATCGGGCGCGGCATAGTAGAGCCGGGCGAGGCGGGCATGGGCGATGGCGCCCGCGCACATCGGGCAGGGCTCCAGGCTTACCCATATGTCGCAATCTTCCAGCCTTTCGCGGCCAAGCGCGGCAGCGGCAGCGCGAATCGCCAGGATCTCGGCATGGGCGGTGGGATCGTGGCGGGTGCGCGGCAGGTTGTGGGCTGTGGAAATCACCGTGCCGCCCTTGACGATCACCGCGCCGATGGGCACTTCGCCGGCCGCAGCGGCGGCTTTGGCGGCGGCAAGCGCCCGGCGCATGGGATCGGGAAGCGGCCAGCGGGTCATACCTGCAGCGCTAGCGCGTGGAAGGCACATGCGCAACTTGACGATTCGGCACCGAATCGGTAAGGGCCCCCCTTCTTCCGGCAACGGAACCACGATTTTCAAGCGAGAAGCCCATGTCCCGTATTTGCGAACTGACCGGCAAGGGTCGCCAGATCGGCCACAACGTCAGCCACGCCAACAACAAGACCAAGCGCGTGTTCCTGCCCAACCTGCAGAACGTTACCCTGCTGTCGGAAGGCCTGGATCGCAGCTTCCGGTTCCGCGTGTCGACCAACGGCCTGCGTTCGGTTGAGCATGTTGGCGGCCTCGACAACTGGCTGCTGAAGACCTCGGACACCAAGCTCAGCCCGCGCGCCGTGAAGGTGAAGCGCGAGCTGGCCAAGAAGGCCGCTGTCGCCGCCTGACAGGCAGCGCACAGGCTTTCAGCCAAAAAGGCGCGGGGTGGCGTTTGAGCCCCCTCGCGCCTTTTGCTGTGGGCGCCAGCGCCCGGGGCCGGCGGGCTATTTCAGCCCGCGCGCGGCCAGCATCGGCGCCACATCCGGATCATGCCCGGCAAAGGCGCGGAACATCGCGCCATAATCGGCCGAATGCCCGCGGCTGAGCACGCAATCGGCAAAGCGCTGCCCGTTGGCGCGGGTCAGGCCGCCATGCGCCTCGAACCAGGCGAAGGCGTCATGGGCCAGCATCTCCGTCCACAGATAGGCGTAATAGCCGGCGGCATAATCGTTCGACCAGATGTGGCGGAACAGGCTGGAGCGATAGCGCGGCGGCACATGCGCCACATCCAGCCCGCTGGCGGCCAGCGCCTGGCGTTCAAAAGCGGCGACATCGGTGGGGGCGCTGCCGGCCTGCTGGCTGTGCCAGGCCATGTCGAGCAGGGCTGCGGCCACCACCTCGCCCAGCTCATAGGCCTGATCCACCCGGCGCAGCTCCTTCAGCTTGGCGGCCATGGCGGCGGGCATGGCAGCGCCGGTTTGCCAGTG
>DASRYE010000097.1:0-4893 GCA_035653915.1 Novosphingobium sp. | reverse complement strand
CACGGCGCAGGGCATGCAATTCACTGGTCCTTCATTTTCGCGCGGCCTATATCCTGCGCATGCGTTTTCCTGCCCGTATGCCGCTGCGCCTCGTCTCGGCCCTCGCGATTGTTCTGGCCCTGCCGCTGGTGCCTGTCACTTCCCATGCCCGCGCGCCGGCGGCGGCGGCGCAAACGGGGGCCTCGGCCCCTTCGGCGCTGCCGCCGCTGCCCGATCAGGCCAACCCCTGGCTCTATGTCAACAGCGACGTCCCGCGCGATAAAGAGTGGACATTCGGCAAGCTGGCCAATGGCTTGCGCTGGGCGGTGCGGGCCAATGGGGTGCCGCCGGGGCAGGTCTCCATCCGCATCCGCATGGATGTGGGCAGCATGTTCGAAAAGCCCGAGGAAGCCGGCTTTGCCCATCTGATCGAGCATCTGGTCTTCCGCCAGTCGAAATATCTGGGCCAGGCGCAGGCGATTCCCACCTGGCAGCGCCTGGGCGCCACTTTCGGCACCGACACCAATGCCGAGACCAGCCCGACCCAGACCGTTTTCAAGATCGACCTGCCCGATGCCACGCCGGCCAGCCTTGATGAAAGCATGAAGCTGCTGTCGGGCATGATGATCGCGCCCAACCTTTCGGAAAGCGACATCCGCACCGAAGTGCCCATCGTGCTGGCCGAAAAGCGCGAGCGCGGCGGCCAGCTGGAGCGCATTGCCGATGCCATGCGCGAAGTGGTGGGGGCCGGCCAGCCGCTGGGCGATCATGCCACGATCGGCAGCGTGGCGGTGCTGGAAGCGGCCCATCAGGAGGGCGTGCGCGCTTTCCACCAGCGCTGGTATCGGCCGGAAAACGCGGCCATCATCATCAGCGGCGATGCCGATCCGCGGCTGATGGCGGCGTTGATCGGCAAGTGGTTTGGCGATTGGCAGGGCGTGGGGCCGCATGTGCCGGTGCCCTCGTTTGGTGCGCCGGCAGCGCCTGCGGGGGCCGATCCGGCCAATCCTGTGGGTGAGACGCGGGTGGTGGTGGCCCCCGGCCAGCAGCGCGCGATCACCATTGCCACCCTGCGCCCCTGGCACGAGAAGAACGACACCATCGTCTACAACCAGGGCCAGATGATCGATCAGGTGGCGCTGGCCATCATCAACCGCCGGCTGGAGGCGCGCGCGCGCGCTGGCGCCAGTTTCCTGCAGGCGCAGGTGGGCCAGGAGAATGAAAGCCGCTCGCTGGATGGCACTTTCACCGCCATCACGCCGATCGATGGCGACTGGCGCGCGGCGCTGAAGGCAGTGCGCGCGGTGATCGCCGATGCGCTCGACACGCCGCCCAGCAAGGAGGAGATCGCCCGCGAGGCGGCCGAGATCAATGTCGTCTACGTAAGCCAGGTGGAGCAGCGCCGCCTGCTGCCGGGCGCGCGCGTGGCCGATGATCTGGTCGGCGCGCTGGATATCCACGAGACCGTCACCTCGCCCGAGGGCATGCTGGAGGTCTATCAGAAATCCCTGCCGCTGTTCACGCCCGAGGCGGTGCTGGAACACACCCGCAAGCTGTTTGCGGGCGCGGTGACACGGGCGATCTATGTCACCCCCGATGCGGCGGAGGCCGATGCCGGCGCGCTGGCCGCGGCCCTGCGCGGCAAGGTGGCGCCCGATGCCCATGCCCGCCCGGGCAGCCATGCCATCAGCTTTGCCGATCTGCCGCCGATTGGCCCTGCCGCGCCGGCGCCGGTGTCGCACCCCTCGGGCCTGCTCGGCATCGAGGAACTGCGCTTTGCCAATGGCGTGAGCGTGCAGCTGTGGCCCGCGCATGACGAGCCGGGCCGGGTGGGCGTGCGGGTGCGCTTTGGCGCGGGCTATCGCGCGTTCCAGCCGGCCGATGCCGCCTATGCAACGCTGGGCACGATGGCGCTGGTGGGCATGGGCGAGGGGCCGCTGGGGCAGGAGGAGCTGGACAGCATCTCCACCGGCCGCAAGATGGGCTTCGATTTCAGCATCGATGATGGCAATTTCCAGCTGAGCGCGGAAACCCGCGCCGAGGATCTGGCCGACCAGCTTTACCTCTTCGCCGAGAAATTCGCCCAGCCGCGCTGGGATGCAGGGCCGCTTGCGCGCGCCCGGGCGGCCGCGCTGCAACAATATGACAGCCTCGCCTCCTCGCCGCAGGGGGTGCTCAATCGCGATCTCAAGGCCCTGCAGCGCGGCGGCGACTGGCGCTTTGGCGTGCCTTCCAAGGCGGCGCTGGCGGCGGTGGATGTGGCCGGCTTCAAGGCGCGCTGGGCGCCGGTGCTGGCGCAGGGGCCGATCGAGGTGCAGATCTTCGGCGATTTCGACCGCGACAAGGCCGTGGCCGCCCTGCAGCGCAGCTTTGGCGCGCTGGCTCCGCGCGGCGATCTGCCGGCCGCCACGCCCACTCAGGTGGGCACCGCCCGGCCCACGCCCACGCCGATTGTGCTGCGCCACACAGGCGATGCCAACCAGGCCGCGGCGGCAGTGTCGTGGAGCACCGGCGGCGGCCTGGCCGGCATCCGCGAATCGCGCCAGCTCGAAGTGCTCTCGCAGGTGTTCTCCAACCGCCTGCTCGATGCCATGCGCGAGAAGGAAGGCGCCAGCTATGCCCCGCAAGTATCCAGCGACTGGCCGCTGGACCTTGCCAATGGCGGCACGATGACCGCACTGGCCCAGCTGCAGCCCGACAAGGTGCCCGATTTCTTCACCACGGTGGATGCGATCGCGGCGGATCTGGCCGCTCGCCCCATCTCGGCCGATGATCTGGCCCGGGTGATCGAGCCCTTGCGCCAGCAGATCGCTCGCGCCACCAGCGGCACCGCCTTTTTCATGGGCCAGGTGGCCGGCGGCACGCGTGATGCCAGCCGCTATGCCGCGCTGCGCAGCCTGCTGGCCGATTACACCGATGTCACGCCCGAACGGCTGCAACAGCTGGCTGGCCAGTATCTTCTGCCGGGGCGGGCATGGCGGCTGGAAGTGCTGCCAGAGGGGGCCAAAACCCGCTGAGCGCGGTAAAAACCCGGCCACAGCGCCGCCAGATCAGAGTAATCGCAAATGCCGCATGCGGATGCACTAGGATTCTGGCGGCGGGGTAGCTATGTGCCATCGTTCTGAAAGGAGCGAGACAAGTGGCACAGAACTGGACCCCCGACAGCTGGAAGACCCGCGAGGCGCGGCATCTTCCGGTCTATAACGACGCCGAGGAACTCGGCCGGGTGGAGCAGACCCTGGCCAAGTTTCCGCCGCTGGTGTTTGCCGGCGAAGCGCGCGCGCTGAAAGCGGAGCTGGCCGATGTGGCGGCCGGCAAGGGCTTTTTGCTGCAGGGCGGCGATTGCGCCGAAAGCTTCGCCGAATTCCACCCCGACAATATCCGCGACACCTTCCGCGTGCTGCTGCAGATGGCGGTGGTGCTCACCTTTGCCAGCAAGCAGCCGGTGGTGAAGGTGGGCCGCATGGCCGGCCAGTTCGCCAAGCCGCGCAGCGCGCCCACCGAAACGCTGGGCGGGGTGGAGCTGCCCAGCTATTTCGGCGACATCATCAACGGTGCGGATTTCACGCCCGAAAGCCGGCGCAACGATCCGGCCCGCATGCTGCAGGCCTATAGCCAGAGCGCGGCGACGCTGAACCTGCTGCGGGCCTTTGCCAGCGGCGGCTATGCCAATCTGCGCCAGGTGCACAAGTGGACGCTGGAGCATATCGAGAAGAGCCCGTGGGGCGACCGGTTTGCCGAAATGGCCGACCGCATCGGCGAAGCGCTGGACTTCATGGCGGCCTGCGGGGTCGATCCGTCGAGCGTGCCGCAGCTGCAGTCCACCCATTTCTACACCAGCCACGAGGCGCTGCTGCTGCCCTATGAGGAAGCGCTGACCCGCCGCGATTCGCTGACCGGCGACTGGTATGACTGTTCGGCCCACATGCTGTGGATCGGCGATCGCACCCGCTTCGACAATTCGGCCCATGTCGAATTCCTGAAGGGGGTGGGCAACCCCATCGGCGTGAAATGCGGGCCGAGCCTGGAGCCGGACATGCTGCTGCGCCTGCTCGACGAGCTGAACCCCGCGCGCGAGGGCGGCCGCATCACCCTCATCGCCCGCTATGGGCATGACAAGGTGGAAGCGGGCCTGCCCAAACTGGTGCGCGCGGTGCAGGCTGAAGGCCACCCGGTGCTGTGGAGCTGCGATCCGATGCACGGCAACGTGGTCAAGAGCGACAGCGGCTACAAGACCCGGCCTTTCGAGCGCATTCTGGCCGAAGTGCGCGGCTTCTTTGCCGTGCACCGGGCCGAGGGCAGCCATGCCGGCGGCATCCACATCGAGATGACCGGCAAGAATGTGACCGAATGCACCGGCGGCCTGATCGACATTACCGATGAGGCGCTGGCGGACCGCTATCACACCCATTGCGATCCGCGGCTCAATGGCGCCCAGTCGATCGAGCTGGCGTTCCTGATCGCCGAGGAACTGAACAAGGAAGCGCAAGACCGGGTGAAGGCCGCCGCCTGATCCGCTTGCGTGGCTGAATGGGGGGCAGGGGCTGCGCGCGCCTGCCCCCTTTTCGCATTTTCCTATTCCGGCCATTGCCTTTGCCCATCGGCGCAGTATCACCCGCCGGCCAAGGCAGGAGGGAAGGGCAGGCGATGGAAGCGGATGAAGCGCGCGATCTGATCGAGGAAACCGTGGAAGAGGCCAAGGCGGCCGATGCCGGAGAGCGCGCCTTTCGCGCCCGCGTGTCGGTGCTGGTGGGGGTGTTTGCGCTGCTTCTGGCGCTGATCCACATGGCCGGCGCTGCCGCCCAGCGCGACAGCCTGCTGAACGCCATCGAGGCGTCTGACACCTTTGCCTATATGCAGGCCAAGACCGTGCGCGAGACGGTGCTGCTGACCAATGCCAACATGCCCGGGCTC
>DASRYE010000096.1:0-3291 GCA_035653915.1 Novosphingobium sp. | reverse complement strand
CCGCTCGAAATCCAGCGCGCGGAAGGCATCCCATTCGGTGACGATCACCACCGCATCGGCGCCCTCGATGGCGGCATAGGCGTTTTCCTTCATGGCCACGCCCGGCATCAGCGGCTGGGCCTGCTCCATGCCTTCCGGATCGTAGGCGGCGATGTCCACGCCAGCATCGCTCAGCGCCTGGGCGATGGCGATGGAGGGCGCATCGCGCATGTCGTCGGTGTTGGGCTTGAAGGTCAGGCCCAGCAGCGCCACGCGCTTGCCGCGTGCCTCGCCCTGGCCGCCCAGCGCCTCGATCACCTTGCGGCCCATGGCGCGCTTGCGGCTGTCGTTCACCTTCACCACCGCCTCGACGATGCGCGTGGGGCTGTCGTAGTCTTCCGCCGTCTTCAGCAGGGCCAGCGTGTCCTTGGGGAAGCAGCTGCCGCCATAGCCGGGGCCGGCATGCAGGAACTTGGAACCGATGCGGTTATCCATGCCGATGCCGCGTGCCACATCCTGCACATTGCCGCCCACCTTCTCGCACAGGTCGGCCATTTCGTTGATGAAGGTGATCTTCACCGCGAGGAAGGCGTTGGCGGCATATTTGATCAGCTCGCTGGAACGGCGGGCGGTGAACAGGATCGGCGCCTTGTTGAGGAACAGCGGGCGATAGACCTCGTTCATCACCCCCTTGGCCCATTCATCCTCGGTGCCGATGACGATGCGGTCGGGCCGCTTGAAATCGCCGATGGCCGCGCCCTCGCGCAGGAATTCCGGGTTGGAGGCAACCGCAAAGCGCACGCCGGTGCCAGTGTCGGCAATGATCCGCTCCACCTCGTCGCCCGTGCCCACCGGCACGGTGGATTTGGTGACGATGACCGCCGGCGTTTTCAGGTTGCGGCCCACTTCCTCGGCCACGGCATAGACGAAGGAGAGATCGGCATGGCCATCGCCGCGGCGGCTGGGGGTGCCCACCGCGATGAAGATGGCCGCGGCCCCCTCGATCCCCTCGGCCAGGTTGGTGGTGAAGGAGAGGCGCCCCGCCTTCACATTGCCAGCCACCAGTTCGGCCAGGCCCGGCTCGTAGATCGGCATGATGCCGGCATTCAGCCGCTCGATCTTGCCGGGGTCCTTGTCGATGCACACCACATCGTGGCCAAAGTCGGCAAAGCAGGCGCCAGACACCAGTCCGACATAGCCCGATCCGACCATCGCTATCTTCATTACCGGCTCCTTGCGTTAAGCTGTGATACGGGCGCTGTTCAGTTGAGCCCGGTGTGGGAGAGGGAGATCACCCCGTCTGTCTCGCGGGCCTCGATCAGCCAGCGCCGGGTGCCTTCCAGGCCAAGCGCTGTCAGCCTGCCGGATTGGAAGGCGCCGGTGTCGATGCCGATGCGATTGGGCCGAAGGGCAGGTTCGTCGGTGATCGTGTGGCCATGCACGATGACAGCGCCATGACTGTCCGTGCAGGAGAGGAACGGCTCGCGGATCCAGCGCAGGTCGGCTGGCGTCTGCGCCTCGATCGGCACGCCCGGGCGGATGCCGGCATGCACGAACAGATAGTCGCCCAGCTGCACATGATCTTCAAAACTGCGCAGGAAATCCAGCACATCGGCCGGCACGGCGGCGCGCAGCAGGGCCTGCGCCTCTTCCCAGGTGGCTTTCAGATAGGCCTGGGCATCCACCCCGAAAGACAGTGCCGTCTCGCGGCCGCCATGTTGCAGCAGGTGGCGCAGCACTTCCAGCCGCTCCAGCCCTTCCAGCAGCATTTCCTCGTGGTTGCCGGCCAGAATGCGCACCGGCCGGCGCTGCTGCCAGGCCCGGGCCAGGGCGATCACGCCGGCGCTGTCGGGGCCGCGGTCGATCAGGTCGCCCAGCAGGATCATCGTTGTCTGGCAGGGCGTGCTGGCGTTGCGCGCGGCATCGTCGGCCTCGATCCCGTCGATCAGCCGGGCAAGCAGATCCGCCCGGCCGTGGATATCGCCGATGGCATAGGCCCGCTGGCCCGGCGGCAGCGCGGGCAGTTGCCTGGCGTGGTCAAGGCGCAGCAGACGGCGCAGGGATGCGATCATCGGTTTAAGGCCATAGGGGCAACTACGACATGCCTTATGCCCTTGTCTTTGCGGGCGTCAAGGTGCGCTTGCGAATATTGGCTGCGCTTGCGAATATCTTGCCGCATTGCAACACGATGCGGGCCGCGGGCGAGAATGCCGGCGCGGCGGGAACTGGCGCCGGGGCCTGCGGGTTTCTATGAAAGCCGGCGCCGCCTGTGCCTGATGGGTTGTTTGTGCCTGATGGGTTGTGCCCGATGGGCGGCCGCGTTTTATTGTGTTCGCCCGCAACAAGGATATACCGATGAGCCGTTTTCTGCACAGCATGATCCGCGTTTCCGACCCGGATCAGACGATCCGCTTCTTCGCATTGCTGGGCCTTGCCGAAACCCGCCGCTTTTCCAGCGAGCAGGGCCGCTTCACGCTGATCTACCTGGCCTGCCCGGGCGAGACGGCCGAAGTGGAGCTGACCTATAACTGGCCGGCCGAAGATGGCAGCGCCGAGGCCTATGCCGGCGGGCGCAATTTCGGCCATCTGGCCTTCCAGGTGGAGGATATCTATGCCACCTGTCAGACGCTGGCCGATGCCGGCATCACGATCAACCGCCCCCCGCGCGATGGCCACATGGCCTTCGTGAAGACGCCGGACGGTATTTCTATCGAATTGCTTCAGAATGGCCATCTTGAGCCGAAGGAGCCGTGGCTGTCTATGCCCAATAGCGGCATCTGGTAACTGTATTGGGCGGGGAATGGCATGTTGTGCCGCTCCCCGCCATTTTGTGCGGCTGCGAACAGGATGTTTACTGCTGACACATCTGTCATTTTCCTACGGTTGATATGCGTCAATCCACTTTTCAAGGATGTTGCTAGGGACGAGGAACAATAATAAGTATATCTACCTATGCGGGGGGATAGGTGGGGGCGACAGACATGGCTGTTTCAACATTCCTCTGGCCATTGTTGCAGGATGGACAGCTGATTGAGCGGGAATTGCTCCTGTTTGCGCTTTTCTGGTTTGCGATTGGCCTCTTCGATGAATTGCTCATCGATTTTATATGGCTGATTCTCCAAGTTAATTCAAAAAAGCCCGCGCGCGCGGCGTCACCTGCGGGGCTTTCGGGCCGACTCGCAGGGCCAATGGCGGTGCTGATTCCCGCCTGGCAGGAAGCGGCCGTTATCGGCGCCACCATCAGCCATATGCTGCGGGCCTGGCCGCAGGGGGATTATCGGCTGTTCATCGGCTGCTATGGCAATGATCCGG
>DASRYE010000095.1:0-15800 GCA_035653915.1 Novosphingobium sp. | reverse complement strand
GCGGGCGGGGGTGGATCTGGGGCTGGGCTGGCCGCGCCTGTCGGCCAGCACGGCTGAGGAGATTGGCGCGTTTCTGGCGGCCGATCTGCGCCACCATCAGGTGCCGGCCGGCCAGGTGCTGGATAATCCGCTGATCTGCGGCTGGGTGCGCGAGGCTTATGCCATCCTGCTGCGCTGGGCGGCGGGGGAGGAGGCAGCGGCCGATTATGCCCGGCTGGATGCGATCCGCGTGGCTTTCGATGAGGCGGGGGAAGGGTTTGCCGGCCTGGTTGCGCGGGGGCAGGCGGGGCTGCTGCGGGCCGGCGCGCTGGCGGGCGAACTGGCGGCGGACCGGGCGCTCCATGCCCGCGCGGCAGAGGAGGAGGCGCGCGCGCGCACCGCCCTTGCGGCCGAACTCGCCGCCGATCTTGCCGCCGATCTTGCCAGAGCGCAGGCCGAGGCGCAGGCGCGTGAAGGCGCCATCGCCCTGCGGCTGGCCGCTGCCGAAGTGGCCTTGGCAGAACGTGGGCGCGATGCCGAAGTGCTGGCCGGGCAATTGGCCGAGGCCGAGAGCGCCCTGCGCGATAGCCGCGCCGAAGCGGCGGCGGCTGCCTCGGCGCTGGCCGGGCAGGCCGCGCAGTTGAACACCGCGCGCCGGGCGCTGGCCGCTGCCGAAGCGCGCGAGCAGCAGCGGTTTGGCACCCTGCTGCGCGCGAAGGAGGAACTGGCGGGCGCCTTGCGGGGGCTGGCACGGGCACGGGCGGCGGCGGCCGAGGTGGCGCCCTTGCAGGCGGCGCTGGCTGAAGCGCGCGGGCAGGCGGCGCAGCAGGCGCAGGCGCTGGAGGCCGCGCTGGCCGGGCAGGCCGCTCTGGCCAGCGCGCGCGATGCAGCGCAGCAAGCGCTGGCCCAGCAGCAGGCCCAGGCGGTAGTGCAGGCGGCACAGCAGGCCCAGGCGGCACAGGCGGCAGAGGCCGCGCAGGCCGCCCTGCTGGCCGATGCCACCCGCGCAGCAGAGGAAGCCGCGCAGGCCGCCCGGGCCCGGCTGGCCGAGCTGGAAGAAAATCTGGCCGCGCGTTTCCACGAGATGGCCGCGATGGCGCGCCTGTTGCAGCAGGCAGAGGCCGCCGCTGCCGCACGGGCCGAGGAGGCCAACTGGCTGCGCGGGCTGGGGGCGGTGCTCACGTGCCGGGCCGGGTGGGAGGGGTGGCTGCCGCCGCCCTTGCGCTTGCGGCGCCAGCACCAGCGGCTGGCCGGCGCGGGCCTGTTCGATGCCGCGGCCTATCTGGCCGCCCATCCTGATGTGCGCGCCGCCGGGGCGGAGCCGCTGCGCCATCTGTTGCAGCATGGGCTGGCCGAGGGGCGCTGCGTGCCCGGGCGCCATGAAGGGGGCGCGGCATGAGCGTGATCGACAGGGCGGCGGATGTGCCGGCGGGCTTCGATGCGGCATGGTATGCGGCGCGCTTTCCCGATGTCGGCCTGTCTGGCCTGGCCCCGGCAGAGCATTACCGGCTGATCGGCGCGCGCATCGGCCGGCCGGCGGGGCCGCAGGCGGCGCTGGCCAGGCGGCCGGCGGCGGGGCGGGCCGAAGTGCCGTTCCGCTCCTTTGGCATCATCCGCCATTGCCCGCTGATCTCGGTGGTTATCGTCAGCTTCAATTCCGGCAAGGATCTGGCCGCGCTGCTGCCCACGCTGGCGGCGCAAAGCTGGGCGCCGCTGGAAGTGATCGTGGTGGAAAACGGCATGGAGGAGACAGAAGCCCTGTGCCGCGCCCATATCCCCGATTGCCGCTGGCTGCGGGCGGATAACCCCGGCTTTGCCGAGGCGAACAATATTGCGGTGGAACTGGCGCGGGGGGAATTCATCGCGCTGGTGAACCCGGACACGGTGTTGGCGCCCGATTGCCTGCAACAGCTGGTGGAGGCGCTGCGGATGGATGCCAGCGCGGCCGTGGCCGTGCCCAAAATCGATTTCTTCACGCCTTTCCTGCGCCTGTCGGTGGAAGCGGATGCGCCCTTCAGCTTGGCCCGGGCGGATCTGCTGGCGGGGCTCGATTATGCCAAGCTGTTCGTGCGCAATGGCAGGCAGGAGGGGGCGCAGATCCACAGCGATGGCGATGGCCGGCTGGAGGTGGACCTGCCCCATGCCAGGCGCGCGCTTCGGCTGGAACTGGCCGGCGGGCGCGGGCTCAGGCAGGCAAGGGTGGGGCTGGGCCATGCGCCGGTGGCCAGTTTCGTGGCAGCGCCAGCAGGGCGGGTGGTGGCCTGCCTGCCTTATGAGGCGCGCCATGCGGCCAGCGCGCGGCCGCTGGTGAACAATGCCGGCAGCGGCCTGCGCGCGGATGGCACCCCTTATGACCGCGGCTTTGGCGAGGAGGATGACGGGCGCTTCTTCAGCAAGGCCTATGTGGAGGCGCTGTGTGGCTGCATGGCGCTGGTGCGGCGGGTGGCGGTGATGGAGCGCAAGCTGTTTGCCCCTGCCTTCTTCGCCTATTTCGAGGATAGCGAACTGTCGGCCTGGCTGCGCGGGCGGGGTTATCGCATTCTTTATCAGCCGGCCGCGCGCGTGGCCCATCGCCATTCGGAATCGACCGAGGAGCACAGCCCTGTGTGGCGCACGCTGGTGGCGCGCAGCGGCGATCTCTATCGCCGGTTGACAGGGGGCGCACCGCTGGCCGATTTCGCGCCCCATTATGAGGCGGGCCTGCCCCCCGCCCTGCGCCAGCGGCTGGAAGCCTATGACGATGATGTGCGGGCGGCAGGCGGCGGGGCGGCGCTGGTGGCCCCGGGGCGGCTGAAGATCTGCATCTACAACAGCTATTTCGCCAGCATGGGCGGGGGCGAGAAACATGCGATCGATATCGCCTGCGCGCTGGCGGGGCTGGGCGAGGTCTATCTTGCCAGCGAGAGCGATTTCGACATGGCCGGGCTGGAAGCCTATTTCGGGGTGGACCTTGCCCATGTGCGCAAGCTGGTGTCGACCGAAGTGGACACGCATTTCACCGCGAAATTCGATGTCTTCATCAATGCCACCTTCCGTTCCAATCTGGTGCCGGCGGCGGGGCGCAATATCTATGTCGTCTCCTTTCCGCATCGCGATGTCGATCCGGCGATCCTGCCGGCCTACACTTTCCTTCACAATTCGCCCTACACGCGCGATTGGGCCGGGCGGCTGTGGGGCGCGCATGATGGCCGCGTGCTGCTGCCGATCCTGGGGTTTGCCGGGGGCGGCGCGCGCGCGGATGCCAAGCGGCGGCAGATCCTCACGCTGGGCCGCTTCACCTATGATGGCCATTGCAAGAACCACCACCAGATCCTGCGCGCCTTTCTGGATGTGCGGCGCCGGCACCGGGATCTGGCCGATTGGGAACTGGTGGTGATTGGCAGTTTCGAGGCGAGCCAGCCCAGCGCGGCGCGCTATCTGGCCGATCTGCAGGCGCTGGCGGCCGGCGCGCCGGTGCAGATCATCGCCAATGCCACGCGGGCGCAAGTGGCGCAGGCCTGTGCGGCATCGGCGATCTATTGCCACGCCACCGGCCTTGGCATGCCCGATGCCGCGCCTGAAAAGCAGGAGCATTTCGGCATTGCCCCCTATGAGGCGATGCTGGCCGGCTGTGCGCCGGTGGTGCACGCCAGGGGCGGGCCGGCGGCGCAAGTGGCCGGCCTTGCCGATGGCTGGACCTTTGCCGACGAGGCCGGCCTGGCGCGGGCGCTGGCCGGGGCCATGCGGCGCCATGCGGCAGGGGGCGTGGATGCGGGCGCGATCGCCGCCCATGCGCGCGCCCTGCAGGCCGGCAATGGGGCGGTGCTGGCCGCGCTGATCGACGAGATGAGGGCCGGCGCGCCGGCACCAACAGGGGGCAGGGGATGACACAGATGGTTGTGCAGGAAATGCGGCGGATGTTCACACCGGCCGATGGAGCAGATGGCGGTGCCGGCCCTGCGGCCGTGGCGGCCGGGCGCCGGCGGGCTTGGCCGGGCGGGCTGTGGCGGCACCGCTGGATGGCGCTGGTGGTGGGCGTGCCCACGCTGCTCAGCGCGATCTATTTCGGCGGCTTTGCGGCGGATGAATATGTCTCGCAGGCGCGCTTTGTCATTCGTGGGGCGGGGCAGAAAAGCGCGCAGATCGCAACGCTGGCCAATCTGGTGCAGACGACGACGCCCGGCACCGCCCATGAACAGGCCAGCGAAGTGGTCGATTTCCTGCGCTCGCGCAGCGCGCTGGCGGAACTGGGCGGCAAGGCGGATCTGCGCGCTGCCTATGGCCATGGGGGCGATTGGCTGGGGCGCTATCCCGGCCCGTTTCAGGCCGATACGTTCGAGGGCCTCTATCGCTACTACACCGGCAAGGTGAGCGCGCGGATCGATCCGGAAAGCGGCATTGCCGTGCTGGAGGTGCGGGCCTATCGCGCCGGGGATGCGCAGGCGATCAACCTGGCCCTGCTGGGCGCGGGCGAGGGGCTGGTCAACCGGCTGAACCAGCGGGCCGAGGCGCGCGCCATCGCCGAGAGCGAGCGCCGCGTGGCGCTGGCCGAGCAAAGGCTGGCGCGCGCGCGGCTGGCGCTGGGGGCCTATCGCAATGCCCAGGCGCTGATCGATCCGGCCAGGCAGGCCGGCGGCGCGCTCGATGTGAGCAACCGGCTGGAGGCCGAGCAGGCAGCGCTGGCCGCCCAGTTGCAGCTGATGGAAAAGGCTGCCCCTGCCAATCCGGCGATCCCCGCCTTGCGCGCCCGGGTGGCCGCCATGGCCGCCCAGGCCGGCCTGCAGGAGGGCCGCGCGGTGGGCGGCGGCGGGGCGATTGCGGCCAAGCTTGCCGGCTATGACAGGCTGGCGCTGGAGCAGGAATTTGCCACCCAGGCGCTGGCCGCCGCCAACACCGCGTTGGAACAGGCCCGCAGCGATGCCGCCCGCCAGCAATTCTACCTTGAGCGCGTGGTGGAGCCCAACCGGCCGGACTGGCCCGCGCTGCCCCATCGCTGGCGCATCGTGCTGACGGTGCTGGCCAGCAGCCTGTGCCTTTATGCGATCGGCTGGATGTTCCTGGTCGGCCTGCTCGAACACGCGCCGGAGGAGTGAGGGATGGCGGTATCGCACACAGAATCGCACACTGGCGCCCGGCTGGCGGCTGGCTGGCGCATCCAGCGGCGGGTGATCGCCGCGCTGATGATCCGCGAGCTGACCACCCGCTTCGGGCGCGAGAACATCGGCTTCCTCTGGGTGATGGCAGAGCCGCTGCTGTTTGCCACGCTGGTGGGCCTGTTGTGGCGCATCATGCATGGGGTGAGCGAGCATGGCATCAACGTCTTCGCTTTCGTGGCCACCGGCTATCTGCCGATGGTGCTGTTCCGCAATGCGGTGAACCGGTCGGTGGGGCTGTTTCAGGCCAATGCCAGCCTGATGTATCACCGCCAGATCCTCATCCAGGATTTCGTGCTGGTGCGCTTTTGCGTGGAATGCATCGGCCACATGATGGCCTATCTGTTCATTGGCGTGGTGATGGTGGCGCTGGGCCTGTTTCCCATGCCTTATGATCTGGCGCTGATGCTGGCGGGCTGGGCGGTCTATGGCTGGTTCACGCTGGCGATGTGCTGCCTGCTGGCGCCGCTCAGCGAGCTGTCGCCGGTGCTGGAGAAGGTTATGCCGGTCAGCGTTTATCTGATGGTGCCGTTTTCGGGGGCATTCACCATGGCGGCCTGGCTGGCGCCGGGGGCGCGGGCTCTTCTGCTGTGTTCGCCCCCGGTGCACGGGATGGAAATGATGCGCGCCGGCCTCTTTGGCCCGGCCCATCAGGCCTATTACGCGCTGTTCTATCCGCTGGCGGTGTCAGGCGCGATCATGGCGGTGGGCTTGTGGCTGTGCCGGCAGGTGCGCCGTCATCTGGTGGTGGAAGCATGATCCGCTGCACCGGCCTTGCCAAGCATTACCCGCAAGGGCGCGCCCGCAAACAGGTGCTGGCCGGGCTTGATCTGGTGGTGCGCCCGGGCCAGCGGCTGGGCATTCTGGGCCGCAATGGCGCGGGCAAGACCACGCTGATCAAGCTGATCGGCGGGGTGGAGCTGCCCAGCAGCGGCGTGGTGGAGCGGCAGATGAGCCTGTCCTGGCCGCTGGGCTTTGGCGGCGGCTTTCAGGGCAGCCTGACAGGGTTTGACAATGCCCGCTTCATCGCCCGCATCTATGGCCGCGATTATGCCGATATCCGCGGCTTTGTGGAGGATTTCAGCGAGCTGGGCCGGCAGCTGGCGATGCCGGTGAAGACCTATTCGGCCGGCATGAAGGCGCGGCTGGCCTTTGCCCTGTCGCTGGCGATCGAGTTCGACTGCTATCTGATCGACGAGGTTATCATGGTGGGCGACCAGAATTTCCAGCGCAAATGCATGGCGGAACTGTTCGAGAAACGGGCCGACCGGGCGCTGATCCTGGCCAGCCACGCGCCCGAGATGATCCGCCGCCTGTGCGATAGCGCGCTGCTGCTGGAAGGCGGGCACGGCCGGCTGTTTGCCGATGTGGAAGAGGGGCTGGCCGCTTACGAGGCGCTTTAGGCGGGCTGGCGGATCAGATAGGTCTCGCTGCTGCGTTCCAGCTCGGGGTGGTGCAGCGGGTCGAGGAAGCTTTCGGTGTGCCAGCGGGCGCGCAGGGCGGCTAGCTCGCCGGCATAGCGGGCGCGGTTGGCGGCCAGGCTGTCGTGCCCGCGGCTGGCGGATTCATGATGCACCAGCACCGCTTGCGGCACATAGACATTGCGATAACCGGCCGCTGCCAGCTTGAGGCACAGGTCGACATCGTTGAAGGCGACCGGGAAGGCCTCCTCGTCCAGCCCGCCCACCGCCTCGAACTTGGCCTTCTCCACCAGCAGGCAGGCCCCGGTGACGGCGCTGACATAGTGGGCCACATGGGGCCGGGCGAAATAGCCGCAATCGCTGTCGCGCTGGAAACGGTGGGCATGGCCGGCCGCATCGCCCAGCCCCACCACCACGCCGGCATGCTGGATGCGGCCATCGGCATAGAGCAGCTTGGCGCCCACCGCCCCCACATGGGGCCGCGCGGCCTGCCGCATCAGCGCCGGCAGCCACTGATCGTCTACCACATCGACATCATTGTTGAGCAGGCACAGATAGCGCCCGCGGGCCTCGCGCGCGGCAAAATTGTTGATGGCGGAATAGTTGAACGGCCGGTGCCAGGGCAGTACGCGCACGCGCGGATTGCCGGCGATGCGCGCCAGATAATCGAGCGTGGCCGGATCCTGGCTGCCATTGTCGATGATCAGCACTTCGAAGGCGGGATAGCGCGTGGCGTTGAGCACGCCGGTGATGCAGGCGCGCAGCAGATCCAGCCTGTCCCGCGTGGGCACCAGAATGCTGACCAGCGGCGCCGGATCGGGCAGCGGCCAGTGCACCTGCACCGTGCCATGGCTGCCCAGCCGCAGGCTGGCGCCGCTGCCGGCCAAGTGCCGTTCCACCACGGCGGCGCGGGCGGCCGGCTCGTTCACGCTTTCGCCGCTGGTGCAGTGGCACAGCATGTGCGGCACATGCACGATCTGTGCCTCGGCCAGCGCGCTCACCGCCAGCACCAGCGCATAGGTGGCGGCATCGGCCAGCGCGGGCGGAATGGGCAGGCAGGCGCGCGCGGCATCGCGGCGAATGAGGCAGGCCTGCGAGACATAATCCTGCCCCAGCGCCAGTTCCGCGTTCCATTCCGGCTTGAACCAGGGGCTGTGGCGGCGGCCGGCGCGGTCCACCCGGTCATGGTCGCCATAGAGGAGGTGGGGCGCAGGGCTTTGCGCCTGCAGCGCGGTGGCCAGATGCAGCAGGGCGGTGGGCGCCAGCACATGTTCGGCGCGGATCGGCAGGATATGGCTGCCGCGCGCGCATTCCGCCCCCAGCGCCAGCGCCTGGGCGCGGCTGCCGGCGCGGCTGGGCGCCAGCAGCAGGCGCGGCACATCGATGCTGCGGGTGGGCGGGGCATCATAGGATTGCACCAGCACCAGTTCCCATTCGGGATAGCACTGGGCGCGCAGCGCCGCCAGGCAGCGTTCCACCTGCCCCTGCCGGCTGCCCGCTTCCAGATGCAGCACCACAGAGATCAGCGGGCGGGTTGGCCATTGCGCGATCCTGTCGGGGGCGGCGGCCAGCACATCCTCCTGCCGCTCCACCGAGGCGATCCAGCGGGCATAGGCGCGCGGGCTTTGCGCCATTTCGAGTCGCAGCCGGTTGCGCGCGCGTTTGCGCCGGCCGGTCAATTGCCAGTAAAGCGCCGAAAGAGCCCGGCCGGGCCGCCAGAACACCGTGCGCACAAAGGCCGAAGTGAAATTCACGCGAGGCAAAGATCCAGGCTGTTGCTCCATATTTGCCTTTGTTTCGCACAGGGGTCGTTGATCGACAACGTCTTTGCCGCCTGCGCCGCGATTTGCGCCAGCTTGTGGTGTTTTTGCATGATCTGGCCGATCAGCCGGTCCATCGCGGCGGGCCATAGTTCCACCCTGTCGGGCGCCAGCAGCGCGCCGCCGGCCGCCGCCAGCGCCGCCCCCGGCGCCCAGCCGGCGGGATAGACCCCCACCGCGCCCGCCACCGCATGTTCCGCCAGCTTGCTGGCCGAGCGCGCCCTGTCGAACCCATTGTCCAGCAACGGATAAAGGGCGAGGTGAAAGCGCTGCCGGGCCAGCCAGCGGCGGTATTCGGGCCAGGCCATCGGCTGCTGCCGGCGGGCGCGGGGGTGGGCTTCCAGCGCCGGATCCACCGGCGCGCGGGCAAAATAGGTGAACTGGCAGGCCGGGTGGCGATCCAGCAGGGCGGCCAGGGCCGGGGCCAGCGCGGCCAGCGCGGCGCCATGGCTGGCGCTGCCCAGATGGGCGATGCGCAAGGGCGCGCCCCCTGTCAGCGGGGCAAAATGCGCCTGATCGGCCGGGCTTTCCCGCCAGAACGGTTCTATCAGCCGCAGCCGGGGGGCAAGGCCGGGCTGGCCGGCCAGCCGCGCTGCCAGCGGCGCCGAGGCGGCCAGCACCACATCGGCCCGCGCCAGCAGCGCGGCGTGCCAGCCCCGGGCAAAGGCGGCCAGGCGCTGGCGATAGGCCTCGGGCAGGGCGGGGCAGCTGGCCGCGGCGGCAAAATCATCGTCCACCAGATAGGCCAGCGGCCCTGCATGATCGAGCGCGGCGCGCATCGCTGCCGGCGCATCCTCGCGCAGCAGCACCCGCCAGCGCCCGGCGCTGAAGGAATGCGCCCCGCAGGCGCGGATGGGCGCTGCCTGCCCCGCCGGCCACCCCACTGGCCACCAGCGCGGCGCGATGAAGGGCGCCAGCGCGTTGCGGAAATAAAGGTCGGTGGTGGGCCGGCCGGCCATGCCCTATCCCGCTGGCCGGGCGCGCTGCCGGCGGGCGCTGGCGACATGGGCGAAAGCCTCCTCCGCCTGCCACGCCCGCCCGCTGGCCGGATCGACATAGCGCGCCAGCACCACCAGCGCGGCATGCAGCAGATCTTCCAGCCGGGCCCCGGCGGCGCGGCGGGCGGGCGGCGGGCGGTCCTCCTCGGCCAGGCCCCAGCCGGCATAGAAGGGCAGGCCGAAGCAGCGCAGCGGCCGGCCCCAGATCAACGCCTCGAACCCGATTTGCGAGCTGACGGTGTAGACCGCCGCTGCCCCCGCGATCAGCCGCGCCGGGTGGCAGCCATCGGCCACCGGCACGGCGCGCGGATGGGCGCCCAGCGCCGGCGGCAGGCAGCTGGCGCGGCCATGGCTGTGGGCATCGGGATGGGTTTTCAGCACCAGCGCGTGATGGGGAAATTCCACCGCGGCGGCCTCTGCCATGCGGGCAAAGCTGGCAGCGCAGGCCTGCGCCCCGGCAATCGACAGATCGCCCCGGCACTGGTCTGCCAGCAGCACATAGGGGCCTGTGGGCAGCGCCGCCGGATCGGGCGCGTGGTTGTATTTGGAAAGGCCGCCTGCCCGCCACGCCGCCGCCAGCGCCAGCGCGCGCGCCGCCTGCCGGGGCGAGGCGCCGGCGGCAATGCTGTGCTCCATCCGCGAAGGGGCCGCGGCATCGTAATAAACGCCGATATCATCGACCAGCAGCGAGAGCGGCGGATCGCCCCGCCCGACAGAGCGGAGCAGCCCATCTTCCAGCAGCGCGACCGGCCGCCCCAGCCAGCCCGCCAGCCTTTGCGCGCGCCGGCCCGAAGGCTTGCGCCCCCAGCCCACCACCGCCCGCTCATGCCCGGCAAGGAAGGTGCCCAGATGCGGGATCGCCGCAAGGCGCGAGGGAGGAATGAGAGCCATATGCGCCGGTAGACTAGCGGCCGGCGCCACCCCGCCTAGCCCGGAGTGGCTCGGTTTTGGAGGCGCCTGCAGGATCGCCCTTTCCGTAGAAGAACCTAAATGGATGCGCCTGCATTGGCTGGCCCGCCGCTGCCGCTGCTAGACAGGGGGGAGAGGATTTTGGCTGGGGCAGCGGGGTTTTCCATGGGGTTTGCGCAAGCGGCAAAGGGGTGTGGCGGGCAGCGCGTGGCGGTGCTGGCGCTGTTGCTGGGCACGGGCGGTTGTGCCGCGCTGCCGGTATCGGGGCCCACCGGGCATGAGGTGCTGCGAGAGGCTGGGGGCGGCCCGGGGCAGGGCGCGGCCGCCGGCCTGCCCTTTCAGGTGGTGGAGCTGGCGAATTTTGCCAGCCTGCCGCCGGCGCCGCCCGCCCCGCCGGTGGAACAGCCCGCCGGGGCGCCACTGCCCACCGATCTCATCGGCCCGGGCGATGTGCTGGATATCGCCATCTATGAAGCGGGCGTCACCCTGTTTGCCGGCGCGCGCGGCGGCGATGCGCAGGGCGCGGGGTTGACCGGCGGCGCGCAGGCAGAGCGGCTGGGCGGCATCCGGGTGGATGATGCCGGCCTCGTGCGCCTGCCCTATGCCGGGCCGATCCGCGCGGCCGGCCGCACGCCGGGGGAATTGGCGCTGCAGATCCGCGCCGGGCTGAAGGGTCTGTCGCAAAACCCGCAGGTGGTGGTGGCGATCAGCCAGACGATTGCCAACAGTGTGATCGTGGGGGGCGAGGTGGGCCGGCCGGGCCGGCTGGTGCTGGCCACCAACCGCGAGACGCTGAGCGATGCGGTGGCGCTGGCCGGCGGCTATCGCGGCGAGGCGAAGGATCTGGCGGTGCGCGTGGTGCGGGCCGGCCGGGCGCTGGAATATCGCCTGGCCGATGTGCTGAGCGCGCCCGCGCGCGACATGCGCGTGGCACCGGGCGATCGCATCGAGGTGCTGCGCCAGCCGTTCAGCTTTGCGGTGATGGGGGCGGCCGGCAAGGTGGAGCAGATGGCCTTTTCCGGCCCCGGCGTCTCTCTGGCCGAAGCGGTGGCGATGGCCGGCGGCGCCCATCCGGCGCTGGGCGATGCCAAGGCGGTGTTCGTCTTCCGCTTTGTGGCAGATGGCGCGGGCGGCGAGAAGCCGGTGGTCTATCACCTGGATATGATGCGCGGCGGGGCCTATTTCCTCTCGCAGCGCTTTGCCATGCGCGACAAGGATCTGCTGTTCATCGGCAATGCCGCGGCCAACCAGCCGACCAAGCTGATCCAGCTGGTCAGCCAGCTGTTCACGCCGATCGTGGCGGTGGAAAGCGGGTTGGTGACGACAGGGGCGCTGCGCTAGGCGCAGGCTCGCCGCCACGATGAGGCGTTGATCGGGCAGGATGAAGCGAGGCGCGGCGGGTGGACAGGCCCGGGCGATCCGCATACCCCACCTTTATGCTGCGGTGCAGCATGGAGTGTGAACGGGAAAATCATTGTGAACGAGCGCTTTTTGCCGCTTCTCGGCTGGGCTGCGTCGATCATGGCTGTGGCCATGTATCTGGCCTATATCGATCAGATCCGCCTTAATCTCGATGGCCACAAGGGATCGATCATCCAACCGCTGGCAGCTGTGGCCAATTGCAGCTTGTGGAGCCTTTATGGCTTCCTGCGCAAAAGGCGGGAATGGCCGATCGTGGCGGCCAATCTGCCGGGCATCTTTTTTGGCCTGGCCGCCCTGTTGACGGCGATCTGACCCGGAGGCGGCCCGCTGCTCATGCCGCGGCGGGGATGGGGCTGCGCGGCTGTGCGGTTTGCGCGAGGGTGGGCGCCAGCAGGCGGGCGGCGGCGTTTTGCACCAGAATGGCGATGGCCGATCGGCTGGCCAGCCCGCCGCGCACCAGGCAATGGCGGTGCAGCACCCGGCAGAAGCTGCCATAAAGCTGTGGATCGGGCGCTTGCGGCGCGGCCCAGAAGCTGGCCAGCGGGCCCTGATGGGTGATGCCGGGCAGATCATACAGCGCCGTGCCCAGCGCCTTCACCGCCACCCCTTCGGCCAGGGCGAAAGTGGCCGCGGTGCTGTTCACCACCACCACGCCGCGGGCCATCAGCGCCAGCGCCGCCAGATCGCCCCCCGGCACATGGATGATCCGCGCCGCCAGCCCCAGCGCCCGCGCCCGCCGGGCGAGGAAGCCGCCCCAGCCGGCCAGCGTTGCATCCAGCGGATGGTCCTTCACCACCAGCAGGGCATCAGCCGGGGCATGGGCGGCAAAGCTGGCCAGCACATGGTCTGCCGCCTGGGCCATATGGGCAAAGGGCGAATGGGCGCGGATCTGATAGTCTGCCGACAATTGCAGCGGGAACAGGAAATAGGGCCGCCCGGCCAGCCCCGCCAGCGCCCGTTCCGTCTGCCGCTGGCGGGCGGCGCGGCGCAGATATTTGAGGGCCCAGCCCAGCCCCTCCAGCACAATCGAGCCCGGGCGGTGCGAGCGGTGAAACGGATAGAGCGGCGCGCGCAGCAGCATATGGCCGAAATAGCCCCAGCTGTCGGCCACGCGGCGGCCCATGTGGGCGCCGATCGGCGGCAGGTCTGGCGGCGGGGGCAGGCAGGTGCCGGCGGCCAGCAGCGCGGCGGCATCGCGCAGCAGTGGCGAATGGCCGTTCACCCCGCCTTGCTCCAGCGTCAGCCAGTTGGGGCGGATATAGCCTTCCTCGAAGACATGCACGCGGATGCCGGCCAGCTGTGCCATCTGCCGGGCGACCATGTGCAGCGGGCGGCAATCGCCAAAAAGCACCAGATCGGTGATGGCATGATCGCGCAGGAAAGCCTCGATAAAGGGCGGCCAGCGGTGGGCCGGGCCGCGCCAGGCGGGCGTGCGGCGGCCATCGGCCAGGCGCGGCCAGTCATGCGCGTCCCCCCCGTTGAGGTTGAGGCGCAGGCAGGTGGCGCCGGCGGCGGCCAGCTTTGCGCCCAGCAGGCGGAAGAAGGGGCCGGGCGGGCCCTGCAGGAAGAGGAAACGCCGGGCAGGTTCGGCGGGCATGGGGAAGAAGGCCTTTCGCTGTGCTGCCACCATGCCCGCAGTGTGCCGCTGCCGGCGCCCCGCGCCCAGACAGAGCATCTCCGATATGGCGATATAGGCGATGGCCAGCGCTGGCCCGGCCGCGCAAATCGCCTTGTGCGGGCGGGCACCTTCGTCCAGAACGCGGGCCGGCCCGCAAGGGGCCACAAACGGCAGGAACGAGCAGCAGCCAAGATGGAATTCAGGACTTTTCCGATTGCCGGCGTCATCGAGATCGTGCCGCGCCGCCATGGCGATGCCCGGGGCTATTTTTCCGAGATCTTTCGGGAAGACGCCTTCCGCGCGGCGGCCGGCGATGTGGGTTTTGTGCAGGAGAACCAGAGCCTGAGCGCGAAGGCCGGCACCATCCGCGGCCTTCATTTCCAGACAGCGCCGGCCGGCCAGGGCAAGCTGGTGCGCTGCGTGGCAGGCGCCATCCTCGATGTGGCGGTGGATATCCGCCATGGTTCGCCCACCTTCGGCCAATGGGTGGCCGCCACGCTTTCGGCCGACAATGGCCACCAGCTGTGGGTGCCGGAAGGCTTTGCCCATGGCTTCTGCACCCTGCTGCCCGATACGGTGGTGTGCTACAAGGTGACCGCCTACTACAGCCCGGAGCATGACAAGGGGCTGGCGTGGAACGATCCGGCCATCGCCATTGCCTGGCCCGATGTGGCCGATGCCGAAACGCTGTCGGCCAAGGACAGGGTGCAGCCGCTGCTGGCTGATCTGCCGGCGCTGTTCCCCCTGGCAGGAGCCGGCGCATGAGGACGATCGTGACCGGCGGAGCGGGCTTCATCGGTTCCGCGCTGGTGCGCCATCTGGTGCTGGAGCAGCAGGAGGAGGTGCTGACGATCGATGCCCTCACCTATGCCGGCAACCTGGCCTCGCTGCAGGCGGTGGAGGGCTGTGCCAACCATCGCTTCCTCAAGGCGGATATCCGCGATGGCGCGGCGATGGCCGCGGCGATCGCTTCCTTTGCCCCCACGCGCATCCTCCATCTGGCGGCTGAAAGCCATGTCGATCGCTCGATCACCGGGGCGGCGGATTTCATCCACACCAATGTGGTGGGCACCTTCACCCTGCTGGAGGCGGCGCGGGCCTATTGGGCGGGGCTGCCGGCAGCGCAGCAGGCCGCTTTCCGCTTCCTCCATGTGTCGACCGACGAGGTTTATGGCAGCCTGGGCGCCGAGGGCCTGTTCCGCGAGGACACGCCCTACGATCCGTCCAGCCCCTATTCGGCCAGCAAGGCGGCCAGCGACCATCTCGCCAAGGCCTGGGCGCGCACCTATGGCCTGCCGGTGGTGGTGAGCAATTGCTCGAACAATTACGGGCCTTACCACTTTCCCGAAAAGCTCATCCCGCTCACCATCCTGAACGCGCTGGCCGGGCGCGAGCTGCCGGTTTACGGCACCGGCGAGAACATCCGCGACTGGCTCTATGTGGAAGACCATGCCCGCGCGCTGGATCTCATCGCGCGGCAGGGCCGGGTGGGCGAGACCTATAATGTGGGCGGGCGCAACGAGCGGCGCAATATCGATGTGGTGCGCCGCATCTGCGCCGTGCTGGACGCGCTGGCGCCGGCCGCTGCCCCGCGCGAGGCGCTGATCCGCTTTGTGACCAACCGGCCTGGCCACGATGCCCGCTATGCCATCGATGCCACCCGGCTGGAGACGGAACTGGGCTGGCGCGCGCAGGAGAATTTCGACAGCGGCATCGAGAAGACCGTGCGCTGGTATCTGGATAATGGCTGGTGGTGGCAGCCGCTGCGCGATCGCTATGATGGGGCGCGGCTGGGGCTGGTGGCGGAGAAACAGGCGTGAAGCTGCTGGTTACGGGCCGCGAAGGCCAGGTGGTGCGCAGCCTGCTGGAACGCGCTGGCGCTGGCGTGCAGGTGGAAGCGCTGGGCCGCCCGGCGCTGGATCTGGCCGAGGCGGCGGGCATCGCCGGGGCCATCGCCGCCAGCTTTGGCGGCAGCGGGCCCGATGTGGTGATCCATGCCGCCGCCTACACCGCGGTGGACAGGGCCGAGGGTGAGGAAGCGCTGGCGCTGGCGATCAATGGCGCGGGCGCGGGCGCGGTGGCGGCGGCCGCGCAGGAGCTGGGCGCGCAGCTGATCCATATCTCCACCGATTACGTCTATGATGGCGCCAAGCCGGCCCCCTATGTGGAAAGCGATGCCTGCGCGCCGCAGGGTGCCTATGGCCGTAGCAAGCTGGCCGGCGAGGCTGCCATACTGGCCGCTCACCCCGGCGCGGTGATCGCCCGCACGGCCTGGGTCTACAGCCCGTTCGGCGCCAATTTCGTGAAGACGATGCTGCGCCTGGCCAGCACGCGGGCGGAAGTGGGCGCAGAAGTGAGCGTGGTGGCCGATCAACTGGGCTGCCCCACCAATGCGCTGGATATGGCCGATGCGCTGCTGGTGATGGCGGCGCGGCTGCGGGCGGATCCGTCTGCGGCGTTGCGCGGCGTGTTCCATGTGGCGGGCAGCGGCGAGGGCAGCT
>DASRYE010000094.1:0-6384 GCA_035653915.1 Novosphingobium sp. | reverse complement strand
TCGGCAAGTTCAAGGTCAAGCAAAGCCCCGCGCGCGAAGGCCGCAACCCCTCCACCGGGGCCACCATCCAGATCGCCGCCTCGCGCAAGCTGGGCTTTGCCCCGGCCAAGGCGGTGAAGGACAAGATCAACGGCTGATGCCGGCCGGCGCCTGGCCCGGCCGGGCGCCGCCTTCCCCATTCGAAAGCAGGCCCGCATGGACTTCGACGATCAGATGCGCCGCTACTTCGGCGCGGCCGAGCTGGGCGAGGTGACGCCCGCCGTGCTGGCCAGCGGCATGGAACGGCTGGAGGTTGATTTCGGCCTGGAAAAGGATCGCGGCCGCCGCTTCGCGATGTGGGCGCTGATGCATATCCTGGGCAATGCGCCGGATCTGGATGTGGCCTTCAAGGACCCGGCCGATCAGGACGCCGCGCGCGATTTCATGGACATGCTCGCCCGCCTGAATGAGGCATAACGCCGGGCAGAACAGCGCCTCAGCCCGCCAGCCCGTATAGCGCGGCATCGCTGACCACCTGATTGCGCCCGCCCGCCTTGGCCATATACAGCATCTGATCCGCCGCATTGAGGTTGTTGTCGAGGCTTTCGCCCTGCTGGATGCCGGCCAGCCCGATCGAGGCGGTGACATGCACCGCGCTGGCCTCATAGGGGATGGTGAGCGCCGCGATGCGGCTGCGCACTTCCTCGCACAGGGCCATCACCTGCCCGTGATCGCGGCGCAAAAGCATGAGGATGAACTCCTCGCCGCCGAAGCGCGCGGCCAGAAAGCCCTCGCGGCCGGCCACCGCCGCCAGCACGCCGGCCACTTCCTTCAGCACCTTGTCGCCCGCGTCATGGCCATAGGTGTCGTTGACCTGTTTGAAGTGGTCGATGTCGAGAATGCCGATCCACCCGCGGGCATCGCCGCCCGGCAGGCCTTCCAGCGCGGCATAGGCGTGTTCGAAAAAGGCCCGGCGGTTGAACAGCCCGGTCAGCAGGTCGCGCTCGGCCAGATATCTCAAGCGTTTGATCTGCTGCAGCGTCTCTATGTTGTGGGCCACGCGGCATTGCACTTCCTCATCGATGAAGGGCCGGTAGATGAAATCGGCCGCGCCGGCCTTCAGGAAAGCGGCAGACAGGCCGCGATCCGATGAGGAGGAGATGCCGATGACCCGCACCCTGTCGGCCGGCCGCATCTGCCGGATGCGCCGGGTGAGATGCTGGCCATCCATGTCCGGCATGTTGTAGTCGGTGAGGATCAGCTCGATGTCCTCGTGCTGGGTGAGGATCTCCAGCGCCTCGCTGGCCGCTGCGGCTTCGAACACCTGGCAATTCTGGCGCCGCAGAATGGCCGCCAGCGCGGCCCTTTCGCTGCTGCTGTCGTCTACCAGCAGCACGGGGATGGCATGGCCCTGGGTGGCCTGGCCCACCAGGGCGATGATTTTCTCGACCGATTCGCCCGGGCCCTTGACCAGATAGTCCAGCATGTTGGGCCGGGCCATGCGCTGGCGGATCTTCTCGTCGATGATCGTCGTGAAGAGAATGGTGGGGATATCGTGATCGGCCAGCAGGTCGAGGATTTCCCCCCGCGGCGCATCGGGCAGATCCACGCCGGCAATCGCCAGCGCCGGGCGGCGACTTTTCAGCGCCTCGCGGGCTTCGGCATAGCTTTTGTAGCCGTGCACCGGGCAGGATGTGGCGCTTTCGATGCGCTCTTTCAGCAGCAGCGTCAGCGCCACCGAATCCTCGATCAGGAAGACGCAGCCTTCGGCCGCCGCCAAAGGGCGGCTCAAGGCCATGCGATCCTGCTGCTTGATGCAACTCATGCGCCACCCATTCTCCCACGCCCCGATCGGCCAGCCGGCAGCCGTGCCTAGCAGGGAACGGAAAAGGCAATGGCATGCGCCATAATCAGGAAACTTCCCTAGGCCGCTCCCAAACATCTCCGCACAAACGGCATGGGCGGCAGCGGCCGGCCAGCGCCGGGCCGGCCAAAACCTGCGCCGGGGCGCAGGTCATGCAGCCGCGGATTGCAGTTCCATGAAGCCGCAGCCGGAAATCCATGCGGGCACCGGCTCGTAAGCGATCAGCCTGGCGCGCGATCCGGGCATGGCGGCCATGGCGCAGATGTGGTTCTTGATTTCCAGCGCGCCATTGCCCGCCTCGGCCAGAATATCGGCATCGGCGATGGCGATCAGCGCCGCCAGATCGCCGGCTTCTTCCAGCGCGATGATGCGCCGGTCCCACGCCTCGTTCACCGTTCCCATGCGGGCCATGCCCACCCAGTGGCTCAGCCCGCCCGTGCCCAGGATGGCCACACGCTCGTCGCCCGGCCAGGAGCGCACCGCCGCCGCGATGCTTTCGCCCATGCGCGCCGCCCGCCACGACGGAAGCGCCGGATCACCCCCGGCATTGAGATAGACCGGAATGATCCGCTGCCCGGGATTGGGGCGCACAACATAATGGAAGGGGATCATGATCGCATGATCCACCAGCAGGTTGCGCGAGACCGACCAGTCGATCCCGTCGACAAGGCCGGTGTCGATGATATGCCGGGCCAGCGCGGGGTGGCTGGGCAGATCCTGCCGTTCAAGCCCCAGCCAGTCTTCCAGCGGCCCGCGCACATCGCCGGTGCCGATCAGGCAGGGCGGCAGGCATTCCGAACCGAACAGGCTGCAATGATCGCTGCCGATGATGATCACCGTGTCGACCGCGCGCGCGCGCAGCAAAGCGCTGATCTCGTCGAAAGCGGCGAAAACCCGGCTGCGCTGCCCGGCAGGGGCAGCCGCGGTGCTGGATTTGATCAGCGGCACATGGGGGAGAAGAAAACCGGCCACCAGTTCAGCCATGATCTGCCTTTCTTGCCTGTCCAGCGCCATTCATCCGCGCCAGATATTCATCGATCGCATCGGGGCCAACCAGCGCGTTCCAGGCCTGCATCAGAAGCATCGGGTTGATGCCCCACGCCGACAGGCCGGCGATATCGAGCGAGGCGATCGCCTGCGCCTCCTGCGCATCGAGCCGGTAGCCAGCGAGAAAATCGCCCGGATCCGTCCTGCATGCCTCGGCCATGCGCCCATCGCGCGAGACATCCCACATCACCTGTTCGACCGCGAAAATGCTCACCGCGCCCTCCTTGCCCGGCCCTGATGCCGGCTGCCTGACTAGCCCCTGCCGATCCCCTGCGGCCTCATCCGATCGGATGATCCGCCACCTCCATCTCTCGATTGACATATATTACGCCAATATTCAGATTATCGAAAATCTTGCATGAATCATAAAAAATGGAATCCCGGGAAAAAGGCCGCAGGCCAACCCGGGATATCCGCAAAGGGAGAGATGGCATGGCAGGACTGGCAATGAGCCCGGTGCTCGACAATGTGGCGCAGGCAGGTCGCGGCAGGCCCGACCTGCTGCGCCTCAACACCTTGCTGCTGCATCTTTACGATCAGCCCCATGGCACGCGCGCGGGCTGGTGGAGCTGCATCGAGCATCTACGCAAGCATTTTGGCGCCGAGCAGGCCGCCTTCATCATCCGCCGGCGCCTTTCCGGCGATCCCACCGAACTGATCATCTCTGGCGAGGAGCCGTGCCCCGAAGCGCGGCAGATGTTCCTCGATCGCTATTCGGCGATAGATCCCTTCTCGAACCTGCCCCCCGAGCGGGCCTGCACGGTGCAGGATATCCTCAGCCCGGATGAATGGCGGGCCAGCGAATTTTTCCGCAAATACCTGTCTCCGCAAAGGCTTGTGCAGGTGATGGGGGCCGACATCGACATCTCGCGGGAGCGGGTGATGGCGTTTCGCATCTGCCGCTCCCCCGGCGCCGGCGAATTTTCCGACCAGGACCGCGAGGAATTCCAGTTCCTTCTGCCGCATCTGCGCCGGATCGCGGAAACCCGGATCAGGCACTCCACGCTGGAAGCAAGCGACCGGATCTTCACCGATCTGCTGGATTGCATGGAGCTGGGCGCGATCGTGCTGGATCAGGCCGGGGAAGTGCTGAAAATCAACCCCACCGCCGAACGCATGCTGGCCCGGCGCGAAGGCGTGACCCTGGCCAATGGCGCGCTGCGCGCTCTCAATGCCGAAGACAACCGCCATTTCCTCAAGCTCATCCGCCAGGCGCTGGCCTCCTCGCGCCAGGGCGGCGAGCTGATCGGCACGATAGGGCTGAAGCGCCGCGAAAACGAGCAGTTGCTGGGCGTGGCCGTGCGCAGCCTGGCCAGCGAGGGCGCGGTCACCGGCATCCGCCAGGCCACCGTTGCCGTGCTGCTGGGCGGCGGCCGGGGCCACGAACATATCTCCGAGAGCGCGCTCAAAAGCCTCTTTTCCCTGACCAACGCCGAAACCCGCCTGGCGATCGCGCTGATGCGCGGGGCCACGATCGATGAGGTCGCCGGGCAAATGGGCGTCAGCCGCAACACCATCCGCACCCATCTGAACGGCCTGTTCCTGAAGACCGGCACCAACCGCCAGAGCGAGGTCATTCGTGCCCTGCTGGGCAGCATCGCCTCGATCTGCTGACTGCTGTGCTGGGCACAAGAAAGGGAGCGGCGCCCCTCGCACCGCCCCCTCTTCTTCCGTCCTCGCGCCGCCGGATCAGAATTTGGCCGAGAAACGCGCGCCAAAGCTGCGCGGATCATTCACATATTCCACCCCGGGGGCCACATTGGCCTGCAGCTTGTAGATGATATTGCCCAGATTTTTCCCGTAAACCGTCAGCCTGTAACGCTTGCTCGGCGAAGAGAAGGTCAGCGAGGCGTTGTATTCCGTCGTCGATGGCTGAAGGTAGAGCGGATTGGGGGCGGGATAGTTGCTGCCGTCATAATCGGTGGTCTGCGCGCTCTGATAGGTCAGATCGCCCGACAAGGCGATTTCGGCGCCGCTGCGCAGCGGGAAGAGATGCTGATAGGCCGCCGTCACGTGCCAGGTTGGCGCATGAGGCAGCGCCTTGCCCTTGGTGAGGTAGGTCGTTGCCACCTGCGTCGTCGGGTTGACCGAGGTCAGATTGCCGTCGAACGTCGCCCGCAGCCAGGATCCCGACAGGTTGAGCGTATCGTGCCGGGTGGGCCGGGCAATCAGCTCGGCCTCGAGGCCATAGAAAGTGGCGGGCACCTGCGGGATATAGGCCCTGAGATCGCCGTTGGCCAGAGTATAGGTCTGCACCACCTGATAGACCGGATAATGGCTGTAGAACCCCGAAAGATTGGCCACCAGCGCGCCATGCAGGAAGCTATTCTTGCTGCCCGCTTCATAGGTCGTCACCGTTTCGGGCTGGAAGGCCACGCCGATGGTGCTGGTGCCCGGCCGATAGCCGGTCGTTACCGAGGCATAGAGCAGGTTGCGGGGCGTGAGATCGCCCTCGATCCGCACCTTCCAGTCGAAATGGGTCCAGTGTTCATCGAAGGGGGCCACGACCGGATTGCTGCCCGGCGTGATGTCCTGATGATTGCCTTCGTAAAGCTGGTTGACCTTGTCGTAGGTGTAGCGCCCCCCCAGGGTCAGGCGCAGAGCATCGGCAAGGGCATAGGTGCCTTGCGCGAAGATCGCCGCCGAGGTCAGGTCGAACACCTGATGCGTGCCGTTGGAAGCGGCGTTGTAGCCATAGGCATCCATCCCGGTGCCGGCAGCCGAATTGGGCGCCAGATTGAGATATTGATAGGCATATTGCTCGTTATAGTAGAAAAGGCCGCCCTGGACCTGCAACCCACCGGCCTCATGCGCCAGGCGCAGTTCCTGCGTATGCACCCGGTGATAGGGCTGGTTGCCGATTTCCTTGCCATTATATCGGCCATATTGCAGAAGCTGCACACTATAGCTGTCGAACGTGGCATAGGACGGGATATAGGTCAGGGTAACGCCGTTGATCTTCCAGTCCAGCTGGCCATGCACTTCGGTATATTGCCCCTTCGTGTAGCCGCCCGGCGCTTCCGGCGTCGTCCAGCCATGCACATAGGGATCGCTGGCGGTCACGATCACCTTGCCCGGTGCCGTGCTGTCATTCTGGTAATGGGTGGCGGCCAGCAGCACCGACACATCCTCGGTCTTGAAAAGCATCTGCCCGCGCACGCTGCCCTCGCTGGCAGAGCTCTGGCCATTGTTGAAATAGCCGTCGTGGCGCAGGAAATTGCCCGCCACCCGCACGGCCAGCTTGTCGCTCAGCGGGGCATTGATCATCGCCTGGGCATCGATCTGGCCGTAATTGGCCAGGCCCAGCTGGGCAAAGCCCTCGTTCTGGAAGACCGGCTTGCGCGAGACGATATTGACCGCCCCGGCCACCGCCCCGCGCCCATACAGCGTGCCCTGCGGCCCGCGCAGCACTTCCACCCGATCAAGATCGTAGAAATAGGCCCCGCCCCCCAGCAGCAGCACGCCATCCTGATAGACGCGCACCGAGGGCTGCT
>DASRYE010000093.1:0-8692 GCA_035653915.1 Novosphingobium sp. | reverse complement strand
TATGGCGCGCGGCCGATGGCCCGCCTCATTCAGGAGAAGGTGAAGAAGCCGCTGGCCGAGGAGCTGCTGTTCGGCAAGCTGGCCCATGGCGGCGAAGTGCATGTGACGGTGAAGCCGGGCGAAGACGAGCGCCCTGCCCTCGCCTTCGAGCTGACGCCGGCCGCGCCCAAGGTGGTGAAGCCTGCCCGCGGCCGCAAGGCGGCATCCTCTGCCCCGGAAGCCTCTGGCGGCAAGGATGAGGCCGATGAAAGCGAGGGCAGCGCCGAATAAGGCCTGCCCGCAAGGCAAAACGCAAAGGGGCGGCGGGCTTTCGGGCCTGCCGCCCCTTTTTTGACCCGCCCTTTTTCGCTTACCGCGCCTTGCCCGGCTTCAGCCCGATGGCTTCCAGCAGGCCCGGCAGCCATTGCCGGGCCCGCCAGTCGTAGAAGGCGAAAGTGTTGGTATAGGCCCATTCGCACACGCCCACGCCCTGCGGCGCGAAGGCCTGGTAGACCGCCCTTGTGTAGGCCGCGCGCTGGGGCAGCGGCACGCTGGTGAACACCCCTGTCTCGCCCAGCACCGGCACGCGGCCCGTGCGCGCGATGAACTGGCGCACCCGCTCGGCATCAGCGGCCAGGCGGGCCATGTCGGCGGGGGTGCCAAAGCTGCGGCCGGCGGGCTGTGGCGGGCGCACCCAGCTGGCGCCCTGATGGGTGAAGCCCATCGGCGTGTAATAATGGAAGGTGGGATAGACATGGGCATCGGCCGGCAGCGGCAGGCTGGCCAGCGATTCGACATTGCTCCAGTTCTCGCCGCCGATCAGCACCGGGCGATCCGGGTTGGACTGGCGGATGGCCGCCAGCGCCGGGCCCAGCGTGGCCATCAGGTTGGCGTTGGTCAGCCGGTCGCTGGGCTCGTTGTCGATCTCGAACCACAGGCGGGTGGTGGGCCGGTCTGCCAGCTGCCAGCCGATCTGATACCACAGCGCCGCCAGCCACGGGCTGGCCGCCGCCGGATCGCCATGTAGCGCATCGAAATGGTGGGAATCGAGGATGACATTGAGGCCGGCATCCAGCGCCGCATCCACCATGGCCGAGACGCGGGCCATCCACAGCGGGCTGATGCCATGGCCGCGGCCCACCGGATCGGAATATTTCGCCCAGTTCACCGGCAGCCGCACGGTGGTGAAGCCGGCCGCGCGGATATTGTGGAAATCCTCGGCCGCAAGGCGCTTGTCCTGCGCATCGCCCGTATCGAGGTGGTTGCCCAGATTGAGGCAGCGGCCCACCGGCAGCGCGCGCGGCGCGGCAGATGCCGCCTGCCCGGCGATGGCCACCATGGCAAGCACAGCGGCAGCGCGGCGCAAAAGGGCAGGAAACAGGCGCATGGAACAGATCCCCGGCAAATGGCGCCAGCAGCGCTAGCCGATGCGCCAGGCGATTGCCACGCGCTTGACCATGATCAATCCTTGCCTGACCCTTGCATGCTAGCCAGCTGCAAGAAGAATTCCGCCCCCGGGAGATGCCCCTTTGTCTGACACCCAAGCCCCTTCCCCAGAAGCCCCCGCAGCGCCCGCCACGCCTTTCGACAAGCTGGGCGGCATGCCGGTGTTGCAGGCGATTGCCGACCGCTTCTACGACCTGATGGACAGCGACCCCGCCTATGCCGAGCTGCGCGCCATGCATGCGCCGGATCTGGCGGCGATGCGCCGTTCGTTGCCGGGCTTCCTGGCCGGCTGGGCCGGCGGCCCGCGCGACTGGTTCGAGGCCAACCCCGGCAAATGCATGATGAGCCTGCACAAGCCTTTCACCATCACCCGGGCCACCGCCGGCCAATGGGCCGAGGCGATGCGCCGCGCCATTGAGGATGTGGCCCCGGCAGACCAGCAACTGGCGCAGGCAATGGCCGGCGTGCTGGAGGAAATGGCGCTGGGGATGGCGCGGTAAACCGCGCGGGGGGGCATGGCGCGGTAAACCACGCGGGGAGGCATCGCGCGATAAACCACGCGCTTGCCCGCCAACGGCCGGTTGGCCTAAGCTGCGCCCATGCGCCATATCGATCCTGAACGGCGCCTGCTGGCGATTGCCCTCGCTGCGCTGGCAGGCTTTGTCGATGCCAGCGGCTTTGTCGGCCACGGCGGCTATTTCCTCTCCTTCATGTCGGGCAACACCACGCGGCTGGCGGTGGATCTGGCGGGCGCGGGGCCTTCGGCGCTGGTGCCGGCGGGCATTATCGCCAGCTTTGTGGGCGGGGTGGCGCTGGGCACTGCCTGGGCCGACCGGGCGCAAGGCCGCAAGCGCAAGGCGCTGCTGCTGGTGGCGGTGGGGCTGGCACTGTGGGCGGCGGCCTGGGCCGACGGGCATGGGCTGCCGGGCCCGGCCATAGCCGCCATGGCCAGCGCGATGGGGGCACTGAACACCACCTTCCAGCGCGATGGCGAAGTGGCGATCGGCCTTACCTACATGACCGGCGCGCTGGTGAAGATCGGCCAGGGGCTGGGCGGCTGGCTGGGGGGCCATCGCCGGGCGGGCTGGAACGGCTGGGCAGCGCTGTGGAGCGCGCTGGCTTCAGGCGGACTGGCAGGGGCCGTGCTGGCGCTGCGGGCGCCCTGGTGCACTGGCTGGCTGGCCGGCGGCTGGGCGCTGCTGGCAGCCGCCCAGGCCCACCGCATCAGCCGGAAAACCTAGGCCCGGCGGCCGCCCACCAGGCCAATCTGCTTCTCGCGCGAGGTGGCGCCGCGCAGCAGGGTGAGCGCGCTGGGCGCCACATCCAGCGCGCGGGCCAGCAGGGCGATCACCGCGGCATTGGCCTTGCCGTCTTCCGGCTTGGCCCGCACCTTGGCCACCAGGCGCCCGCTATCGATCGCCAGCCCTTCCACCCGCGCACCGGGAGTGACGCGCAGGGCAAAGCGGCCCTGATCATCGGCCAGCGCCATCACCGCATCGGCCGGTGGCAGGTCAACGCTCGGGCGCGCCATAGCCCACGCGGCCTTCCGCCACCGATTCCTTGTGGCGCCGGCCATAGCCGACATAACGCTGCACACCGGCGTGCATATCGGCCACCTGTTCATCGTTCAGCGTGCGGGCGAAGGCGGCCGGGCGGCCCATCCACATCTGGCGCGAAGGGATCACCTTGCCCGGCGACAGCAGCGCGCCGGCCGCCAGCATGGCTTCTGTCTCCAGCGTGCAGCCATCCATGACGATGGCGCCCAGCCCCACGAAGGACCGGTCTTCCAGCGTGCAGCCATGCACCATCGCCATATGGCCGATCAGCACATCCTCGCCGATCAGACAGGGAAAACCGTCGGGGCGCCTGGGCTTGGGGCTGTCGCAATGGACGACGGTGCCATCCTGGATATTGCTGCGCGCGCCGATGCGGATGCGGTTGGCATCGCCGCGGATCACGCAATTATACCAGATCGACACATCCGGCCCGATCTCCACATGGCCGATGATCCGGCAGCCGGGGGCGATGAAGGCGCTGGAATGAATCTTGGGCCACACGCCATCATAGGGGGCGATGGTGATGTCCTGGCTGTGAATGGTCATGGCGCTTAGGCTCCGAGCAGGCGCGCTGCATGCAGCGCATGATAGGTGAGCACGCCCGAACAGCCCGCCCGCTTGAAGGCCAGCAAGGTTTCCAGCACCATCGCATCGCGGTCGGCAGCGCCGGCCGCCACGGCCGCCTCGATCATCGCATATTCGCCCGACACCTGATAGGCGAACACCGGCACGCCGAACTGGTCCTTCACCCGGCGGGCGATGTCGAGATAGGGCAGGCCCGGCTTCACCATCACGCTGTCGGCGCCTTCGGCCAGATCCATCGCCACTTCGCGCAGGGCTTCCTCGGTGTTGCCCGGATCCATCTGATAGGTCTTCTTGTCGCCCTTCAGCAGGCCCCGGCTGCCCACCGCATCGCGGAACGGGCCATAGAAGGCGCTGGCATATTTGGCGGCATAGGACATGATCTGCACATTGGGCAGGCTGGCCCCTTCCAGCGCATCGCGGATGGCGGCGATGCGACCATCCATCATATCAGACGGGGCGATGATATCGGCGCCGGCATGGGCCTGGTTCAGGCTCTGGCCCACCAGCACTTCCACCGTCGCATCGTTCAGCACATAGCCTTCCTCGTCGATCAGCCCATCCTGCCCGTGGGCGGTGTAGGGATCGAGCGCGACATCGGTGAGGATGCCGATGCCATCGCCCAGCGCATCGCGGATGGCGCGGATGGCGCGGCACATGAGATTGTCGGGGTTGAGCGCCTCGGCGCCATCATGGCTGCGCCGTTCCGGCTGGGTGTTGGGGAAGAGGGCAAGGCAGGGAATGCCGGCCGCCGCCGCTTCCTTCGCCCGCGCCACCATGCCATCGACCGACCAGCGCGACACGCCCGGCAGGCTGGCGATGGGTTCTTCCACGCCCTGCCCCTCGGTGACGAACAGCGGCCAGATGAGATCGGCCGGGGTCAACACGGTTTCGCGGTGCAGCGCGCGGCTCCAGGCGGTGGCGCGCAGGCGGCGAGGGCGAAGCGCCGGAAAAGGCGCGGTGATGGTCTGGGTCATGCGCGGCTTCTAGCCCTTTGATCGCCCCGCGAAAAGGCCGGCCGCCCAGCAGCCCGCCGCGCAAAAAACACAATTACCCTTGCGTTTTGACCGGCAGCCGCAGGAGCGCTGCCAGCCGGGCGCGGAACACCGCCTGCTCGCGCGGGTCCACCCCGGCGCGCACGATGAAATGCACGCTCATCGGATCGATCGCCCGGCCCGACTGGAACACTTCGTAGTGCAGATGCGCGCCGGTGGAGAGGCCGGTGGAACCGACATAGCCGATCACCTGGCCCGCCCGCACCCGCATGCCCGAGGCCACCGCATAGCGGCTGAGATGGCCATAGCCTGTCTCCACCCCGCCGCCATGGGCCAGGCGCAGATAATTGCCATGGCCGCCATGCCAGCCGGCATATTCCACATAGCCATCGGCCACCGCGTAGACCGGCGAGCCCCAGGGGGCGGCCAGATCGGTGCCCGAATGCATCCGTTCGTAGCCAAGGATGGGGTGATAGCGCATGCCGAAGGACGAGGTGATCCGCGCGCCGGCCACCGGCAGCACCAGCCCGGCGCTGGCGGTGGTGTCTGCCGGGGCCAGCGCGTCGAAGAACTGGCCCTCGCCGCCCCAGCGCACCAGCTGGGTGCGCGGGCGGCCGGCCTGCTCCAGCCCGGCATAGAGCACATTGCCCAGCCGGCTTTGCCCATCGGCCGCGCGCTGGCTGGTGACGACAAGATCGAAGACATCGCCGGGGCGCACTTCATCGATGCTGAAATGGGCATCGAGCGCTTCGAGATATTGCTGCATGGCGCCCGCCGGCACCCCTTGCGCCCGGGCCGAGCGATAGAGCCCGCCTTCACCCACCACGCCGCGGATGTGCAAGGGGGTGGCATCCACCGCCAGCGCATGGCGGGCGAGCACCAGCGTGCCCCCCTGCCGGCTGAGCGCCAGATCCTCTGCAAAGCCGGCGTGCAATTGCAGGCCATCAAGTCGGCGCGGGGCGTTGTCATCGGCGCGCGGGCCCAGGGTGATGGCGATGCGGGTGCCCGGCGCCAGCCCCTCTGCCGGCAGGGCCGGCTTCACCAGCGCCAGCGCCTGGGCCATATCGGCCGGGCCCACGCCAGAGCGGCGCAGGGCATCGGCCAGCGTATCCCCCTCGCCCAGCGTGGCGACAAGATCGAGGCGGGGGCGTTCGGCGGCATGATCGGTGGGCCGGGCAAAGGGGCCGGGCAGGCCGATCCGGCCGATTGCGCCACCCATCGCCAGCGGGCGGGTGGCGCCGGCGCGCCATTCGGCCAGCTGGGCGCTGGCCAGCGGGCTGGCGGCCAGGCCCGGCAGCGGCGCCAGCCCCGGCAGCAGCATCAACGCGCCGGCCGAGCAGCCCATCACCAGCCCCAGCCCGCGCCACCACGGCGCGCTGCCGACATCGCGGGCCAGATCGGTGGCGATGCGGCGCTTCTCCAGCCAGCCGGCCAGCCCCGTGCGCGGCGGCTGGGCGCGAAACAGCCGGGCCCGCGGCAGGGCCAGGGCAGCAGCAGAGGAAGACAGCTGATCCAAACGCGGTGTTCCCGAAGCACCCGCAGGGGGTGCGGGCCGTTCATGCCCTTGGTGCACCAGCAGGGTTAATCCTGCGCTAACGCCCGTTGGCCGCAGGGGGCCTTGCAGTCTGCCATGGGCGATGCCAGATTGGCTTGGCAATGGCCAGACATGCCCCCGCCCCAAGGGCTGCCCCGCGCCCTCATGCCCGCCCGCAGGGCCCTTCCGGCGATGGCCGCGTGATGGCCGTGCTGGGCCCCACCAACACCGGCAAGACCCATCTGGCGATCGAGCGCCTGTGTGCCCATTCCTCTGGCGCCATCGGCTTTCCGCTACGGCTGCTGGCGCGCGAGGTGTATGAGAAGGTCTGCGCGATCAAGGGGCGCGAGCGGGTGGCGCTGATCACCGGCGAGGAGCGGATCGAGCCGCCCGGCGCGCGCTGGCTGCTGTGCACCGCAGAGGCGATGCCGGCCCGCGCCGATCTGGCCTTCATGGCGCTGGACGAGGTGCAACTGTGCGCCGACCGCGAGCGCGGCCATGTGTTTACCGACAGGCTGCTCAACATGCGCGGGCGTGAAGAGACGATGCTGCTCGGCTCCTCGGTGATGGAGCCGATGGTGAAGGCGCTGGTGCCCGAGGCCGAGATCATCAGCCGGCCGCGCTTTTCCACGCTCAGCCATGCCGGCGCGAAAAAGCTCTCGCGCATTCCGCCGCGCAGCGTCATCGTCGCCTTCTCGGCCGAGCAGGTTTATGCCGTAGCCGAAATGCTGCGGCGCTTTCGCGGCGGCGCGGCGGTGGTGATGGGCGCGCTTTCACCCGAAACGCGCAACAAGCAAGTGGCGCTCTATCAGGCGGGCGAGGTGGATTATCTGGTGGCCACCGATGCCATCGGCATGGGGCTTAACCTTGATGTGGGGCATGTGGCCTTTGCCGGCCTCTCCAAGTTCGATGGCGTGCGGCAAAGGCGGCTGACGCCCACGGAAATGGCGCAGATCGCCGGGCGCGCCGGGCGCCACCAGCGCGATGGCACCTTTGGCACGCTGGCCGGCAGCGGCGGCCATGATGCCGAATTTGGCGAGGACGAGGTCTTTGCCATCGAGGAACACCGCTTTGCCCCCCTCACCCGCCTGTTCTGGCGCGAGGCGGAGCCGCGTTTTGACACGCTGGCCAGGCTGATCGCCGATCTGGAAGCGCCGCCCCTGCTGCCCGAACTGGCGCCCGCCCCGCAGGCGATCGACCTTGCCGTGCTGAAGATCCTGGCGGAAGATCCGGCCATTGCGCGCGGGCTGCAATTGCCGGGGCAGATCCGCCGCTTCTGGCATGTCTGCTCGCTGCCCGATTTCCGCAACCAGGGGGCCGAAACCCATGCCCGCTTCGTGGCGCGGCTGTGGGAGGAACTGTCTCGCGGCACGCTGGCGAGCGACCATGCGCCCCGGGCGATCAGCGCGCTCGACAATACGGCGGGCGATATCGACACGCTGCAGGGCCGGATCGCCGCCATCCGCAGCTGGGCCTATATCTGCCAGCGGCCCGACTGGGTGCTGAACCGCAGCGAGATGGCCGAGCGCGCCCGGGGGGTGGAAGCGCGCCTGTCGGATGCGCTGCACGGGCGGCTGACGGAGCGTTTCGTCAACCGGCGCACCACTGTGCTGATGCGCCGGCTGGGGCCGGATGCGGCGCTGCTGCCGGTGCTGCTGGAAGGCGAGGATGTGCTGGTGGAGGGCGAGAAGCTGGGCAGCCTGCGCGGCTTTCGCTTCCGGGTGGATCCGGTGGCGCGGCTGGCCGATCAGAAGCTGCTGCTGGCCGCCGCCGAAAAGCACCTGCCGCAATTGCTGGCGGTGCGCGCGCAGGAATTGATCGCCGCGCTGAAGCAGCCGGCCGGGCGGCGCGGCGCGAAACAGGGCGACAGGGGGCAGGGCGAAGTGGCGCTGGCGCCCGGCGCGGTGTTGTGGCGGGGCGAGCCGATTGCCCGGCTGGAGGCGCCGCGCGGTGGCATTCGCCCGCAGCCGCGCCTCGATCCCGCGCTGGAGCGCGTGCCGCCGGCCGAGCGCGAGGCGCTGGCGCAGGCGCTGGCTGCCTGGCTGGGGCGCAAGCTGGGGCCGCTGGCGCCGCTCGCAAGGCTGGAAGAAGCCAGCCGCGCGGAGGAATCCGGCCCGGAATTGCGCGCCTTGCTGATCCGCCTGGTGGAAGCGGGCGGGGTGATCGCCCGCGCGGGCAGCGGGGTGGATCGGCTCGACAAGGGCCGGCGCGAGGGTTTGCGGCGGCTGGGCGTGAAGGTGGGGGCGCTGGATCTGTTCGTGCCGGCGATGGTGCAGCCGGCGGCGCTGCGGCTGTGGGCGATGCTGGCCGGCAGGGATGGCCCGCCGCCGGGCCATGCTGCGGTGCTGGAAGCTGCGGCGGGCACTGTGCCTTTCGGCTATCGCCGATGCGCGCGCCAGTGGCTGCGGGTGGATGTGGCCGAGGGGCTGCTGCGCGGCGCCCATGCCCTGCGCATGGCAGCCGGCCAGCGCGCCTTCGTGATCGACCCTGAGCCGGCGCTGGCGCAGGGGATCACCACGGCGGCGCTGGCGCACCTGCTGCGCGAGGCGGGCTTTCGCGCTTCCTCTGCCCGGCGGCTGGCGCCTGATGAGCATGGGCCG
>DASRYE010000092.1:0-4006 GCA_035653915.1 Novosphingobium sp. | reverse complement strand
GGCCGCGCCCAGCACCGGGCTTGCCGCCAACATCAGCGCGCAGGCCCCCGTGCCCAACGCCAGCCCCACCCTGTCAACCTTCCGGCGTGCCATCTCAAATCCTCCTGCAACGCATTCGCCCTTTACGTAGCAATGGCCAAGTGAACCCAGCCTGACAAAGGGGTTAACGCCCGCCTTTGCGCAGAATACCCCTTTTGCGCAGAAGACTGGCGCTGCCCCCCGCAAGCTGGCATGGGCGGCCCACACGCCACGGGAGGCACAGATGAGCGACGACGATTACGTGTATGACGAAGAGAGCGGCGAATGGATGCCGGCGGCCGAACTGGCGGCGCGGCGCGCAGCCAGTGCGCAGGCATCCGGCGGGCAAATCGAGGTGCGCGATGCGGTGGGCAACCTCCTCGCCGATGGCGATCAGGTGACGCTGATCAAGGACCTCGACGTGAAGGGCGCCGGCCAGACGCTGAAGCGCGGCACGCTCATCAAGTCGATCCGGCTGACGGGCGATGCGCAGGAGATCGACTGCAAGTTCGATGGCATCAAGGGGCTGGTGCTGCGCGCCGAATTCGTGAAGAAGCGCTGAGGCAACCCGCCGCAGCCCAGCAGGAACACCCCCGCATGCCCGCCCCTTGCCGGCCCCGCATCGCCACGCTGACGATGAACCCTGCCATCGATGGCGCCTGCGAGGCCGAGGCGGTGTTCCCCACCCACAAGATCCGCACCCATGCCGAAAGGTATGATCCGGGCGGCGGGGGGATCAATGTGGCGCGGGTGCTGGCGCGGCTGGGCCATGCGGTGGAAGTGGCCTATCTGGCGGGCGGGGCCACGGGCGCCCTGCTCGACGAATTGCTGGATCAGCACGGGCTGGAACGCTGCCGCATCCCCATCCACGATCACACCCGCCAGTCGCTCAGCGTGTTCGAGCGCAGCACCGGGCGCGAATTCCGCTTCGTGCCCGATGGCCCGCTGCTGGCCGAGAGCGAATGGCAGGCCGCCTTCGACCATTGCCTGGCGCTGGGCCGCGAAGGGGGGCCGCATGGCTGGCTGGTGGCCTCCGGCTCGCTGCCGCGGGGGGTGCCGGTGGATTTCTACGCCCGGCTGGCGCAGGGGCTGGCCGGCAGCGGCCTGCGGCTGGCAGTGGATACCAGCGGGCCGGCGCTGGCCGCGGCCATGGCCGCCGGCGGCCTGTTCCTGGCCAAGCCCAGCCAGGGCGAATTCGAGGCGCTGGTGGGCCGCAAGCTGGAAAATGCCGAGGCCGTGGGCCGCGCCGCGCTGGAACTGGTGCGCGCGGGCAAGGCGGCGCATGTGGCGGTCAGCATGGGGCATGAAGGTGCCGTTCTGGCACATGCGGGCGGTGTGCTTATCCACCCGGCGCTGGATGTGCCGGTGAAAAGCGCCACCGGCGCGGGCGACAGTTTCGTCGCCGGCCTGCTCCACGGCTTCCTGCTGGGCGAAGAGGCGGCTGGCGCCCTGCGCTGGGCGATGGCCGCAGGCGCTGCCGCCGTGCTCAACCCCGGCACAGACCTGTGCCACCCGGAAGATCTGCAGAGGCTGCACGCCAGCCTCGCCTGAATGGTTATCCAGGGCCAATATGGAAACCGAAATGGCATATGATTCGCCATCGCGGCGCGATCAGCCGGCGGCACATACGTTTGCGGCAAAAAAATATCCGCCACACCGGGCTGGCGTTCACCGGCACAAGTGTCTGTTTTGGCGCCGACCTTATCGGCAAGCAGGGCATTGTTGCGCATTTTGCAATGGAAATGCCCTTTAATGCATTTGCCTGCAACTGCCGAAGCCATATGCTGCGATGCAACAAGATAACGGGTGCCCGAGGCAATCATTCCTAACCAATCAGGGGATATTGCCATGATCAAGTCGCTGTTTGCCGCCGCTGCCCTCATCGCCGTGCCCGCCATCGCGCAGGCCGAGGAAGCCAAGTCCACCTTCACCTATCAGGGTGTGGACTATACCTATACCGCCGCCCAGGAAGGCAATGTCAAGGTTCTGCGCGGCACCGCGCTGAACGGCACCGCCCCCTTCGAGCTGCGCGTCACCAAGAGCGGCGTGTCGGGCACCTTCGACAGCCAGCCGGTGAACTTCCCGCTGCGCGAAGTGAAGCACATCGACGCTGCCGACATCGCCGTGCGCTAAGAGAGCGGCCGCGCGGGGCCTGCCCCGCCGCCCTCCCTTGGCCTCAGCAAAGGCCTCAGCAAAGCGCCCCTGCCCATGCCGGCGGGGGCGTTTTGCTGCATGGATGCTAGGCTTTCCGGCAGGTGGGGCACAGGCGCCAGCCTGCTATCCTCTCCCGAAAAAGGGGAGAGCACATGTCTCGCATCAGCAAGATCGACCATACCGACTGGGACCCGGAACTGCGCGCCATCACCCATGCCGACGAAGCCAGCGTGCTGGAGCGCGGCACCTTGCGGATCATGGCCCACAAGCCCGAGACGGCCAAGGGCTTCGTGCGCTTCTTCGCCGCGCTGAAGGCCGAGCGCAGCCTGCCCGAACGGCTGCTGGAACTGGTGCGGCTGCGCATTGCCTATCACAACCAGTGCCGCAGCTGCATGGCCATCCGCTATGCCGGCCCGGCCGCCGCCGGAGTGGACGAGGCGCTGGTATGCACGCTGGAACGCCCGATGGAAGCCGACGACCTGACCCCGGCCGAAAAGCTGGCGATCGATTATGGCGAGCGGCTGGCCACCAACCATCTCAGCCTTGACGATGCCTTTCACGACAGGCTGCGCGCGCATTTCACCGAGGCGCAGATCGTCGAGCTGGGGATGTTCTGCGCGGTGTGCGTGGGCTTTGGCCGGCTGGGCGCCTCGTGGGATATGGTGGAGGAACTGCCCCAGGCCTTCCGCCAGCGCGATGGCGGCCCCATTGCCCCCTGGCAGCAGGCCGAGGTGATCCCGGTGCGCTGAAGCCCACCTCACCCCAGCGTCACGTAGATCTCCGCCTCGATCACCCATTGCGCGCCGCCCGGCGCCAGATTGCGCCATTTGGCCGCATAGGTGCCAGAGGCCAGCGGCAGGCCGTCGGCATCGGTGCCGGTCCACCGGCCGTGCTCCATGGCGATGGGCTCTACGGGGCTCACCGTGATGGTTTCGGGCGTGCGGGTGTAGGTGGTGCGCCCGGGCGCGGCAAATTCGCGCTTCCAGGCAAGGATCTGCGCCTTGCGGCCGCTGATCACCGCACTGTCCGTGCCGGTGACAAGCAGCGCGGCAGGCGCCAGCAGCGGGCCGATGGCGGCCACATCGCCGGCAGCCAAAGCGCGGTTGAAGGCGGCGCGGGCCAGGCGGATGGCAAGGTCTGGTAGGGGCGTGCTCACCATCCGGGCTCTACACAGGCGCCGCGGGCAAGAGAAGCCCTGCCGCGCGGCGCCTGTGCCAAGGGCAGACTATTCGGCCGCCGGCATGTAGAGATCGCCGCCCTCGCGGTATTTCTCGGCCATTTGCGCCATGCCCTGCTCGGCCTCCTCGGCCGCGGCGAAGGTCTCGATCGGGGCGTTCTGCTTCGCGGCAAAATCGCGCACTTCCTGCGTGATCTTCATCGAGCAGAATTTGGGGCCGCACATGGAGCAGAAATGCGCCGATTTGGCCCCTTCGGCCGGCAGCGTCTGGTCGTGATACTGCTCGGCCGTATCGGGATCGAGGCTGAGGTTGAACTGGTCGCGCCAGCGGAAGTCGAAACGGGCGCGGCTGAGGGCATCGTCGCGCAGCTTGGCGGCCGGGTGGCCCTTGGCGAGGTCCGCCGCATGGGCGGCCAGCTTGTACGTCACCACGCCCACCTTCACATCGTCACGGTCGGGCAGGCCCAGGTGCTCCTTGGGGGTGACATAGCAGAGCATCGCCGTGCCGAACCAGCCGATCATGGCTGCACCGATCGCAGACGTGATGTGGTCATAGCCCGGCGCGACGTCGGTGGTCAGCGGCCCCAGCGTATAGAAGGGCGCCTCGCCGCAGGCGGCCAGCTGCTTGTCGACGTTGGCCTTGATCTTGTGCATCGG
>DASRYE010000091.1:0-3070 GCA_035653915.1 Novosphingobium sp. | reverse complement strand
TGGCCGTGGCCCCCGCGCCAGAGCCGTTCCCCAACAGCTGGCAGCTCAGGGTGATGGCCTGGTTTGCCTGCTCGCTGCTGATCGTCAGCCCGCTGGCCTGGCTGTTTGCGCGGCGCATCGTGCGCCCGCTGCAGGGCTTTGCCCGCGCCGCCGAAGCGCTGGGGCGCGATCCGTCCACCACCATCATGCCGCTTTCCGGCCCGGCGGAGATTGGCCGCGCGGCCTATGCCTTCAACCAGATGCAGAACCGCCTGCGCGCCTTTGTCGACGACCGGACGGCGATGGTGGGGGCCATCAGCCACGATCTGCGCACCCCCCTCACGCGGCTGCGCTTCCGCATCGAGGATGCCCCCGATGGCCTGCGCGATGGGCTGCTGAAGGAAGTGACCGAGATGGAGCAGATGATCAGCCAGGTCATCACCTTCATCCGCGATGCTTCCACCCCCGGCCCGCGCGAGACGCTGGACCTGGCCGATCTGGTGGCCGGCACAGTGCGCGATGCGCGGCTGATCGGCGGCCGGGTGGAGCTGGAGCCAAGCGCCCACGCCCCTGTCGAGGTGGATCCGGTGGGGATGCGCCGCCTGCTGGGCAATCTGCTCGAAAACGCGGTGAAATATGGCGAGCATGCGCGCGTGCGGGTGGCCGTGCGCGGCGATGAGGCGGTGGCCGAGGTGATCGACGATGGCCCGGGCATCCCGATGGACGAGCTCGACCATGTGTTCGAGCCCTTCTATCGCACCGAGGCGGCGCGCAAATCCGGCAAGCCGGGCACCGGGCTGGGGCTGGCGGTGTGCCGCTCCATCGCGCGGGCCCATGGCGGCGATGTGGCGCTGGCGCGGCGAGCAGATGGCTTTGTGGCACAAGTGCGCGTGCCGCTGGTGTTCGACCGGCGCAAGGGGCTGGATGTGCCTCCCCGCGCCGAGCCTGTGGCCCCGGCCCCCGCGCCGGCCGCGCCAATCGTGCGGCGCGCGGCCTGATCCATGCAGCCCGGCACCTGTCGCCGGTGGCCGCTGGCCGCCGCTTTCGCCCCGTTGGCCCTTGTTGCCGGCGCGCCGCCACTGGCCGCGCAAACGGAAAGCGCGCCCGCCCAATCCGCCCTTGCCGCCGGGCAGGACACGGTGTCGATCAACGCGCTGACCAGCAGCCCCCAGCCAGCCAGCACCGACCCGCAGGCCGCCACCCTTGCCGGCCCGCCGGCGCCCGCCATCCACTGGCTGGCCGAAGCCAGCGGCGGCATCGCCGATCGCGATGGCGGCCCGCGCGGCGGCTTTGCCGTGACAGGGCTCAGCCGCAAGCTGGGCGATTACTATCTGCGCGGCGCCTTCACCGCCTATCGCAGCACGCTGGAACGCAGCGACACCGCCCTGCCCTCCACCTATCTGGTGGGCACGCTGGGCGGCGGCGGGCGCTTTGGCCATTGGGTGTTCGATGGCTGGGCCAGCTATGGCCGGCAGCAATATGGCGAGATCAATGGCGCCACCGGCCCGCGCAGCAGCCCTTTCCACAGCAGCCCCTATTGGGCGCTGGGGGCGGATTTCGGGCGCATCCTGCGGCTGGGGCCGCACTGGTATGCCACCCCCACGCTAACGCTCACCTACACCTACAGCCGCCTGCTCCACCCGGGCTATCACAATGATGGCACGGATGATTTCCAGTCGTCCGAGCCGGCACTGACCGGCATTGCCGCCATCCGGCTGGACCATACGCTGGGCCGCGCGCAGCAAAGCCTGATCGGCCTTGGCTATTCGCACCATGCCACCAGCAATGGCCTGTCCACCGTGACGCTGCTGGGGTTTGACACGCAAAGCGGCCATGCCGTGCCGGAACTGGGCGTGCTGCACCGGCGCGACGGGTGGGAGGAGCTGGCCGGCAACGCCACCTTGCGCCTCACGCATCGCCTGTGGCTGGATCTGAGCGTGGTGCGCAGCTTTGGCGCGGCCGCGGGCGACACCACCACCGGCAGCGCCGGCTTCAGGCTGGGCTTCTGACGGCGGGCAGGCAGGTGCCCCAGCCGCCGGTATCCAGCCCCGAAAGCCGCGTGCAATCGGCCAGGTCCGCGGCCAGCTCGGCCATCACCAGCGCCCGGTCCGCCTCTGTGGGAGCGCACGGCCAGGCCCTGCGCGGCGCTTCATGCACGCGCAAGGGCGCAAGGGGCGGAAAGGGCGCCAGCCCGGCGAAACCGGCCAGGCGCGCAAGCGTGCCGGCCGGATCCGCCGCCAGATCTTCCGATCGCAGGCACAGGATCTGCGCCGCCGGGAAATGCCCCCGCGCCCGCGCCAGCTGCAGCCCATAGAACCCCCGCTCCACATAGGACCACGCCCGCCACGCCGGATCCAGCCCGCCCCGCCCGCGCAGCCGCCGCCGGCCAGCGCGGATCGCCTCGGCAAAGGGCAGGCTTTCTGCGCCCCGGGCATATTCCATGCACCAGTGCGACCAGGCCCTGTGAAACGGATCGCGCAGCACAAACACCAGCCGCGCGGCCGGATGATAGGCCGCAATGCGCGCCAGCGCCGGCCGCCAGAAGCCATAGGCCGGCGTGCATTCATAGCGCAGCCGGCCATCTGCCGGGGCAAAGCCGGCTTCCAGCGCGGTGTAATCCGGGCGGGCCCAGCAGCGCGCCTCATCGTCGAAAAAATGCAGCTCCTTGGCGGGCGGGGGGGAGAGGCCGGGATGCTGGCGCAGATAGGCAGCCAGCGCGCTGGTGCCCCCTTTCTGCGCTCCGCAGACGAACAGGCCCAGGCGGGCGCTGGCAATCTCCTCCTTCATCCGTCAAGGGGTTAGCCCCGCCCCCGCCCGCCGCCAAGCGATGCCCCGCAGGATGGAGCCATTGCCCGCCCGGCCCCGCCGAAACGGATCCATCCCCCCCTTTTCAGCGCCAGTTGAAGAATCCACGCAGATCGCCTATATGGCCTGCCACGCCCCGGCCGCGCGAGCCAGCTTGCCCAAGCTGCTCCTCGTTTGCCGGGGCTTGCCTTTTGGGGCCGCTCCTGCCTTTAGGGAGCAAACGCCGCCATCGGGCGACCCGTGCAACCAACGCAGAAGAATCGAGGAACTTGCCCATGTCCCGTCG
>DASRYE010000090.1:0-4768 GCA_035653915.1 Novosphingobium sp. | reverse complement strand
GCCCTCTCCCCTACCCGGCCACCCAACGATAGTACCCTAAGAGTGGCCGGGTGGGGGAGAGGGCCGGAGCCGCAAGCTCAGCTTGAACCGAAAACACAACCGAAAACACCAGGGGGCCTGTAAGCCGGGTTCTGTGAAGGCTGCTCGTATCCTTGCGGACGCGGCAGCCAGCGGCAGCCATTCCTCTAGGCGGCGGATTGCTCCGCACGCTCCAGCAACCAACCCGGGCGGCGACAGGCCTTGCGGCCTCGGCTCGAAACAGGCCGGCCTCCTTGCGAAGGCGCCCCGCCCCTATTCGGTCTTGCTCCGGGTGGGGTTTACCATGCCGGTGCTGTTACCAGCCCCGCGGTGCGCTCTTACCGCACCCTTTCACCCTTGCCGCAGGGCCTTGCGGCCCCTTGGCGGTCTGCTCTCTGTGGCACTGTCCCTCGGCTTCGGCCCCTGCCTTGCGGCAGGCGCCCCACCGGGCGGGCGTTACCCGCCACCCTCATTTCGTGGAGCCCGGACTTTCCTCGGCATCGCAAGCGATGACGCGGCTGCCCGGCCCCCTGGTGTGGGGCGCGCGTTAGCACCGGGGCGCCAGCGCGGCAAGCGGGATGCAAGAAGGGCCCCCGCTCAGAAGGGAAAATCGCTGTCGTCGCAATCAGGGTCGAGCGAATCGCGCGCATCGGTGTCGCGCGCCAGCAGCAGTTCGAACAGCAGCGCGCCCACCTCGCCATCGATCTGCCCGTCGATAATGCGCGGGCGAAAGCGGCGCTGGAAGGCAGTGACGGCCGCTTCTGTATCGGCAATGTCATAGCCATAGCGCTCAAGGCTGAGGAAGAAGGCGCCGGGGTTCTCGTGCAGCAGGCGGATGCGCGGAGCGGGCGTGGCCATCGCCAGGCCATAGCGGGCCAGCGTTTCCCATTCGAACAATTCGCCCGGATCCGCCTTGCGCGCCGGCGCCACATCGGAATGGCCCACCACATTGGCCGGCTCGATATTGTGGCGGGCGATAATGCCGGCCAGCAGCGGGATCAGCGCTTCCATCTGCGCATCGGTGAAGGGGCGATAGCCGAATTCATGGCCCGGGTTCACCAGCTCTATGCCGATGCTGGCCGAATTGACATCGGTGATGCCGCGCCAATAGCTGCGCCCGGCATGCCAGGCGCGGTGTTCCTCGGCCACCATGCGCAGCACCGTGCCATCCTCGTCGATGAGATAATGGGCGGAGACTTCGGCGGCCGGATCGGTGAGGCGGGCGATCGCCTCTGCCGCGCTGCGCATGCCGGTGTAATGCAGCACCACCATGCTGATCGGCAACTGGCGCGCGTTCCAGTTGGGCGATGGCACTTCGCGGGTGATCAGCTCGTCCATGCCGCCTCCTTCCGCTCAGGCCAGCGGCAACACCGCCCCCAGCACCAACGCCTCGGGCACTTGCGCAAATTGCAGAACCCCGCCCAGCCGGGCAGCGATATTGGCCAGCATCCGCGCAGGCGCCGTGCGGCTCGACAACTCCTCGGGCGCCAGCTTACCTTCCAGCGCCTGGCCCACCACCGGATCGAAGGCAATGCGCGGGCCAATCGCGCGCACGACGATCTCGGTCGCCGGCACCTCAAGATCCTGGCGCAGTTCGGCCGCCACATCCACGCGCCCGCCGCGCACCAGCGCCTCGATGGCGATCATCGCCAGGTTGAGCACGGTTTTCACCGCCGGCTTGGGCAGCGCATCCACGGTGATCTGCCAGTTCAGCTCCAGCTTCTCGCGCCCGGCGATCAGCCCCTCGATCAGCGCGCGGGCCTCGGCCACGGCCACGCTGTCGCCAAAGCCGCCGGCCGCGCCAAAGGCCAGGCGAAAGAACTTGAGCTTGGCGGCGGTGGAAGCCGCGCTCTGCTCCAGCAGTTCAAAGCAGCGGCGACGCATGTCCGGATCCTGCTCGTCGGCCAGCAGTTCCAGCCCGTTGGTCATCGCCCCCACCGGCGAGAGCAGATCATGGCACATGCGCGAACACAGCAGGCTGGCCAGATCAAGGGCCTCGGTGCGGTCAATCATATCGCTCGTCATCGCAGGTCTTTCACACTTCGGCGCATACAAAATTGCAGAAAGATATGGCCGGGAGGCGTGCTGTCCTAGCCGTCAATCTCGCGCGTGGAAAGCGCCTCGAAGCCTAAGGGGCCATCGCGCCAGCAACGCAGCCGCCCCTCGCCCACAATCGCCCAGATCCGCCCGTCGCCGCAGGCCATGGCGCGATCGGTGGCAGAAGGCACCGGCGGCCCTTCGGGGTGCGAATGGTAATAGCCCAGCACCGCCGGCCCGCCACCCCTTGCCGCGCGGTGGGCGGCGATCAGCGCTGCGGGGTCGATCTCGAAATGGCGGGCCGGATCGGCCGCGACATTGGCGCAAGGCACCACCGCGCGAATCGGCCCCTGTGCCGGCCCCAGCAGCAATCCGCAGGCCTCTTGCGGGTGCGCGCGCGCCGCTTCTGCCAGAAGTGTGGCGATAATGCCCCTTGCAAGCGTCACGTCGATGCCCATGTGGAGGGTAATGAACCAGGGGGAAACACTGTTGCAAGGCGTCATCGGCACGCCCGGCCGTCTCGACCGCGCTTTGGCCGAGGCGAGCGCGCTGTCGCGCGAGCGGGTGAAGACGCTGCTGGCCGAGGGCCGGGTGGAAGTGGGCGGCCGGCCGGCCGGCAATGGCTCTGCCAAGGTGGCGCAGGGGCTGGCCTTTGCCATCCGCCTGCCCGCCCCTGCCCCGCTGGCCGCCGAGGCGCAGGATATTCCCCTCGTCATCGCCCATGAGGACGAGCACCTGATCGTGGTGGACAAGCCCGCGGGGCTTGTGGTGCACCCGGCCGCCGGCAACCCCGACGGCACGCTGGTGAACGCGCTGCTGCACCATTGCGCCGGACGCCTTTCCGGCATTGGCGGGGTGGCGCGGCCGGGCATCGTCCACCGGATCGACAAGGACACATCGGGCCTGCTGGTGGTGGCCAAGAGCGATGCCGCGCACGAAGGCCTGGCCCGCCAGTTTGCCGACCATTCGATCGAGCGGGCCTATCTGTGCCTGACAGCGGGCGTGCCCATGCCGCCCCAGGGCACCCTCAGGGGCATCATCGCCCGATCGGACAGGGACCGCAAGAAGATGGCCCTGCTGCCCGAAGGCGCGCGCCTGCCGGCAGAAGGCGGCCGCGGCAAGCATGCCATCACCCATTACCGCCTGCGCGAGGCGCTGGCCGGAGCCGCGCTGGTGGAATGCCGGCTGGAAACCGGGCGCACCCATCAGGTGCGCGTTCACATGGCGTCCATCGGCCATGCGCTATTGGGTGATCCCGTATATGGCAGCGCATCCAAATCGCTTAGAACCCTGCTGGCGCAGCTGGGCTTTGCCCGCCAGGCATTGCATGCCACCGTGCTGGGGTTTATCCACCCCGTTTCTGGCGAGACTCTGCGGTTCGCCAGCGATCTTCCCGCCGATATGCGGGAACTGCTTGCCCGGCTGGGGAGTTTACATGCCGACCAGCCCGGTTTTTTTCTGCCGGAACCGCCCTCCGGCGCGTGGCCACCGCCGAGGGATGCCGCTTAAGGGTCTTTCAAGGGTGAGCTGACATTTGACGAGGACCATGCCGATGACCAGCGACAGCAACCTGCCGGCGACGCCAGCAGCCCCCTCCACAGAGGCCGGGCTGAACCGCTATCTGGCGGAAATCAAGAAGTTCCCGGTGCTCACGCCCGAGCAGGAATACATGCTCGCCAAGCGCTATGCCGAGCATCAGGATCCCGAGGCCGCGCGCCAGCTTGTGACCAGCCACCTCAGGCTGGTGGCCAAGATCGCCATGGGCTATCGCGGCTATGGCCTGCCGATGAGCGAGCTGATCGCCGAGGGCAATATCGGCCTGATGCAGGGCGTGAAGAAATTCGAGGCCGACAGGGGCTTTCGCCTGGCCACCTATGCCATGTGGTGGATCAAGGCGAGCATCCAGGAATTCATCCTGCGCAGCTGGAGCCTGGTGAAGATCGGCACCACGGCGGCGCAGAAGAAGCTGTTCTTCAACCTGCGGCGGATGAAGAAGAACATCGACGCCTATGAGGACAGCGACCTCCACCCCGACGATGTGAAGCACATCGCCACCCATCTCGGCGTGCCCGAGGCCGAAGTGGTGGCGATGAACCGGCGCATGATGATGGGCGGCGATGCCAGCCTCAATGTCAGCCTCAACGAGGAAGGCGAGGGCCAGTGGCAGGACATGCTGGCCGATGCCGGCCCGCTGCAGGACGAGACCGTGGCCGATGCCGAGGAAGCGCGCTGGCGCCATGCGGTGCTGACCGAGGCGATGGCCAGCCTCAACGAGCGCGAGCGGGCCATCCTCATCCAGCGCCGGCTGGTGGACGAGCCGCAGACGCTGGAGGAACTTTCGCAGACCTATAACGTCAGCCGCGAGCGGGTGCGCCAGATCGAGGTGCGCGCTTTTGAAAAGCTGCAGAAGGCGCTGCTGAAGCTGGCGACCGACAAGCGCCTGCTGGCCGGCGCCGGCGCCTGAAGCGGTAACCTTTTGTTGGGGGATTTGCCGGCACACAGGGGCCGGCGCCCTTCGCCTGGCGAAGCGGTGCCGGCTGCCCCTTCCCCCCACAGAAAGCCACCCCACCGATGATCCAGACGATCGACCGCGATCTTGCCCGCGAACAATTCGAGGCGCTGGGCGCGGAAATTGCCGCCACGCTGGCCCAGGCCGTGGAAGCCGACATGGCCGAATGGGGCGACCGGCTGGTGGCCGCGGCCAGCGCCGGCG
>DASRYE010000089.1:0-11153 GCA_035653915.1 Novosphingobium sp. | reverse complement strand
GGCGCCGAGCTGCACCGCGCCGTGGATCCGGCGCGCGATCAATCCTATTTCCTTTATGCCACCACCGAGGCCCAGCTCGATTATCTGCGCTTTCCGCTGGGCGGCATGGAAAAGCCGCAGGTGCGCGCGCTGGCCCAGCATTTTGGCCTCAGGGTGGCCGCCAAGCCCGATTCGCAGGATATCTGCTTCGTGCCCGATGGCGATTATGCCAGCGTCGTGCGGCGGGTGCGGCCAGAGGCGGGCATGGGCGGCGCCATTGTCCATGCCGAAACGGGCGCGGTGCTGGGCGAGCACAAGGGCATCATCCACTACACCGTGGGCCAGCGCCGGGGGCTGGAGATCGGCGGGCAGGCAGAGCCGCTGTATGTGGTGGGCATCGATGCGGCGCAGGCGCGCGTGCTGGTGGGGCCGCGCCGGCTGCTGGCGGTGGGCGCCGCGCGCATCACCGAGACGAACCGCATCGGCCCGCTGGATGCCGCAGAGCCGCTGTGTGTGAAGGTGCGTTCGCTGGCCCGGCCGGTGCCGGCAGTGCTGGCAGGGCCGCTGGGCGATGGCGCCGAAACGCTGATCCGCTTTGCTGGCCCCGAATATGGCGTGGCGCCCGGCCAGGCCGCAGTGCTTTATGCCGGCGACAGGGTGGTGGGCGGCGGCTGGATCGCCGAGACCTTCGCCGCCTGATTCGCCCGGCTGACTCCGATCAGCGCTTCCACGGCTCCAGCACGCAGCCGGGGCCGGGCGTGTAGGTGGCGTGGGCCGCCCAGAACAGCAGCATGCGCGCGGTGATCGTGTGGCTGGCGGCATCCTCTGTCAGGCGCACCAGTTCGGTGCCCGCTTCCAGATCCTGCCGGCAGCTGGCCAGATCCCGCCCCGCCACATAGCGGCAGGCGCAGGCCACCCGGGCGCTATAGGCCGTGGCCAGCGGCACCTTGGCCAAGAGGCCCGGCAGCAGCCACCCGCCCGCCAGCAACAGCCCCGCCACGGCCAGCCCCAGCCCGAATCGCATCCCCCAGGGCACCCGCCGGCGCAGTGCCGCCAACAGCCCCGCCAGCCCGCCGCCTGCCCACACCTGTCGCTTCAGCTTTATGGTTGCCATTGCCTGCCCGCTTGCGCATGGACACGCCCATGGTGCCCCGCCTGCCTTTCGGCTTCCGCCTTATCGCGCCCCTGGCGCTGCTGCCAGCCCTGATCGGCTGCCATGGTGCCCAGCCGGCGCAGGGGCCCCTTTCGGCAGAGGCGCTGGGGGCGGTGGTGGCCCATCCCGGCCCTTCGCGCCAGGCGCTGGCGCGGGCGGTGGATGCGCTGTTCACCGAAAAGGGGCTGGGCGAAACGCGCGCCCTGCTGGTCGTCTCCAAAGGCCAGCTGGTGGCCGAACGCTATGCCCCCGGCTTCGGCAAGGACACCCGCTTCATCGGCTGGTCGATGTCGAAGACGGTGACGGGCCTTCTCATCGGCATGCTGGTTTCCGACGGGCAGCTGCGGCTCGACATGGGCGCGCCGATTCCCGCCTGGCAGCGCCCGGGCGATCCGCGCGGCGAGATCACCCTGCGCCAGCTGTTGCAGATGCGATCGGGCCTGGCCCATGTGGAAAACAGCGATCCGCCGCAGCTGGCCGATACCGCGCGCATGCTCTTCCTCGACGGGCGCGACAATATGGCCGCCTATGCCGAAAGCCAGCCGCTGGTGGCAGAGCCGGGCAAGCGCTGGGTCTATTCCACCGCCACCAGCGTGATCCTGGCTGATATCGCCACCCGCGCGCTGACCGACAGTGCCGATGCCGCCCTGCGCCGGCGCGTGCTCGACGAATATTTCCACACCCGCCTCACCCAGCCGCTGGGGCTGAAATCGATGGTGGCCGAATATGATGCGGCCGGCACCATGCTGGGCGGCTCGATGATCTATGCCACCGCGCGTGACTGGGGCCGGCTGGGCGAGTTCCTGCGCCAGGGCGGCAGGGCCAGCGGTACGCAGGTGGTGCCGGTGGACTGGATCCGCTTCATGACCGAGCCCAGCCCCGCCAACCCCGGCTATGGCGGGCAATTGTGGATCAACCGCCCACAAAGCACCGGCAAGGAAGAGCTGTTTCCCGGCCGCGCGCCGGCCAGCCTGTTCGCGCTGATCGGCCATCTGGGGCAATATGTGCTGGTCTCGCCCGATCAGCAGCTGGTGGTCGTTCGGCTGGGCAAATCCACCGAGGAAGAGCGCGTGGCCGTGCGCGACCGGCTGGCCGATATCGTCGAGCTGTTCCCGGCGCGTTGAGACCAAGGGGCGCGGGCCGGCGCCGCCTGCAAATCAGGCCGTGTGCGGCAGGATATCCTCGGCCGCCACGCCCCTTTCATCCACATGCCCTTCCGGATCGGGATGGATGAGGATTTCCACATCGGGAAATTCGGCGTGCAGCTTGTCCTCGATCTCGTCCATCACGCGGTGGGCCTCGGTCACGCTCATGCTGCCATCCACCCACACGTGGAACTGCACGAAATCGCGGTTGCCGCTGGTGCGCGTGCGCAGATCATGCACGCCGCGCAATTCCGGGTGGCGGGCCAGCACCTCGATGAAGCGCTGCTTCTTGTCGTCGTGCCACTCATGGTCCATCAGCTGCTCGATGGCCTCCTGCCCGGCTTCCCAGGCGCCATAGGCCAGCCACAGCGCAATGCCGATGCCAAACAGCGGATCGGCCCGGGTGAAGCCGGCGTATTGATCGAGCAACAGCGCCACGATCACCGCCCCGTTCAGCATCAGATCGGCCTGATAATGCATATGGTCGGTGGCAATGGCGATGGAGCGGGTGCGCGCCAGCACATGGCGCTGCCAGGCCAGCAGCGCCAGCGTGGCCGCAATCGCCACGCCAGAGGCCAGTATGCCATCGCCGGCATCTGTGGTGCGCTCGCCGGTGAACAGCTGCTGCACCGCATGCACCGCCAGCGCCGCGGCCGACAGGGCGATCAGCACCACCTGGAACATCGCCGAGATGGCCTCGGCCTTGCCATGGCCGAAGCGGTGATTCTCATCCGGCGCCTGCCCTGCCACCCACACGCCCAGCAAGGTGGCGATCGAGGCGACCAGATCGAGCCCGGTATCGGCCAGGCTGCCCAGCATGGCGGTGGAGCCTGTCGTCCACGCCGCCCAGCCCTTCATCCCCAGCAGCAGGCTGGCCGTGGCGATGCTGGCAAAGGCGGCGCTGCGGCTGAGCGCATGCGAATCGTGTGAACCACTCATCGGATCAGGCCCCTTTCAGGGATAGAGCAGGGTGCTGGCCCAGCCGCCGGCGCCATCGCGCGTATACCGCCGGCGCTCGTGCAGGCGAAAGGGGCGGTCCATCCAGAATTCGATCGCCTCGGCCTTCAGGCAGAAGCCTGTCCAGTGCGGCGGGCGGGGCACCTTGCCCAGCGGATAGCGGGTGACGACACCGGCGATGTCGGCAATGAAGCGCGCCCGGCTGGCCAGCGGCTGCGATTGCTGGCTGGCATGGGCGCCGATCTGCGAATCGCGGCTGCGGCTGGCGAAATAGGCATCGGCCATCTCGTCGGGCACGGGGGCGATGCTGCCCTCGATGCGGATCTGCCGGCGCAGGCTCTTCCAGTGGAACAGCATGGCCGCCTGCGGGTTGCCCAGCAGTTCCCCGCCCTTGCGGCTGTGGCTGTTGGTGTAGAACACAAAGCCGGCGCCATCGCCCAGATGGGGCCCGTGGTCCTTCATCAGCACCATGCGCACCGAAGGGGCCGCGCCCGGCGTGGCGGTGGCCAGCGCCACGGCTTCAGGATCGTTGGGTTCTTTTGCGCGCGCCTCGGCGAACCAGGCATCGAACAGGGCCATCGGATCGGTGCCGGTCACCGCCTCCCGGATGGCTTCGCGCTCGTCAGTCATCTGCGCTTCCCCAAGGCATTGCGTTCGCCGCCCGCGTTAGAAGAGAATGCTCTGGATGGCCAGTACGATCTGGCTCTTGCAGGCGCCCGCCCGGGCACCTAGCTATGCGCCATGGCACAAGATCCTTATGCAACCCTGGGCGTGGCGCGCGGCGCCAGCGAGAAGGACATCAAGTCCGCCTATCGCAAGCTGGCCAAGGAACTGCACCCCGACCACAACCAGGACAACCCCAAGGCCGCCGAGCGCTTCTCGGAAGTGACGCGCGCCTATGACCTCCTCTCGGACAAGGACAAGCGCGCCCGCTTCGACCGCGGCGAGATCGACATCGACGGCAACCCCGCCTTTGCCGGCGGGGCGGGCTTTGGCGGTGGCGGTTTCGGCGGCGGCCAGCGCGGCTTTCGGCCGGAGGATTTTGGCGGCGGCGGCGCGGGTGTCGATATCGGCGATATCTTCGAGGGCCTGTTTGGCGGGCGCGGGCCCGGGGCCGGAATGGGCGGGGGCCTGGGTGGCGGCGGCGGCTTTGGCGGCCGCGGCCGGCAGGCGCCGCGCGGGGCCGATGTGCGCTATCGCCTGGCGGTCTCGCTGCCCGATGCGGCAATCGCCGCCAGCCAGCGCCTCACCCTGTCTGATGGCAAGACGATCGACCTGAAGCTGCCAGCAGGCCTTGAGGATGGCATCCAGATGCGCCTTGCCGGCAAGGGCGAGCCGGGCCCGGGCGGGGCGGGCGATGCGCTGGTGACGATCCAGATCCAGCCGCACCCCTTCTTCACCCGCGATGGCGATGATATCCGCCTCGATCTGCCGGTGGGCCTGGGCGAGGCGGTGCATGGCGCCAAGGTGAAGGTGCCCACAGTGGAAGGCGCGGTGATGCTGAGCGTTGCCGCGGGCAGTTCCTCTGGCCGGGTGCTGCGCCTCAAGGGCCGCGGCTTCACCCGCAAGGATGGCACCCGCGGCGACCAGCTGGTGAAGCTGGAGATTGCCCTGCCGGCCGCCGGCAGCGCGGCGGCGCAAGACCTCGCCCAGCGGCTGGAAGGCTGGACCGACAGCGCCGATATCCGCGCCCGGCTGGGCAGCTGAGGCCAGATCGATGCGCGGCGGGGGGCCGGCCGGCAGCCATGCCCGGGCGGGGCGGCACTGGGCCGTGGCCCGCCGGGTGGTGGCCAGCGTGTGGCGCGATGGCTTCATCCACGCCGGCAACCTCGCCTATATGGCAATATTGGCGCTGTTCCCCTTCTTCGTGGTGATCAGCGCGCTGTTCACGCTGGTGGGCGAAGGGCGGCAGCGGGCGGCCTCGGTGGATGCCTTTCTGGCCGCGCTGCCGCCGGTGGTGGCGCAGGTGCTCGATCCGGTGGGCCGCGCGGTGATCGATGCGCGCCATGGCTGGCTGCTGTGGGCGGGCGGCCTGATCAGCCTGTGGACGGTCTCCAGCCTGATCGAAACCCTGCGCGACATTCTGCGCCGCGCTTATGGAATCACCCCGGCGCGGGCCTTCTGGCTCTATCGGCTGATCTCCACCGGCATGATCATGGGCGCGGTGGTGATGCTGCTGGTCTCGCTCTACGCGCAGGTGGTGATGAGCACCGCCGAGGAACTGGTGCGCAGCCGGCTGGATGGGCTGGGCTGGCTGTGGGGCCATGTCAGCCTCTCGCGCATGGCCACCACCTTGGCCCTGTTCGGCTCTATCTACGTGCTGTTTCTGGGGCTTACGCCGGGCGCCTATCGGCGGCGGCGCTATCCCAAATGGCCGGGCGCGCTGCTGGTCACGCTGTGGTGGGCGCTGGTCAGCGAGGGGCTGCCGGTGCTGCTGCGCCTCAGCTTCAAATACGATCTCACCTACGGCAGCCTGGCCGGCGTGATGATCACGCTTTTCTTTTTCTGGCTGGTGGGCTTAGGGATGGTAACGGGAGCCGAACTGAACGCCGCGCTGGCCGCCACGCCCGAGCGACGATCAAGCCTGGGCCGCACGCCAGACGCCGACGAAGACGCCGGCCCACCAAATGAGGACAAGGTTGTAGACGAATGACCGGATTGATGCAGGGTAAACGAGGCCTGATCATGGGCCTTGCCAACGACAAGTCGCTGGCCTGGGGCATTGCCCAGCAGTTGCACGCACAGGGCGCCGAAATGGCCTTCTCCTTCCAGGGCGAGGCGCTGGAAAAGCGCGTGCGCCCGCTGGCCGAAAGCCTGGGCAGCGATTTTCTCATCGATTGCGATGTGTCGGACATGGAAGCGCTGGACGCGGCCTTTGCCGCGCTGAAGGAACGCTGGGGCACGATCGATTTCATCGTCCACGCCATCGGCTTTTCCGACAAGCGCGAGCTGAGGGGCCGCTACTACGACACCAGCCTCGACAATTTCCTGCTGACGATGAACATCTCGGCCTACAGCCTGGTGGCCGTGACCAAGCGCGCCATCGAACTGATGCCCAATGGCGGCTCGATCCTCACCCTCACCTATTATGGCGCCGAGAAGGTGATGCCGCATTACAACGTGATGGGCGTGGCCAAGGCGGCGCTGGAAACCAGCGTGAAATATCTGGCCAATGATTGCGGGCCCGCCAACATCCGCGTCAACGCCATCTCGGCCGGCCCGATCAAGACCCTGGCCGCCAGCGGCATCGGCGATTTCCGCTATATCCTCAAGTGGAACGAGCTGAACGCCCCGCTGCGCCGCAATGTGACGATCGAGGATGTCGGCGGCTCGGGCCTCTATTTCCTCTCGGACCTGTCCTCGGGCGTGACCGGCGAGATCCACCATGTGGATGGCGGCTACAATGTGGTGGGCATGAAGCAGGAAGACGCGCCGGATATTGCCCTGGGTTAATCGGGCCTTGGCCTGATCGAACCCTGGCCTAACGGCGCTGCAGCAAAAAGGGCGGCGGGGTGTGTGCCCCGCCGCCCTTTTTGCGTGCCTTGGCGCCGGTTACTTGCCCTGGGCGCCCGGCAGCGGCTCGCTCAGCCCGTCATTGGCCTTCTTGCCGGTGGCCTCGGCGGCATCCTGGCGGGCGCGCTCGCGCTCCTGATAGGCCTTTTCGGCCGCTTCCACGCGCTTTTGCGTCTCGACCGCCTCGGCATCCACGCCTTCCATGCGCTTGGCCCGCGCATCCGAGATCATCTTCTGGAAGTTGACGTCGGTTTCGGCCTTCTTCTCGGCATAGGCGTTCTTGATGAACTGGCCCGAACAGCCCGTCCACCCGCCCGCGCCCACCGGCGAGCAGCTCTGCGTGCCGGCAGCGCCCACGCGCTCATAGGCGATCACGCGGTTGGTCCAGGCTTCGTTGTCGGGCCCGGAGGTGTTGCGGAAGGGCTCGGGGATGCGATAGCGCTCGCTCTCGGCCTTGCGGGCGCAGACGGTGATCTGGTCGCCATGCGATTCCGGGCATTTGTCATCGCCATAGATGATGACCATGTTCACCTTGTCGGAACCGCCATCGGCATTGGTGCCCTGGGCATGGGCGGGCAGCGCCGCAAAGGCGCCGGCAAGGGCGAAAAGCGCGCCGGCAAGGGCTGCGGCAGGGCGATGGCGGCGCGGGGCGAACTGGCGCATGAAACGTTCCTTGGGCTGCGAAAGGCGTGTGTGGAAGGGCCGGCGCCCCTGTGGCCCGCTATAGGAGAGCGGGGCCGTGAATGATAGCTGAAGCGCAAGCAGGCGCGCTTGCGTCAGCGCAAAAAGGCACAGGGCAAAAAGGCGCAGATCAGATGCGTTCGGAAAGGGCGATCGCCACCTTGCAGCCCAGCCGGATCGCGCCCGACAACAGCGGATAGGCCGGGGCCTGCTCGGCGCCGCTGGCAAGGGCGGTGTCGCGGTGCTCGCGCTCCTCGTCGCGGGCGCGGGTGATCAGCGCTTCCAGCTCGTCGTCCTCGCCCGGCTCCAGCTCTTCCAGCTGGCGGGTGTAGTGGGCGTCGATCTCGGTCTCGATGGCAGCGGTGCAGGCCATGGCGGCTTCCGGGCTGATCAGCGCCGTTGCCGCCCCCAGCGCAAAGCCGGCCACATGCCAGATCGGCTGCAGCGCCGTGGGCCGGCCGCCGCGCGCGGCCAGCAGCCGGTCGAACTGCTCGCGGTGATCCACCTCCTGCTCCTGCATATGGGCGATCTTGCCGGCATGGGGCCCGCGCGATCCCATCACCGCCATCTGCCCGGCATAGATGCGCACCGCGCCATATTCGCCCGCCTGATCGACCCGGAGAATGCGATCGAGCTTGCGCGAGAGAGGGTTGGCCATCAGTTCTGCTCCTTGGTCGAGCGGGCCAGCAGGGCGAACACCGCCAGCGCCGCCAGCCCCGAGATGAGGAAATCATAGCCGGCCAGCGAAATGCCGAACAGCTTCCACTGCACCACATCGCAGCGCACCACGGGCGAATCGAGAATGGCCTTCAGCGGATCGCCGCCCGCGGCAAAATCGATATCGCTGGTGCAGGCGGTAAGCCCCTTCCACCAGCCATATTCCACCCCGGCATGATAGGCCGAAACCACCGCCGCTGCCACCAGCGCCAGGCCGGCCAGGCCAATGAACAGCCGCCGCGCGCCCGGCAGCACAATCGCCACCACCGCCAGCAACAGCGCCGCCATATGGGCATAGCGCTGCCACCAGCACATCTCGCAAGGATACAGCCCGCCGAAATACTGGAAGGCCAGCGCGCCGCCCAGCGCGCCCACCGGCACCGCCAGCGCCACCAGATGCGCCTTGCCCTGACTGGAAGCCATCATCGTCTCCTCAAGCAGCGCCTCAGCGGCGCGGCACCACCACGCCATTTGCCGCATGCCGCAAGGTTTGCAAGGCATACCACAGCTGGAAATCGGTGATGCCCTTGGTCTTCAGTTCCTCGGCGCTCATCTTGAAGCGGGGGTCGGGGGTCTTGTCGGCTTCCAGCTTCTTGTCGTCCACCCCGGCCTCGTTGACGAGATGGCCGCGCAGGTCGCTTTCGCGCACGGCATCCTCGTTGCGCTTGCGCGCATCGGGATCGGTGATCTGCGGCACGCGCACATCGGGCTGGATGCCGCCTTCCTGCACGCTACGGCCCGAAGGCGTGTAGTAGCGCGCAGTGGTCAGCTTCACGGCATGGTCCTTGTCCAGCCGGATCATCGTCTGCACGCTGCCCTTGCCGAAGCTGCGCTCGCCCATGACCAGGGCGCGGTGATCATCCTGGAGGGCGCCGGCAACGATCTCGCTGGCGCTGGCAGAGCCGGCATCGATCAAGACGATCAGCGGCAGGCCCGCGGCGGCATCGCCGGGGAACACCGTCTCGGCGCGGTAGACGATGTTTTCCGACGGGCGGCGGCCGCGCTGCGAGACGATATCGCCCTTGGTGATGAACAGATCGCCCAGCGCCACCGCCTCATCCAGCGCGCCGCCCGGGTTGGAGCGCAGATCCAGCACCAGGCCCGACAGGCGCCCGCCGGTCTGCTTGCGCATGTCCTGGATGGCCTGCCAGGCCTCCTTGCCGACATCGCGGCTGAATTCGTTGACGGTGATGATGCCGATCGTGCCATCGACCGAGGAGGTGACCGGGCGCAGTTCGATCACCCCGCGCGTCACTGTCACGTCGAAGGGCTGGTCGCGCCCCGGGCGATAGATGGTGAGGCGGATCTGGGTGCCGGCGGGGCCGCGCATCTGCGCCACTGCCTCGTCAAGGTCGCCGCCATAGATCAGCTTGCCATCTAGGTGCGTGATGTAATCGCCCGCTTTCACGCCGGCCTTTTCCGCCGGGCTGCCGCGCATGGGCGAGACCACCTTCACCGCGCTGTCGTCCATCACCACGCTGAGGCCAAGCCCTGCGTAGGAACCGTCGATCATCGTGTCGAGCCGCTCGAGGCTGGCGCCTTCGAGATAGGAGGAATGCGGATCGAGGCTGGCCAGCATGCCATCGATCGCCCCCTTCACCAGCTTGTCGTCATCCGTGGGATCGACATAATTGGCCTTGACCAGCTGATAGACGGTGAACAACCGCCCGAATTGCGGCGCTATGCGGCCATCCACCGCTGCCAGCCCCGCCGTGGTGACAGGCAGGGCAGCCACGGCCCCCAGCAGCAAGCCGGCACGCAGCAGCGCGGCAGTCTTCACACCCATTCTCAGCCTTTCCTGCTCAAACCTGGCCGCAAGCCTAGCGCCTGCGGCCGGCAAGCGCTAGGCTTGCCTTGCACCTTGCGGTGCCCCTTGGCCAGCACAATGGCCCTCATCCGGGCAATCCTGCGGCCAGATAATCCAGCGGGTTAACCGCCCCGCCCGCCCGGTGCAGCTCGTAGCCGACAACCGGATGGCCGGGCCCGGCAACGCCCAGCGGGGCGCCTGCCAGCACCGCATCGCCCGCCCGCACATCCACCGCGGCAAGGCCTGTCACCAGGCTTGTCCAGCCGCCGGCATGATCGATGATGACGATCTGGCCATAGCCCGGATAGGGCCCGGCAAAACCCACCTTGCCGGCAGCGGGCGCGGCCGCCTCGGCCCCTGCCCGCGCGGCGATGCTGAGCCCCTGCGAGGCCCCCCCTTGCGAGGCCCCGCCAAAACCGGCGATCAGCCGGCCCGTTACCGGCAGGGCAAAGCGCTGGGGCGCGGCGGCCACCTCAGGCCCGGCGCTCTGCGCCGGCAGGGCAGACGCGCCGCCCGCCGCCGGGCGCAGCACCGGCCCCGGCAGCCGCGCCAGCCGGTCTGACAGGGCAGCGGCGGCATTGAGGCCGGCCACCAGATCGCCCAGATTGCGGGCATGGGCAGCCAGCGCATCGGCCTGCTCGGCCTCGCGGTCGGCGCCGGCATGGGCATCGCGGGCGGCCAGGCGGCGGGCCCCTTCCAGCGTGCCCAAGCGGCCGCGCTCTGCCGCCAGCTCGCCCTGATGGCGGCGCAGGGCCGCGGCGGCCTCCTGCGCCTGGCCACGCAGCGCGCGCAGGGCCGCCAGCTGGCGGCGGATGCCGGCCGTTTCGGCGGAAATGCGCGGCAAGGTAGCGGCGATCAGCGCGCGGCTGTGCACCGTATCCGCCAGCGTGCCCGGGCGCAGCAGGGACAGCACCAGCGGCCGGCGCGACAGGCGCTGCAACGCGGCGGTCAGCTGGATGAGCGGCTGCTGGCGGCGGGCGAGATCCGCCTCCAGCGCCCGGCTCTGCCCGGCGATGACGGCCGCGTGCGCCTCGGCGGCGGTGATGTCGGCCTCGGCCTGCTGCACGCGGGCGGCGATGGCGGCGGCTTCATGCGCGGCACGGTCGGCCTCGGCGCCGGCCGAAGCGGCCTCCTGCTCCAGCCGGCGGGCGCGCAGATGGGCGGCATCGGCCGCGGCATTGGCGGCGGCAAGGGCGGCGCG
>DASRYE010000088.1:0-19124 GCA_035653915.1 Novosphingobium sp. | reverse complement strand
GGTCGGCGCTCTGGCTGTTGGCCAGCAGGGCGCGGTGAAGGCCAAGCAGACGCTCCGCCAGCCGTTCCAGCGCGCGGCCGCGCCAGATGCGCAGCTGGCGGGCAATATCGGCCTCATCCTTCCAGAAGATCCGCCGCGCCTGCCGCTCTGCCGCCACAAAGGCGCGCACATCGCCGCCCGGCCCCAGCCGCGCGGCCATCTGCGCCAGTTGCGCGGCCCGCCGCTCGCACGCCAGCAGCACCGCCACGCCGTTCAGCCCCAGCTCGGCCATGCGGCGCAATTCGCCCGCCAGCGCCGGCCCATCGCCGCCCAGCGCCGCGTTGACCAGCTGCATCATCCCCTCTTCCTCGGTGCGCGCGCCCACTTCGGCAAAGGCTGCGGCATCGGCGGTGCGCGGCCGCTGCGGATCGGCATCGAGATAGAGCGCCAGCTTGGTCACCTCGCCCTGCGCCAGCCGCGTGTCGAGCCCCGCCGCCCGGGCGATCTGCTCGGCCAGCTCGCTGGTCATGCGCAGGCCCGCGCCATCGGCCATCCGCCGCACCGCATCCGTTACCGAACGTAAATCCGGCGGATAGAACATCGCCACCAGCGCATCCTCGCGGCGTTCCAGCAGCTTGGCGGTCTTGCCCTTGTCGGTGGCGCCGGGCGCCTGCACCACCACCGGGGCAAAGGGCACATCGCTGGCGATGAGGTTGGCGATGGCATCATGCGCTTCCTCGCCGGAAGAGCGCACCCAGATATGCCGGCTGCCGCCAAACAGCGAGGAGGAACGCGCCTCATCGCCCAGCCGCACCGGGTCGCGGCGCAGCTCGGCGCCGGTCATCTCCACTCGCTCGCCGGCATCGGGCAGCAGCGAGGCGATCAGGCCCGCCGCATCCTGCACGCTGGCCTCATCCGGCCCGCACAGGAAGAACACGCCGCAGCCCTGCGCCGCACGGGGGGCGGCGCCGGCAAATTCGCGCTGGCTGGCCTTCACTGCCCCTGGGCCGGCGGATGCGCGGCCCTTGCCCGCAGCGCCACGGCCAGGTTCGCCACGATCCGGTCGGCCACCACGCGGGTGAGGTTTTCCAGCGCCGTCTGCTCGCCGGCCACGGTGGCATATTCCGAGGAAGTCGGGTCGATACCCTCGTCAGAACCCGCCGTCTGGTCGAGGAGGATGGCGCCGGTGGCCAGATCCACCAGCTGATAGCGCGCGCGCAAGGTGCGCCGCTCGCGGCTGACGGTATCGTTGGAGAGAATGCCGAGGCCTTCGAGCTTGTCCTCCAGCTTCACATCCAGCCGATAGCGCGCGCTGCCCCTGGCCTGCACGCGATCGGCCAGAGCGGCGCTCATCAGCCAGCCGGCGCGGCCCTGGATGGGCGTGATCTGCACCCCGGCAAGGCCGCTGGCAGCGGCGGCATGGCCGCCCCCTTCATACAGCGGATGCAGCCCGCAGGCGGAAAGGCTGGCGCCCGCAAGGGCAAGAGCGGCAAGGCCGGCGATTCGCTTCATACGACGATGTTCACTAGCCGGTCGGGCACGACAATGACCTTTTTCGGCGTTGCCCCATCCAGCGCGGCCACCACCTTGGCATTGGCCAGCGCCATCGCTTCCAGCCTGTCCTTCGCGGCGCCCTTGGGGGCCACCAGCGTGTCGCGCAGCTTGCCGTTCAGCTGGATGGCAATGGTCACCTCATCATCCACCAGCAGCGCCGGATCCACCGCCGGCCAGGCGGCATCAGCCACCAGCCCTGCCCCGCCCATGGCGGCAAAGGCTTCCTCGGCCAGATGCGGCATCATCGGCGCGATCAGCAGCAGCACCACCTTGATGGCCGCGCTGCGGCTGGCGCTGGGGGCGGCCTTTTCCACCACGCCGGTCAGCTCGTAAATGCGCGCCACGGCCTTGTTGAAGCCCAGCGATTCGATATCGCCGGCAACCGCGGCGATGGTCTGGTGGGCCTTGCGGTCCACCGCCTTGTCCTCGCCGGTGGCAGCCCCGTCATACTGGCCGAACAGGCGCCACAGCCGCTGCACGAACTTGCCGCAGCCCTCGATGCCCGCCTCGCTCCACGGCAGGTCGCGCTCGGGCGGGCTGTCGGACAGCATGAACCAGCGGATCGCATCGGCGCCATATTTGGCCACGATCTCATCCGGATCCACCACGTTCTTCTTCGACTTCGACATCTTGATGACGCGGCCGATCTCCACCGGCGCACCATCGGCGATCAGCGTGGCGCCATTGCCATCACGCGCCACTTCGCCCGGCGCATACCAGATCGGCTGGCCATTGCCGGCATCCACGCGGCTGTAGGTCTCATGCGTTACCATGCCCTGGGTGAACAGGCTGGCAAACGGCTCTGCCACCTCGATCTTGCCGATGCGGGCCAGCGCGCGGGTCCAGAAGCGGGCATAGAGCAGGTGGAGGATCGCATGCTCGATCCCGCCGATATACTGCCCCACCGGCAGCCAGCGGGCGATCTCGGCCGGATCGAAGGGGCGATCGGCCGGCTGGCTGGCAAAGCGCAGGAAATACCAGCTGGAATCGACAAAAGTGTCGAGCGTGTCGGTCTCGCGCCGGGCGGCATGGCCGCATTGCGGGCAATCGACATGCTTCCACGTGGGATGGCGATCGAGCGGATTGCCCGGCACCGAGAAATCGACATCCTCGGGCAGGGTGACCGGCAGCTGCTTCTTGGGCACCGGCACCACGCCGCACACTTCGCAATGCACAAAGGGAATCGGCGTGCCCCAATAGCGCTGGCGCGAAACGCCCCAGTCGCGCAGGCGCCACACCGTCTTGCCCTCGCCCCAGCCTTCCGCCTCGGCGCGGGCAATCACCGCCCGCTTGGCCTCAGCCACGGGCAGGCCGTCCAGGAAACCGGAATTGACCAGCACGCCATCGCCAGCCTCCGCCTCGGTGCCGAAGGGCCTGGCAGCATCCTCGGCGCTGGCGGCCACCACGCGGGTGATCGGCAGGGCATATTTGGTGGCGAAATCGAAATCGCGCTGGTCATGGCCCGGCACCGCCATGATCGCGCCGGTGCCATAATCCATCAGCACGAAATTGGCGATATAGACCGGCAGATCCGCCCCGGTGAAGGGGTGCCGGGCGGTAAGGCCGGTGTCAAAGCCCAGCTTTTCGGCGGTTTCCAGCTCTGCCGCGGTGGTGCCGCCCTGCTTGCACAGGGCAATGAAATCGCGCGCTTCATCGGTGCCGATCGCTTGCGCCACCGGATGATCGGCGGCCACCGCCACAAAGCTGGCGCCAAAGATCGTGTCGGGCCGGGTGGTATACACCTCGAGGCTGGCGCCGTTCGACAGCTGGAAGGCAAATTGCAGGCCCTGGCTCTTGCCGATCCAGTTTTCCTGCATCAGCTTCACCTTCTCGGGCCAGTGCTCCAGCGTGGAGAGGCCATCGAGCAGCTCGTCAGCAAAATCGGTGATCTTCAGGAACCACTGGTTGAGCTTGCGCTTTTCCACCAGCGCGCCAGAGCGCCAGCCGCGCCCGTCGATCACCTGCTCGTTGGCCAGCACCGTGCAGTCGATCGGATCCCAATTGACCGCGCTTTCCTTGCGATAGACCAGGCCGGCGGCATAAAGGTCGAGGAACAGCGCCTGTTCCTGGCCGTAATAGTCCGGCTCGCAGGTGGCGATCTCGCGGCTCCAGTCCAGCGCGAAGCCCAGGCGCTTGAGCTGCGCCTTCATGTTGGCGATGTTGTCACGCGTCCAGCCGCCGGGGTGCACGCCCTTTTCCATGGCGGCGTTTTCGGCCGGCATGCCAAACGCGTCCCAGCCCATCGGGTGCAGCACTTCAAAGCCCTGCATCCGCTTGAAGCGGGCCAGCACATCGCCCATCGTGTAGTTGCGCACATGGCCGATATGGATGCGCCCGGAAGGATAGGGAAACATTTCCAGCACATAGGAACGCGGCTTGGTGCTCGCATCGTCGGCGCGGAAGCTTTGCGCCTCGTCCCACACGGATTGCCAGCGGGCATCTGCGGTTGCCGGATCGAAACGCTCACTCATCTTGCCATCTGTCCTGTCTGGTCCGGCCTGCTTGCCGGCGCTTGCCGGGCAGCGCCGGCCGCCCCTTTTAAAGCCACAGCCCGCCCCGCGCTGGCGCAAGGCGGGCCATCGGCCAAATATCTGCCTGCCCCCCGCGGAGGGCCGGGCGCTTACTGGATGATCGTGTCGCGGCGCAGATCGCGCGCCTTGGTCAGGATCACATCCTCCAGCTTCTGGACAGTGGCCGCCTGCACCGGCGCCTCCACCCAGCCGCCGGCCTGCTGCACCTGCCGGCTGGCCGCCACCCGCAGCGCATCCGAACGCAGATCCTTGTCGAGGATCGTCACGGTGATCTTCATGCGCTCGGCAGGGTTGGCCGGGTTCACATACCAGTCGGTCACGATCACGCCGCCATTGCTGTCGGCCTTCACCAGCGGCATGAAGCTCAGCACATCGAGGCTGGCGCGCCACAGGAAGGAATTGACGCCGATCGTCGTCACATCGCTGGGCGGCAGATCGGGCTTGTGGCGGTTTTCGCGGTGATGCTTGATGTGGATGGGGTTCTTGAAGGCCAGATGCCCGTTGCTGCACCCGGCCAGGGCCAGCAGCGCCGCGCAAAGCACGCCGCCCCGAAGCGACGCGCGGAAAATCGGATGGCCGGAAGCTTGGGCAGCAGTCATCGTCTTGGCTAATCCCGTTGTTACAAAATCCCTGTGCCTGCCGCCGCACCGCCCCCGGGCACAACGAAGGCGCGAACGCCCTGCCTGCCCGCGACGGCCCTCGCACAGACACTCGCAGAAGCCTCTATAGCTGCCGCAAACGGCGCGGCAAGGGGCGATACGCGTCGAGCTGCCGCAGCGCCGGCTTGGCGCGGGGCAGGAAAAGGCCTATTGTGCGCGCACCCGGGCGGCCGGCACAGCCAGGCCGCGCGGGGGATTTTCGGTTTAGGGCGTGGGTCGGCTTAAGGCATGGGCATGTTGAACAGGGCAGCACCGCAGGCACCGGCAGAGCCGCGCCCGGCAGGCGCAGGCCGCAGCGTGCCGGTGCAGCAGGGCGGCTTCCAGCCCGCGCTGGTGATGGGCGCGGCGGTGTGCCTGCTGGCCCTGCCCAGCGCCGTTCTGGCCTTTTCCAGCCGGCTGGAACAGGCCCCCGGCGAAAGCAGCGCCAATGAAGGCCTGCGCAGTTTTGCCCCCGGCCGGGTCGATCCGCATCTGGCCCGCACCATCGCCAGCAGCCCCACAGGGCCCGGCCCGGCCTTCCGCTTCACGCCGGCGGGCCTGTCCACCCGGCCGGATCGCTCGGTCACCGTGGCAGTGCGGGTGGATGATGCCACCGCCCGCACGATCATCGTGCGCGGGCCCGCCCAGCCGCGCCCGGGCATGAATGCGGCGGTGCTGCGGATTGCGCCGGCGGCTTATAATCTGGGCATCGCGCGGGGCAACCAGGGCTTTGCCGCGGCCGGCAACGGGCTGGCGCTGGGCGCCGACAGCCACCGCGCCGACACGCCCGACATCTCCGGCTTCTACATCAGCGATGGCACGCGCGGCCAGGCAAGCCCGCGCCTCACCCCGCGAATCACGCTGGACGACAAGGACCACACCGGCCGCAGCCCCCACCCGCTCGATCCCAATGGCGATCAGAGCGTGGGCGTGGGCGGCAGCTATGCCATCACCCGCAACTTCGATGTCACCGCCGGCGTGCGCTACTCGCAGGACCGCGACCGGCTGAAGCCGCTGTCTGACGGCAAGGCCGACAGCCAGGCGGTGTTCGTGGGCACGCAGTTCCACTTCTGAATACCCCCGACAAGGGCATGGCGCAGGGCTGAAACCGCGTGACATTCGCAAGATGCGCATTTCCATGCTGCACTTGCGAATTAATGTTGCGGCGCGGCAAAATCAAATATTTCTAATTGGATGGAAGTTGTCTTGAAGCCGCCAGAAGACTGACCTAGCCTTGCCTCACCACCGTTCGAGTATGGAGGGGTTTTGTGACACGCATCGCGATCGTAACCGGGGGCACACGCGGCATTGGCGAGGCGATCAGCCTGGCGCTGAAGGCTGATGGCGTCACCGTGATTGCCAATTATGGCGGCAATGTCGAAAAGGCCAAAGCGTTCACCGATGCCACCGGCATCCCCGCCTACCGCTGGGACGTGGGCGACCATCAGGCCACGCTGGATGGCATCGCCCAGGTGGCGGCTGATTTCGGCCCGGTGGATATCGTCGTCAACAATGCCGGCATCACCCGCGATGGCGTGCTGCAGAAGATGACCTTCGACGACTGGAACGAGGTGATCCGCATCAATCTGGGCGGCTGCTTCAACATGGCCAAGGCCACCTTCCCCGGCATGCGCGAACGCGGCTGGGGCCGCATCGTCAACATCGGCTCGATCAACGGGCAGGCGGGGCAATATGGCCAGGTGAACTATGCCGCGGCCAAATCGGGCATTCACGGCTTCACCAAGGCGCTGGCCCAGGAAGGCGCGAAATATGGCGTGACGGTGAACGCCATTGCGCCGGGCTATATCGACACCGAGATGGTGGCCGCCGTGCCCGCCCCGGTGCTGGAAAAGATCGTCGCGAAGATCCCGGTGGGCCGGCTGGGCCATGCCGAGGAAATCGCCCGCGCGGTCTCCTTCCTCTGCTCGGAAGATGCCGGCTTCGTCACCGGCTCGACGATGAGCATCAACGGCGGCCAGCACATGTATTGATCCCGGCCGCGGCCGAACAGATACAGGCGGGGGGAAAGGGCAGCCTTTCTCCCCGTTTTGCTTGTGCCGCCCCCCTTTTCGCGCCCTGCCCGGGCCTGCTAGCATCCGGCCATGGCCACCCCCTATCACCCGCCCGTCAAACGCTCGGTGGAGATCGCCGGCCACCGCACCTCGGTCAGCCTCGAGCCATTGTTCTGGGACTGGCTGCGCGCCGCGGCCGAGGCCGAGGGCCTGCCGATCAACGCGCTGGTGGCCCGCATCGATGCAGAGCGCATTGCCGCGCCCCAGCCGCCGGGCCTGGCCGGCGCCATCCGCCTGTGGCTGGCCGCCCGCGCCCGGCCCGCTGCGGCCGCCGCCCTGCCAACGCCGCCAGGCTGAACGCGGCCCCCCGCTTTCGTTCATGCTGGGTTAGAGCCCGGCAGGCTTCATAGGCGCCACGCAAAAAGAGGAGGCTGAAACATGCGTAAGCTGATTCTGGCGCTGGGCGCCACTGCCGTTGTCGCCATGTCGCCGGTGGGCATTTCATCGGCCGAGGCGCGCCCGCATCATGCCAAGCGGGTCTACAAGGAATGCCGCAAATCCAGCGGCACCACCGGGCTGATCGCCGGCGGCGCCACCGGCGCGCTGGTGGGCCATGCGCTGCTGGGCGGGCCGGTGGGCATTGCCGCGGGCGCGGTGGGCGGCGCCTTTGCCGGCCGCGGCGTTGACCGCGCGATGACCGCCAAGAAGCGCTGCCACTACTATACCCGCGGCTGACAGGGCCGGGGCGTGCCGGGGGCGGTCCGTCCCCGCGCCCGGTCCGCTCCGGCTCACTCCCCGCCGACGCGCTCGATCTCGGCGCCCAGCAGGGCGAATTTCTCTTCCAGCCGCTCATAGCCGCGGTCGAGGTGGTAGAGGCGGTGGACCTGCGTCTCGCCCTCGGCGGCAAGCCCCGCGATCACCAGGCTCATCGAGGCGCGCAGATCCGTTGCCATCACTTCGGCGCCCGTCAGCCGCGGCACCCCGCGCACGATCGCCGTGCGGCCCTGGGTGGTGATGTTGGCGCCCATGCGGTTCAGCTCGGGCACATGCATGTAGCGGTTCTCGAAGATCGTCTCGGTCAGCACGCTGGTGCCCTCGGCCCGGGTCAGCAGGGCCATCAGCTGGGCCTGCATGTCGGTCGCGAAGCCGGGATAGGGCGCGGTGGACAGCGTGACCGGCCGCAGCGGGCCATCGGCCGCCACAAACAACCCATGCGGACGCACTTCCACATGCACGCCCGCCTCGCGCAGGGCATGGATGGTGGCTTCCATCTGCTCGGGCCGGGCGCCGCGCAGCTCCACCTCGCCGCCGGTGATCGCCGCCGCGCAAGCATAGGAGCCCGCCTCGATGCGATCCGGCATCACCTGATAAGTGGCGCCATGCAGCCGGTCGACCCCGCGAATCACCAGATCCGACGTGCCGATGCCGTCGATCTCGGCGCCCATCGCCAGCAGCAGGTTGCACAGGTCAACGATTTCCGGCTCGCGCGCGGCATTGGTCAGCCGGCAGGTGCCGCGCGCCAGCACAGCGGCCATCAGCGCATTTTCCGTGGCCCCCACCGACACCACCGGGAAGGCATAGGTGCCGCCCGGCAGGCCGCCATCGGGTGCGATCGCGCGGACATAGCCGGCGGCCAGCTCGATGCGGGCGCCAAAGGCTTCCAGCGCCTTCAGATGCAGGTCGATCGGGCGGTTGCCGATAGCGCAGCCACCGGGCAGCGACACGGTCGCCTCGCCGGCGCGGGCCAGCAGCGGGCCCAGCACGAGAATCGAGGCGCGCATCTTGCGCACCAGATCGTAAGGCGCGGTGGAAGAAGTGAGGCGGGTGGCCTGCAGGGTCATCACCCGGCCGAAATCCTCGGGCCGGGCGCCGGCAATCGCGGTGGACACGCCGAACTGGTTCATCAGATGCTGGAAGCCGTCGACATCGGCCAGGCGCGGCAGGTTGCGCAGGGTCAATGGCTCTTCGGTCAGCAGCGCGCAGGGCAGCAGCGTGAGCGCCGCATTCTTGGCGCCGGAAACGGGAACGGAACCAGCCAGCTTCTGGCCACCACGAATAATGATCTTGTCCATTATGGCCCCTTAGCGGACTTGCGGCCCCACGCAAATATGGCGAAGGCCAAACTTGCCTTCGACGCACGCTTAGGTTTTAACCCATATGAAACGTCGGGGTGCAATAGAGGAACCCATGCAAAATACCAAGCCGATCAAACCCGTACGCAAGGCCGTGTTCCCCGTTGCGGGGCTTGGCACCAGGTTTCTTCCCGCCACAAAGGCGATCCCCAAGGAAATGTTGCCGATTATTGATCGGCCGCTGATCCAATATGCGGTGGATGAAGCCCGAGAGGCCGGAATCGAGCAGCTGATCTTTGTGACCGGCCGCGGCAAGACGGCGATTGTCGAACATTTCGATACCGCCTTCGAACTCGAATCAACGATGCGCGAGCGCGGCAAGAGCCTCGACATCCTCGAGCCCACCCGCATCCAGCCGGGCAATCTGGTCACCGTGCGCCAGCAGGTGCCGATGGGCCTGGGCCATGCCATCTGGTGCGCGCGCGCCATCATCGGCGATGAACCCTTCGCCATCTTCCTGCCCGACGAGCTGATGATCGGCAAGCCGGGCTGCATGAAGCAGATGGTGGAAGCCTATAACGAGCTAGGCGGCAATTTCATCAGCGTGCTCGAAGTGCCGCGCGAGGAAGTGTCCTCCTATGGCGTGATCGCGCCGGGCGCCAAGCTCGACGGGTTCGGCGGCGCGCTGACCGAAGTGACCGGCCTTGTGGAAAAGCCCAAGGTGGAGGCAGCGCCCTCCAACCTCATCATTTCCGGCCGCTATATCCTGCAGCCCGAAGTGATGGATGTGCTGCACACCCAGGGCAAGGGCGCCGGCGGCGAAATCCAGCTGACCGATGCCATGGCGCGGATGATCGGCGAGCAGCCGTTCCATGCCGTCACCTTTGCCGGCAAGCGCTACGACTGCGGCTCGAAGACGGGCTTTGTCGAAGCGACGCTGGCCCTCGCGCTGGAACGGCCCGACATGGCCGATGATGTGCGCGCGGTGGCCAAGAAGTTGCTGGGCCTCTGATCTTCTCGCCAATCCTTCAATGAAAGGCGGCCCCCCACAGGGCCGCCTTTTTCATATGCCGGCGCCAGGCGGCCACGAAAAAGGCGGGGGCACGAAAAAGGCGGGGGATGGTGCATCCCCCGCCTCCTGAAAGCGAAAAACCTGTGGGCCGGCGCGATCAATCGTCGCCGTCAGCCTCGGCAGGGCCGGCCTGCACGGCCGAAACCGCATCCGCGCCCGACGGCAGCTGGCCGCTGCCCTCGCCCTGCATATAGGGCACCGGGTTCACCGCCACGCCATCGATGCGCACTTCGTAATGAAGGTGCGGGCCGGTGGTGCGGCCGGTGGTGCCGATATAGCCGATCACATCGCCCTTGTGGACATACTGGCCCGCCGCCACGTTGAGGCGCGACATGTGGCCATAGCGGGTTTCCAGATTGCCGCCATGTTCCAGCTGGATGTAGAGGCCATAGCCGCTGAACCAATCCGCCCGGGCCACCGTGCCATCCGCCGTGGCATGCACCGGGGTGCCCACAGGGCCGGCCAGATCAACCCCCTTGTGCTCACGCCGGCCGCCCAGGATCGGGTGCCAGCGCATGCCGAAATCGGAAGTGAGGTGCACGCCTTCCACCGGCATGCGCGAGGGGATCGACACCGCATGGGCCGAAAAACCCGGCACGGTGGAGCTGAGCGAGCCATTTTCCACCGCGCGCCACGAGGCGAACAGCTGGCGGAAGGCCTGATCGCCATTATCCGCCGCCGGTTGGCCGCCCTGGGCGGCGCGCAGCGGCGCGGTGATATCGGCATTGGCAGCGTTGGCATGCGCCACAGGAACCGAGGCCAGGGCCATCGCCAGCATGGCGCCGGCGGACATTCCCCTTGCAAGCATCGAAATTGCGACCACGCGAGATACCATCCTGGATTTTTGGCGAACCATCCCGGTGAGGAACAGCACGCATGCGACCTTGGCGGACGCCCGCAGAGGAGCCCGTAGAGACATATTGCGTTGGATGGAAAGGCCCCCCCTTCCGTCCTGCCACAGGGCTAACCGGGGAGGCGCTTATGTTGCAAGCGCGCAATAGTACCCGCGCGACAAACCGGCAGCAGCGCGCGCTGAATCGTTGAACGGCGGCTTAACCAATCCGCGAAAATAGCGCGCCACCAGATCCTGCCAGGTGATTTCCGGCGCTTTGCCGGCGCTTTCGCACCAGTCCTGAAAGTGAATCGTGCCGTAACGAACATGGCGGATCTCGTCCGCCAGGATGCGGGTGAGGATGCGCGCGCCGGTTTCATCGCCGGCCGCGCGCACGCGCTCCAGCGTCTGCGGGGTTACGTCCAGTCCGCGCGCTTCCAGCACCATCGGCACGATGGCCAGCCGCGCGGCAACATCATGGGCGGTGGCCGCCGCCGCTTCCCACAACCCATCATGCGCGGGCAGCGCACCATAATGGCTGCCCATCGTGCCAAGATGGCGTTCGATCAGCGCGTAATGCAGCGCCTCGTCCGCCGCCACGCCGAGGAAATCACCCACGAAGGCCGGGCCCATCTGCGCGCCGAATCGGCCCGCCATATCCAGCGCCAGATCGATCGCCACGAATTCGATATGGGCCAGCGCATGCCACAAGGCGATGCGCGCCCGCTCCGATCCGCCGCGCCCGCGCTTGGGCATGCGGTTGGCCGGCAGCAGTTCGGGCGCGGCCGGCCGGGCGGGGCGATCGGGCATGGCGGCGGGAAAGGCGAAGGCCAGCCGGCCCAGCCGCCAATCGCGCGCCACGCCCCGCGCCGCCATCAGCTTGGCGCGCGGATCGGCCAGGCCCAGGGCAGCGGCAATCGCATCGCCAACGGCAGGCGCATCGCCAACGGCAGGCGCATCGCCAACGGCAGGGGCATCGCCAACGGCAGGGGCATCGCCAACCGCCGGCTTCACAGGCTGCGCGCTGCCGCCAGCACCTCCTCGGCGTGGCCCTTCACTTTCACCTTGTTCCAAATCCGTGCGATCTTCCCGTCGGCGTCCACCAGATAGGTGCTACGCTCCATGCCCATGTAGGTGCGGCCATACATGCTCTTCTCTTTCCATATGCCCAGCGCATCGGAAAGGCCACCTTCCTCGGCATCGGAGGCCAGGGGCGCGCTCAGCCCGTGCTTGGCGGCAAATTTGGCATGTTTGGCGGGGCTGTCCTTCGAAATGCCCAGCAGCGCCACGCCGGCCGCGGCAAATGCGGCAGACAGGGCGGAGAAATCCTTGTTCTCGGTGGTGCAGCCGGGGGTGTCGTCCTTGGGGTAGAAGAACAGCACCAGCTTGCGGCCGGCAAAATCGGCCGGGCGCAGCACGGCGCCATCCGGGCCTGCCAGGGCGATATCGGGCAGCGCATCGCCCACGCTCGGAAATTCGGCCATCATGTCACCTCTATCGTCTGGTTGAAGGCTTGCGCCCAGGCGCTGGCCACCACCTTGCGGGCGGCCAGCACCGCGGCCTGCAATTCCACGCTATCGCCCTGCCCGCAAGAGCGCGCCAGCACCGCCGCCGGCGCCGGGGCCGGCACTTCGCCATCGGGCGCCAGCAGCCGGGAGGCCACCAGCAGCCGCGCCATCACATCATGGGCGCCGGCCACATCGGCCGGCAGCAGCCCGGCCGCCGCCAGCGCCCGCAAGGCCCCCCCCATATCCGGCAGCAGCGCCACCTGGCCGCGCAATTGCAGGAAATGGGCCAGAAATTCGGCATCCACCAGCCCGCCGCGCAGCAGCTTCACATCCAGCGCGCCGCGCGGCTGCTTGTGTTCGGCCATGCGGGTGCGCATCTCCAGCACGTCTGCGGCCAGCTTGTGCGGATCACGCGGGGCGGCCAGCACTTCGGCGATGATCGCCGCCAGCGCCGCGCGCGCCGGGGCCGAGCCGAACAGCGCCCGCGCGCGGATCAGCGCCATATGCTCCCAGGTCCAGGCATCCTGCCGCTGATACCGGGCAAAGCTGGCGAGGCTCACCGCCAGGGGCCCTTGCGTGCCTTGCGGGCGCAGGCGGGTGTCCACCTCGAACAGCGCGCCTTCGGCCGTGGGCACAGACAGCGCCGCGCTGATCCGGCTGGCCAGGCGGTTGAAATAAAGCGTGGCGCCCAGCGGCCGGCGGCCATCCGATTCGGCCTGGAAATCGCCGGTGAACAGATAGATGAGATCAAGATCCGAGGCATGGGTGAGCCGCCCGCCGCCCAGCCGGCCAAGGCCCAGAATCAACAGCTCGCCGCCCGGCACCCGGCCATGGGCAGCCTCGAATTCGGCGATGGTGGCGCCCGCCAGCACGGCAATCGCCGCTTCTGCCACGCGCGCCAGCGCCGCGGAAATATCGAGCGGATCGTGCCGCCCCTCGATCAGCTGCACGCCCAGCGCAAAGCGGGCATCGCCCACCTTGCGGCGCACCCTGTCGAGCAGGCGCTGATAATCCTCGCCGGCCTCCAGCCGGCCAAAATCCGCCGCCAGGCTGGCCACATCGCCCGGCAGATCCAGCGCGCTCGCATCGATCAGCGCGTCGAGCAGATCGGCCCGGCGGGCCAGCGCATCGGCCAGCGGCGGCGCCAGCGCCAGCACATCGGCCAGCTGGCCCAGCAGGCCCGGCCGCGCCTCCAGCAGGCGGAAGAGGTTCACGGCGCTGGGCAGGCGGGCGATCAGTTGCTCCCAGCGGGTAAGCGCGCGATCAGGTTCCGGCGCCTGGGCCAGCGCCGCCAGCAGCGCCGGCTGAATGGCATCGAGCGCGGCCAGCGAGGCTTCCGAACGCAGCGCCCGGATCGCCCCGCCGCGCCAGCCATCGATGCGGGCGGCAAGGCCGGGCGGATCGGCAAAGCCCAGCCGCGCCAGCTCCTCCTCCAGCGCCATGCCGGCCACCGGCGCGGCCGGGCGGCCGGGCTCCTCGGGCGCGCTGGCGGCGATCAGCCGGTCATAGCGCGCGCCCACCGCCTCGGTGAGGGTGGTCAGCTCAGCGATCAGCGCGGCGCCATCGGCCAGCCCATCCAGCTGCGCCACGGCATCGATCGCGGCCATCGTCTTGGGCAGGGCGTGGGTCTGCTGGTCGCTCACCATCTGCAGGCGGTGCTCGATCTGGCGCAGGCGGTCATAGGCGGTGCCCATGGCGGCGGCATCCTCGGCCGAGATCAGGCCCGCCGCGGCCAGCGCGTCAAGGCTTTCGCGCGTGCCCTTCACGCGCAGTTCCGGGCGGCGGCCGCCGTGGATCAGCTGGTGCACCTGGGCGAAGAATTCCACCTCGCGGATGCCGCCGCGCCCGCGCTTCACATCAAAGCCCGGGCCCGGCAGCGCCACCTTGCCATGGGCCGCGCGGATGCGGCGCGTCAGCCGGCCGATCTCGGCAATGGCGCCGAAATCGAGGCTCTTGCGCCAGACGAAGGGGCGGATCTGGGCCAGAAACGCCTCGCCCATCGCCACATCGCCAGCGGCCGAACGCGCGCGGATGAAAGCCGCCCGCTCCCACGCCAGGGCCGAGCTTTCGTAATGGGTGAGGGCGGCTTCCACCGGCAGCGCCAGCGGGCTGATCTCGCTGGCGGGCCGCAGGCGCAGATCCACCCGGAAGACATAGCCCTCGCCATCGATATGGGCCAGCAGGCGCACCACCTCGCGGGCGATGGCCACCGCGGCCTCCGCCGGCTCCTCACGCGGGCGGTGGGGCAGGCGGGTGGGATCGTACAGCAGGATAGGGTCGATGTCGGAGGAGAAGTTCAGCTCGCCCGCCCCCTGCTTGCCCAGCGCCAGCGCCACGAAACCGCCCGGCTCTGCCCCCGGCACGCGGCTGCGGATGGCATGGGCAATCGCCGCATCCAGCGCCCTGTCGGCCAGCGCTGACAGTTCGCCCGTCACCCGCGCCAGCGGAAAGGCACCGGCCAGATCGCCCACCGCCAGCGCCGCGGCCAGCGCCAGCCGCTCGCGCCGCAGCGCCGTGCCGATATCGGCCGCATCGGCGCCGGCGGCCCGGGCAAACGCCAGCGCCCCCTCGCCATCGCCCGCCGCCAGCAGGGCCTCCAGCGCCGGAAAGCGATCGAGCGCGCGGGCCAGAAACGGCGCAAACGCGCGAGCCCGGGCCAGGGCGCCGGCCCAATCGGCCGCAGGCGGGGAAGAAAGCGTGGTCATCGCCCGCTTGTGCGCTGCTCTTTCGCTTCCCGCAAGGCGCGCGCGCGGCTATGGGGCGGGCCATGACCCAATGGCGCTTCCCCCCCGAATGGCACCCGCAAGAGTGGCTCTGGATCGGCTTCCCGCATGATGCCGAGGAATGGCCGGGCTTTCTGGCCAAGGCGCAGGAGCAGATCGCCGCTTTTGCCAGCGCCGTGGCCGACAGCGGCCAGAAGGTGCGCCTGCTGGTGCGCGATGAGGCCAATGCCACCCGCGCCCGCGCCCTGTGCAGCAGCGCCGTTGCCATCGAGCAGCGCGCCTATGGCGATATCTGGCTGCGCGACACAGGGCCGCTGGTGCTGACCGATGGCCAGGGCAACCGCCGGGCGCAGCGCTTCGGCTTCAACGGCTGGGGCGGCAAATATCTGATGGAGGGCGACCAGACGATCGGCGCCGAGATCGCCGCCGATGCCGGCCTGGCCGTGGCCAGCGCCGACTGGATCCTGGAAGGCGGGGCGATCGACGTGGATGGCGCCGGGCTTGTCGCCGTCACCGAGCAGGTGCTGCTGAACCCCAACCGCAACCCCCACCTCTCACGCGGGGAGATCGAGGCGCGGCTGCTGGCGGATCTGGGCCAGCAGCGGGTGCTGTGGCTGGGCGACGGGCTGATCAACGACCATACCGACGGCCATGTCGACAATCTGGCGCGGTTTGTGGCGCCCAACACGCTGGCGGTGCCCGTGCCCACCGGCGCCGACGACCCTAACGCTGCCATCTATGCCGACACCAAAGCCCGCGCCGAGGCGGCCGGTGTGCGCGTGTGCCCGGTGCCCTCGCCCGGGCTGGTGGAGCGCGACGGCCGGGTGGAGCCGGCCAGCTACATGAATTTTGCCATCACCAGCCATCTCGTCGTCGTGCCGGTCTATGGCACGGCGCAGGATGCGGCGGGCGTGGCGGCCATCGCCGCCCTGTTCCCCGATCGGCAGACGGTGGGGATCATGGCCGATGCGGTGCTGGCAGGGGGCGGCAGCTTCCATTGCTCCAGCCAGCAGATGCCCACGGCCGGTTAACGCTTCCTTAGGGTTTGGGGCGCAGCTTTTGCATCATGCAAAAGCCCCTCGCCCCGCACCTTGCCACCGCCCGCCCCCGTGCCATCGCCATGCGCGCTGCCGCCCATGCCGGGCAGGAAGCGCTGCGCCTGTGCATCGTCTATGGCTGCGCGGCGGCGCTGGCGCTGGCCGGCCTCAGGCTGTTCTGAGGGCCGCCAGCCTCCATCAATCCTCGATGCGGCCGTGCGAATCGGCCTCGCCGCGGGTCCAGTATCCGGCGGCTTTCAGCCATTCGCGCGGGTGGCCCAGCGTATCCAGCACATAGCTGCGCAGGGTGCGGGCCATCTCCGTCTCGCCGGCGATGAAGACAAAGCCCTCGCCCGCCGGCAGATCCAGCCCGGCCAGCGCGGCGATCAGCCGGGCGGCATCATCGGCCCCGCCGCTGGGCGCGCCGGCGCGATAGGCCCACAGGCCCTGCCAAGCAGCGCGGGTGGCAAAGCTCTGGCGGCCGGCCTCCTCGTTCAGCACCACAGCGGTGATCACCGGCACGCCGGCGCGCAATTCCTCCACCCGGCGGCCAATGGCGGGCAGCGCGGTTTCATCGCCCACCAGCAGATACCAGTCGAAATCATCGGGCACCACGGCAGAACCGCGCGGGCCGCCGATATCCAGCGTGTCGCCCACCCGGGCGCCCTCGGCCCAGCGGGTGGCAGGGCCTGCCTCATGCAGGGCAAAATCGATCACCAGCGTGCCGGCGGTGGTGTCGAACCGGCGCGGCGTATAATCGCGCATCAGCGGCTTGTCGGCGCCGGGCGCGGGGAAGAACAGCTTGATGTGATCATCGGGCGAGGCACTGAGGAAATCATGCAACTCGTCGCTTTGGAAGGTGATGCGGCGCATGGCCGGGCCCAGCAGGGCAATATCGCTGACGGTGAGGCGGCGGCGGCGGATTTCATGGCGCTGGCGGGTGATCTGGTGGCGGGTCATATCGGCTTTCGCTTGGGGAAGAGCGGACGATCGCGCGCGGGCCCCTGTCGCCTCTTCCGGGCGGGCCGGTGCATGGCGGCGGCGCAGCAGTTCAAGGCGGGTCATGCGGGGCGGTTCCTTCTTGCGAATCGTCTCGGTGCAATCAAGATATATCTTGTGCATTATTTAGCAAGAGCGACTCACGCTTTTTTGCGAAAGATCCGCAAGCGCCAACGAAAACGGCGCCCGCAGGCGCCGTTCCCATGTGTCGTGGATAAGGGTCAGATCAAACGAGATCGGGCGCCGTGCCCTCGGCCCGCAGCAGGGCGATGGCCTCGGCCAGCGGCACCACCTGCTGCGCCTGCTCGCCCAGCCGGCGGATGGCCACCGTGCCCTCTTCGGCCTCGCGCTTGCCGACAACCAGCAGGAACGGCACCTTGGCCAGCGAATGCTCGCGCACCTTGTAGTTGATCTTCTCGTTGCGGGTATCGGCTTCCACGCGGATGCCGGCGGCGCGCAATTGCGCCACGGCCTCGCGGGCATAATCATCGGCATCGGAAACGATGGTGGCCACCACCGCCTGCACCGGCGCCAGCCACACCGGCAGCTTGCCGGCGAAATGCTCGATCAGAATGCCGATGAACCGCTCATAGGAGCCGAAGATCGCGCGGTGCAGCATCACCGGCCGGTGCTTCTCGCCATCCTCGCCGATGTAGCTGGCATCCAGCCGCTCGGGCAGCACGCGATCGGACTGGATGGTGCCCACCTGCCAGGTGCGGCCGATGGCATCGGTGAGGTGCCATTCCAGCTTGGGGGCATAGAAGGCGCCCTCGCCGGGCAGTTCTTCCCAGCCATATTCGGCCGTGGCCAGCCCCGCGCGCACCACCGCATCGCGCAGCTCTTCCTCGGCCTTGTCCCACATCTCCTCGGTGCCGAAGCGCTTTTCCGGGCGCAGCGCCAGCTTGATCGAATAGGTGAAGCCGAAGTGCTTGTAGATGCGGTCGGCCAGTTCGCAGAAGGCCTGCACTTCGGCCACGATCTGGTCCTCGCGGCAGAAGATGTGGGCATCATCCTGGGTGAACTGGCGCACGCGCATCAGGCCATGCAGCGCGCCATGCGGCTCGTTGCGGTGGCAGCAGCCGTTCTCATAGAGGCGCAGCGGCAGATCGCGATAGCTCTTGATGCCCTGGCGGAAGATCAGCACATGGGCCGGGCAGTTCATCGGCTTCAGCGCCATCCACTCGGCATCGTCGCTGACGATGGGGCCCTCATCCTCGGTATTGGGCGCCTCGTCGGGGATGACGAACATGTTCTCGCGGTATTTGCCCCAGTGGCCCGACTGTTCCCACTGGCGGGCATCCATCACCTGCGGGGTCTTCACTTCCCGATAGGCCGCGCCATCGATCGCGCGGCGCATATAGGCTTCCAGCTCGCGGTAGATGCGAAAGCCCTTGGGGTGCCAGAACACGCTGCCATGGGCTTCTGCCTGCAGGTGGAACAGGTCCATCTCGGCGCCCAGCTTGCGGTGGTCGCGCCTGGCGGCCTCTTCCAGCCGCGTCAGATGGGCATCAAGCTGCTTCTTGTTGAGCCAGCCGGTGCCGTAGATGCGGCTGAGCATGGCGTTCTTCTGGTCGCCCCGCCAATAGGCGCCCGACACGCGGGTGAGCTTGAAGGCGGCAGGGTCGAGCTTGCCGGTGGCCGGCAGGTGGGGCCCGCGGCACATGTCCAGCCAGTCGTCCCCGCTCCAGTAGACGGTGAGTTCTTCATCGCCCCGCAGTTCGGCGGCCCATTCGGCCTTGAAGCTTTCGCCCTGCTGCTGCCAGCGGCTGATCAGCTGCGCGCGGCTCCACACCTCGCGGCGCAGGGGCTTGTTGGCGGCGATGATCTGGCGCATCTGCGCCTCGATGGCGGGCAGGTCTTCGTCGGTAAAGGGGCGCGCCTTGCCGTCCACCTGGGCGGGCGCGAAATCATAGTAGAAGCCATCATCCGTGGCCGGGCCAAAGGTGATCTGCGTGCCGGGGAACAGCGCCTGCACGGCCTCTGCCAGCACATGGGCATAATCGTGGCGGGCCAGCTCCAGCGCCTCGGCCTCGTCCTTCGCGGTGATCAGCGCCAGGGTGCAATCGGCTGTGAAGGGGCGGGTGAGATCCACCAGCTCGCCATCGATGCGGGCGGCCAGCGCCGCCTTGGCAAGGCCGGGGCCGATCGCGGCGGCCACATCGGCAGG
>DASRYE010000087.1:0-32769 GCA_035653915.1 Novosphingobium sp. | reverse complement strand
CAGCAGGGCGATGCGCCGCTTCAGCCGCCAGCGCGCCGCCTTGGACACCAGCCACATCGGCAGCCAGCCCACCAGCCACGACAGCAGCATCAGCGCGGGCAGGCGCGTGTCGAGCACCAGCCCGTCCCAGATCCGCACTTCCACCGGGGTCCAGTTGTTGAGCGAAAAGACGACGAGGGCTGCCAGAACGACAACGGTGATGCCGGTGCGCACAAACTGCATGATGCGTGCCTCCTCGCGCGGGTGGGCCGGTCACACGGCCCTGGCGGCCATGCTAGGGGGCTTTGGCGGGGAAGGGAAGGGGGCGCGCTTGCCGTAAAGCAGCGCCCCGCTTGCCCCAAAGCCAGGGGTCAGGCGCCGAAGACGCGCTCGAAAATGCGATCCACCGCCTTGAAGTGGTAGTCGAGGTTGAACTTCTCTTCCAGCTCTGCCGGCGGCACCTTGGCGGCCACTTCCGGATCGGCCTTCAGCAGTTCGAGCAGGCTCAGCTGACCGTCGCTCTCCCACACCTTCATGGCGTTGCGCTGCACGAGGCGATAGCTGTCCTCGCGGCTGATGCCGGCCTGGGTCAGCGCCAGCAGCACGCGCTGCGAGTGGACAAGGCCGCCCATGCGATCCAGGTTCTTCTGCATGCGTGCCGGATAGATCAGCAGCTTGTCGACCACGCCGGTCAGGCGGGCGAGGGCGAAATCGAGCGTGATGGTGGCATCGGGGCCGATGAAACGCTCCACCGAGGAGTGCGAGATGTCGCGCTCGTGCCACAGGGCGACGTTTTCCATGGCCGGCACCACGGCGCTGCGCACCATGCGGGCAAGGCCCGTCAGGTTCTCGGTCAGCACCGGGTTGCGCTTGTGCGGCATGGCGCTCGAACCCTTCTGGCCGGGCGAGAAATATTCCTCCGCCTCCAGCACTTCGGTGCGCTGGAGGTGGCGGATTTCCACCGCCAGGCGCTCGATCGAGCTGGCGATGACGCCCAGCGTTGCAAAGAACATCGCGTGGCGATCGCGCGGGATCACCTGGGTGGAGACGGGCTCCACCTCGAGGCCCATCTTTTCGGCCACATATTCTTCCACGCCGGGATCGATGTTGGCAAAGGTGCCAACGGCGCCCGAAATGGCGCAGGTGGCGACTTCCGCGCGGGCGGCCACCAGGCGGGCGCGGCAGCGGGTGAATTCGGCGAAGGCCTCGGCCAGCTTCTTGCCAAACGTCGTCGGCTCGGCATGGATGCCGTGGCTGCGGCCGATGGTGGGGGTATACTTGTGCTCCAGCGCGCGGCGCTTGATGGCGGCCAGCAGCGCGTCGAGGTCTTCTAGCAGGAGATCGGCGGCCTTCACCAGCTGCACATTCAGCGTGGTGTCGAGCACGTCGGAGCTGGTCATGCCCTGGTGCATGAAGCGGGCTTCATCGCCCACCTGCTCTGCCACCCAGGTGAGGAAGGCGATCACGTCATGCTTGGTGACCGCCTCGATGGCATCGATCGCGGCCACGTCGATCTTCGGGCCGGTCGCCCACCAGTCCCACAGGGCCTTGCCGGCGCTGGCCGGCACCACGCCCAGCTCGCCCAGCTTGTCGGTGGCATGGGCCTCGATCTCGAACCAGATGCCATAGCGGGCTTCCGGCTCCCAGATCGCGGTCATCGCGGGGCGGGCGTAGCGGGGGACCATGGCAAACTCTCCGAAGTCTGTAGCGCGGGCGCGCGGGAAAACAGGCAGCATCGGGCGGGCGCGCCGCCAGATGGGCCAGCGGCCGGCATGCCGGCATGGCCAAGCGCTGCTCGCTAGGAGGTGGGGGGCAGAAAGGCAAGAGGCAAGCGCGGCCTGTGCTGGCGGGTTAGGCGCTGGCCTCGCTGCGGTGGGCGGCCAGCGCCCGGGTGGTAGAGCCCTGCGAGGAATGGGCCAGCGAGGATTGCGCCTGCGCGGCGGCCAGTGCTTCGGCTGCGAGATGGGCGGCCTCGTCCAGCGCGCGCGCGCCGGGGGCGCCGGGGGCATCGGGGCGGGGCAGGCCCATGTCTTCCAGCAGGCCGAAGATCTCGTCCCGCGCCTGGGCGCGCATGTGCGACAGATCGGGGATATGGCGCAGATCGAGATGGGTGAGGCCCAGCAGGAACAGCTCGCGATAGGCAACGCGTTCCGTCAGCCCCTGGCCCAGGCGGAAGCCCGCGCGCGGCGCCAGGCATTGCAGCGCCCCATCCACCCGCGCCTGATTGTTGCTGATGCCGCGCCGCACGCGGTTCTGCATCACCACCCAGTCGATCGTGCCCATGTCGCGCCGCAGCCGCTCCTCGCGCAGTTCGTTCACCATATTGGCAAAGAAGCCCGGGCCCAGCAGTTCCTGCGTGGAAGGGTTGAAGCGGCCCAGCAGATCGAGATCGACAAAGGAGCTGTTGACCGGCGTGACCAGCGTGTTGGCCAGGGCGATGGCGCGCCGGGCCAGGGGCGAATCATGCCCGGCCACATCGATGACAATATAATCCGCATGCCAGCCCACCCGCGCCAGTTCCTGGCACAGCAGCGCGCCACTGGTGTGGTGCATGGCGGTGTATTGCGGGCTGGGCAGCTCTATCCCCAGCCGGCGGGCGGTTGCCTCGCGGAAGGCCAGCACCCGGGCCAGCGATTGCTGGCGGAAATCGAGATCGACCGCGGCCACCTTGAAGCCCTGATCGCACAGCGCCATGCAGGTGTGGAAGGCCACGGTGGATTTGCCCACGCCGCCCTTTTCGTTGGCCAGCACGATGATGTGGGCATCGGGGCGCGGGCGGGCGGCCAGATCTTCCAGCACCACCATCGGATGCTCGCCCTCTATCAGCACATTGCGGCGGGGCTGGGGCGCGGCCGCGGTGCGGTTGCGCTGGGCGGAAATGCTTGTGCCGGAACGAATAACCACGGATTTGCCCTCATAACCATCTCAGATGGTCCGCTGCACCCGGGAGAGCAGGATTAGGGTAAATTCCGCATTTGGCAATGGGGTTTTTACCTAAATGGCGCCCATGCCACGCGGTCGCGGCGAATTGATTGGCCTGCCGTGGTTAATATCGCGCAACAGAATAAAGGCAGTTGTGGTTAATCGCTTCGTTGATGGCCGGCAATTGTAACGAATTTGTTATATCAGCCCCTTGGCACGCAAGGAAACATGCCCTTCGCGCCCGATGATGACATGATCGTGCACAGTGATTCCCAGATTGCGCCCCGCCTCGGCGATGCGCAGGGTGATCTGGATATCGGCGCGGCTGGGCTCGGGGTTGCCCGAGGGGTGGTTGTGGACCAGGATCAGCCCGGCCGCGCCCAGGTTCATTGCCGTGTGGATCACCTCGCGCGGGTGGATCTCGGCCGAATCCACAGAGCCATCGGTCACATGCTCGTCGCGGATCAGGCGGTTCTTGGTGTCGAGATAGAGCACGCGCACGCGTTCCACCGTCAGATGGGCCATGTCGATGGTGAGATAGGAGATCAGCGCCTGCCAGCTGCCCAGCACCGGCTTTTCGCTCACGCGGGCCCGGCCCAGCCGCCGTGCCGCCACCGCCACCACATGCACCGCCGCCGCGCTGCTTTCGCCCATGCCGGGGTGGCCGGCGAGCGCCGCCGGATCGGCATTGAAGATGCCCGCCAGGCTGCCGAAGCGGGCCAGCAGCGTGCGCGCCAGCGGCTTGGTGTCGCGCCGGGGGATGGCGGTGGCCAGCAGGTATTCGATCAGCTCGTGATCGGCCAGCGCATCCTGCCCGCCTTCCAGCAGGCGCTTCCTCAGCCGGGCGCGGTGGCCGGTGGGATCATGCGCGGCCGCGGCGATACGATCGGGCAGGGGGTGGGCCAGGCCAGCGGCATGGGGCGAGGCCACGCCCTCGGCCTGGAAGCGGGCGGAGGGCGCCTCGCCAAGGCGCGGGAACAGATCGGGCGCCTCTTCGCCGAGGGCGTGCTGGCCGGCGGGATCTTGGGGCGGGTCTGGGCTGGCCACCTGATGCGTCCTCTCTGGCGATGGGGTTGGGGTTGATAAGGGCCCCGGTTAAATAGGTATTAGGGCTTATGCATAAGCAATTCGGCGGGGCATGTCAGCCGCTGCCGGCGGGTTGCTGCGGGCCGGCGGCGGCGGTGTTTGTGCATACCAATGCGCAAAGCGCCGCCATTGCCGTGATTCGAGCAGGGCACAGGGCCCCCGCATCCTTCCGGCAAGCTAGACCAATGGCTGAATTCCGGGGGCGGATGGCGGGCCTTCCAGCGGTTGACTTGGGGGCCACCCCCGCCTAAGGGGCTCCTCGCCCCGGGCAACTGCGCGATTGGCTTGTTGTCCGTTTGACGGTGATGAAACCAGAACGGGAGCAGGCATGGACGAAAGCCGGCCATCCGGGGGGCCAGACAGTGAGGAGGCGCGTCTGGCCGCGCTCGATGAACGGCTGCGTGCCGTGCGCGAGCGCGAGGCGGCGCGCAACCAGCCCAAGGGCCATGCTACCGATGCCAATTACCGGCTGGGCAGCAAGGTGCTTGCGGAACTTCTGGGCGGGATCGGGGGCGGCGCGCTGGTGGGCTGGACGATAGACCGGCTGGCTGGAACGGCGCCTTGGGGTTTGTTGGTGATGATGTTCCTCGGAATTATCGTTGCCTTCAGGAATATCATTCGAATTTCAGGCGGATAGGCTATTTGTCGGTGAGGCTGCCCCGGTGGGGGCGCAAGGCGGCCAATGGCATTATCTGCCAGCGTTCTAGTCAGGTTTAAAGAGGGGCAATACAGTGGCAGGCCACGAAGGCACCGTCGATCCGATGCAGCAGTTCACCATCGAGCCGATCCTTGGCTCGAATTGGCAACTGGCCGGCCATAATATCGCCTTTACCAATTCGGCGCTGTGGATGGCCATTGTCACCATCGCGCTGTGGGCCTTTGTGGCAGGCGGGATGAAGCGCGCGCTGGTGCCCGGCCGCTGGCAGATGGCGGTGGAAAGCTTCACCGGCTTTATCGACAGCCTGCTGGCCGCCAATATTGGCCCGGCCGGCAAGAAGTATGTGCCCTACATCTTCTCGCTGTTCATGTTCATCCTCTTCTCCAACCTGCTGGGCCTGCTGCCGCTCAGCCTGGTCGGCATCCATCCCTTCACCGTCACCAGCCATTTCACCGTGACTGGCGTGCTGGCGATCATCTCCTTCGCGATCGTGCTGATCGTCGGCTTTGGCAAGCATGGGCTGCATTTCTTCAGCCTGTTCGTGCCGCATGGCACGCCGCTGCCGATGATCCCGCTGATCTTCTGCATCGAGCTGGTCTCCTTCCTCGTGCGTCCCTTCAGCCTTGGCCTGCGACTGTTCGTGGCGATGATGGCGGGCCACGTGCTGCTGGAAGTGCTGTCGAGCTTCGTCATCACCAGCGCCAATTCGGGCGTGCTGTGGGGCGGTGTGGTTGGCCTGCCCAGCTTTGCGCTGATGATCGCCATCCAGGCGCTGGAGATCCTGGTGGGCGGTATCCAGGCCTATGTGTTCGCTCTCCTGACCTCGCTTTACCTCAACGATGCGGAAAACCTGCACTGAGATACGGCTTGAGGCGGGGGCACATCTCGTCAAGTTTTCGACCTGAGTAATGCGTGATATCCGGGCAACCGGATCAACAATTTCCCGATAGGAAAAGGAGTTATGGAAATGGAACCTGCAAGCGCGAAGCTGATCGGCGCTGGTCTGGCCGCGATCGGTGCCGGCATCGCCGCCATCGGTGTGGGTAACGTGTTCGGTTCGTTCCTGGAAAGCGCCCTGCGCAACCCGGGCGCTGCCGATGGCCAGCAGGGCCGCCTGTTCATCGGCTTCGCTGCCGCCGAACTTCTGGGCCTGCTCTCCTTCGTGGTGGCCATGATCCTGATCTTCGTGGCGAAGTAATTCGCCGCCTGGCCCTTGCGGGCGGCCTGGCCTGGCCAGGCTGGCCCACAGGGCCACGGGAAGAGGGCGAGGGCAGCGTGGTGCAAACCCGCTGCCCGCTCCTTTCTCCCATGTTTTTCGCGCCCAGCGCGCCATGGCCCTGAAGGTTTGCAAGCCACAGCTTGCCGCCCAGGGGCCCCAAACGCAGCGGATGCAGCCATGCCTCAGATCGCTCAGCTCTCCGAAACCTATGCCAGCCAGATCTTCTGGCTGTTGCTGTTTTTCGGTTTCACCTTTTTTGTTGTCGGCCGCGGTATGGTGCCCAAGGTGATGGCCACCGTCGCCTCGCGTGAGGCGCGCATCGCCGAGGATCTGGCCGCCGCCGAAGCCGCCCGCATCGCTGCCGAGCAGGACGAAGTCCACTCGCAGCGCGATGGTGCGCGCCAGCGTGCCGAAGCCCAGGCGGTGATCGCCAAGGCCAAGCACGATGCCGCTCTTGCCACCGAAGCGCGCCTGGCAGAGGCCGCCGGCAAGGTCGATGGCCGCATTGCCGAAGCCGATGCCCGCATCGCCCATGCCCGCGCTGCCGCGCTGGGCGAGATTGAAACCGTGGCCGCCGAAGCCGCCAGCGACATTGCCAGCAAGATTGCCGGCCTCTCTGTCGATGCCGGTCAGGCCCGCGCCGCCGTCAAGGAGATCCTCCATGGCTGATGCTGCAAGCCTGTTCCTGCTGGCTGCCGGCGCCAATGCCGGCGAAGCGGCCGAACCTTCGGCGCTGGGCCTGGCCCCGGGCGCCTGGGTGGCGCTGGCGATGGTCGTGCTGCTGCTGGTGGCGCTGAAGGCCAAGGTGCCGGGCGTGATCACCAAGGGCCTCGACGGCAAGATCGCCGAGATCCGCAAGCAGCTTGATGAAGCCAAGGCCCTGCGCGCCGAAGCCGAAGAGCTGCGCGCGCAATATGCCCGCCGCATCGCCAATGCCGAAAAGGATGCGGCCGAAATGCTGGCCCATGCCAAATCGGAAGCCGAGGCGATCATCGCCAAGGCCGAAGCGAGCACCACCGAGGTGATCGCCCGCCGCGAGAAGATCGCCGCCGACAAGATCGAGGCGGCCGAACGCGCCGCGCTGGCCGAGCTGCAGCAGAAGACGGCCCAGGCCGCCGCTGGTGCCGCCCGCAGCCTGATCGCCGCCGGCTATGGCGTCGCCCAGGACAAGGCGCAGGTGGACGAGGCGATCGCTCGCCTCTGATCCTGCTTTCCTTGCCGGACAGAACAGAAGCCCCGCCATTGTGCGGGGCTTTTTGTTGTCAGGGGGAAGGGGAGGGATGCGAGGGTTAACACCCTCGCGCTCCCGATATTGTTGATGTGCGCGCCAATGTATCGGCGTCACGCAGCCTTGCACCGCCGGAGGTTTTATGGCGCGAGGGTGTTAACCCTCGTATCCTCTCCTCAAAACCCGTTCTTCGCCTCACGCAGGGCGGCAAAGGTGGCCACCGCATCGCCGCCGCCCCAGTGCGCCTGCAGGGCCGGATCATCGGCGCGCAGGAAGGGGTTGGTCACCAGCTCGCGGGCGAGGGGGAAGGGCACGGTTGGCAGGCCATCGGCGCGCTTGCCGTCCACCTCGGCGGCATAAGTGGCAAGGGCGGCGTTGTCGGGATCGGCATGGCGGGCGAAGCGGGCGTTGCTGGCGGTATATTCATGCGCGCAATAGAGCCAGGTGGCGCCGGGCAGGGCTTTCAGCCGCTGCAGGCTGGCCCAGAACTGCGCCGCCTCGCCCTCGAACATCCGCCCGCAGCCCAGCGCGAACAGCGCATCGCCGACAAAGGCGATATCACCGCCATCCACCGCCGCGCCCGGCAGGTGATAGGCGACATGGCCCAGCGTGTGCCCGCCCACATTCAGCACATGGCCGGTGCAGGCGCCGATCGCCACGCTGTCGCCCTGATCGACGACACGGTCCACGCCTTCGATCTTCGCGGCATCGCCCGCGGGCGCGGTAATGCGCGCGCCGGTGGCGGCCTTGATCGCCAGATTGCCGCCGGCATGATCGCGGTGCCAGTGGGTGTTCCAGATCTGGGTGATGGCCCAGCCCTGCGCTTCGGCCTGGCGCAGATATTCCTCTGCATCGGGCGTGTCGATCGCCACCGTCTCGCCGCTGGCGGGATCGTGGACGAGGAAGCCGTAATTGTCGGCCAGGCAGGGGAACTGGTGGATGAGAAGGGGCATGATACGGCAAGCCTTTGCAAAATCGGCCCCCTTTAGCGCATGAAAGCGCCCGCGCGCAAAGCCGGCTTGCGGCCAGCTGTGCCGGGCGCACGAAAAAGCCCGCCGGAAGATCGCTTCCGGCGGGCCTTTCGTTCAGGCGTCAGGCTGACAGGCTCAGTTCTTGCTGGCCTTCAGCGCGGCGCCCAGGATGTCGCCCAGCGAGGCGCCGGCATCCGAGGAACCATACTGTTCCACGGCTTCCTTTTCCTCGTGCAGCTGGCGGGCCTTGATCGAGAAGGTGGGCTTCTTCGAACGGTCGAAGCCGGTCACCATCGCGTCGATCTTCTGGCCAACCTGGAAGCGGTCGGGGCGCTGCTCGTCGCGGTCGCGGCCCAGGTCCGAACGCTTGATGAAGCCGGTGGCACCATCTTCGCCGGCCTGCACCTCGATGCCGCCATCGCGCACTTCCAGCACGGTCACGGTGACAACCTCGTTGCGGCGCAGGTTGCTGCCGGCCGAGTTGCCGCCGGTGGGCGCGCCCTTCTCCAGCTGCTTCATGCCGAGCGAGATGCGCTCCTTCTCGACATCAACGTCAAGCACGATGGCCGAAACCTGCTCGCCCTTGCGGTGCAGGGCCAGCGCGTCCTCGCCCGAGATGCCCCAGGCGATGTCCGACATGTGGACCATGCCGTCGACGTCGCCATCGAGACCGATGAACAGGCCGAATTCGGTGGCGTTCTTGACTTCGCCTTCCACGGTCGAGCCGACCGGGTGACGCTCGGCGAAAGCTTCCCAGGGGTTCTGCTGGGCCTGCTTGAGGCCGAGGCTGATGCGGCGCTTGTCGGAATCGACCTCCAGCACCATCACTTCGACTTCCTGCGAGGTCGAGACGATCTTGCCGGGGTGGACGTTCTTCTTGGTCCAGCTCATCTCGGACACGTGGACGAGGCCCTCGATGCCCGGCTCCAGCTCGACGAAGGCGCCATATTCGGTGATGTTGGTGACCACGCCCGACAGCTTCGCGCCGACCGGATACTTGGCGGCCACGCCATCCCACGGATCGCTCTCAAGCTGCTTCATGCCAAGGCTGATGCGCTGCGTCTCGTGGTTGATGCGCACGATCTGCACGCGCACGGTGTCGCCGATGGCGATCACTTCGCTCGGGTGGTTGACGCGCTTGTAGCTCATGTCGGTGACATGCAGCAGGCCGTCGATGCCGCCCAGGTCCACGAAGGCGCCGTAGTCGGTGATGTTCTTGACCTGACCGTCGAGGATCTGGCCTTCCGAAAGGTTCTGGATCAGGCCCGAACGCTGCTCGGCGCGGGTCTCTTCCAGCACGGCGCGGCGCGACACGACGATGTTGCCGCGGCGGCGATCCATCTTCAGGATCTGGAAGGGCTGGGGCACGTCCATCAGCGGGGTCACGTCGCGCACGGGGCGGATGTCGACCTGCGAGCCGGGGAGGAACGCCACGGCGCCGTCGAGGTCAACCGTGAAGCCGCCCTTCACGCGGCCGAAGATCACGCCTTCAACGCGCTTGCCTTCGCCGAACTCGCTCTCCAGCTTGTCCCAGGCGGCTTCGCGGCGGGCGCGGTCGCGGCTCAGCATGGCTTCGCCATCGGCGTTCTCGACGCGGTCGACATAGACTTCGACCTCGTCGCCCACCTTCAGACCGTGGGGCTGGCCGGGCGCGGCGAATTCGCGCAGGGCCACGCGGCCCTCGCTCTTCAGGCCCACGTCGATCACGGCCTTGTCGTTTTCAATGGCGGTAACGGTGCCCTTCACCACGCGGCCTTCAAAGCCGCCGCTGGCGGCGCCGCCCAGCGATTCGTCCAGAAGCGCGGCAAAATCGTCGCGCGAGGGAATGCTCATGGGATATTCCTCAGTCTATCGATGTTTCCGGCCAGGCGGTTTTCTCCGCCGGTCTTTCCTCCGCCATCCGCACCATGCGGCCCCCGTGAAGGGTTTGTGGCGGGCCAAAAAGGGCCGAACCGCCGCGGGGGCCGGATGCGCCCCGCAGCATTCCTGGCAGGGCCGCAGCCCCGTTCGGAACGGGCGCGGCCTAGGGCAATGGCCCGCCAAAAGCAAGGATTTTGCGGCGAGTGGCGTTGATCTCCGCCGTCAGGCCGGGCAGCGCTGGCGAACGGCGGCAATGGCAGCGGCAATCGCTTCCTCGCGGCCCAGTGTGGAAGTGTCGAGGGTGATCGCATCAACCGCGGCGCGCAAGGGGGCTTCGGCGCGGGTGGCATCGCGCCGGTCGCGCGCCTCAAGGTCGGCGGCGATGGCGGCCAGCGCCACATCGCGCCCCTGCGCCAGCATTTCGGCATGGCGCCGCTCTGCCCGGGCAGCCACGCTGGCGATGACGAACAGCTTCACCTCGGCCTCGGGCGCGATCACCGTGCCGATATCCCGCCCGTCGAGCACGGCGCCGCCGGCCTGGGTGGCAAAGGCGCGCTGGCGTTCATACAGCGCCGCGCGCACATCGTGGTGTACCGACACGCGCGAGGCCAGGCCGCCGCTGGCCTCGCTGCGCAGTTCCGGGTCGGCCAGCAGGGCATCGGCAAAGCCGCAGGCGGCCAGCGCATCTACGGGTGAATCCGGATCTCCGCCCTGCAGCGCCACCTGCCGGCCCACGGCGCGATAGAGCAGCCCCGTATCCAGATGCGGCAGGCCGAAACGGGCGGCCAGCGCCTTGGCGATCGTGCCCTTGCCGGAAGCGGTGGGCCCATCGACGGCGATGATCATGCCCCGCTCCTTTGCGCAGCCTTGCCCGCCATCAGCGCGCGCAGCAGCCCGGTGGCGGCGATCAGCGCCCACACGCTTTCCAGCACCAGCGAGGCGGGGTTGGTATCCACCAGCAGCGAGACCACCAGCAGCAGCGCGCCGGCCAGATTGCCGCCATGCTGGAGATAGGGGTTGGGCCCGCGCGGCCGGCCGGTGTAGGCCGTGGTATAGGCATAGGCGCCCACGCACAGGGCCATGCCGGCAAAGCCGGCGGCCGTGGCCAGCGCTTCGGGGATGGCGGGAACCAGGGCCATGGCTCAGGCGCCCGTCAACGTGGCCAGCAGGGCCAGGAAATTGGGGAAGCTGGTGGCGATGGGGCCGGTATCATCCACTTCCACGCCGGCGGTGCTGACAAGGCCGGCAATGGCCATGCTCATGGCGATGCGGTGATCGAGATGGGTGACGACCGGCGTGTTGGCCCCGCCGCGCAAAGGCGCGCCCCCGGTGCCATCGATGATGAGGCCATCTGCGGTCTCCTCGGTGGCGGCGCCCGCCAGGGCAAGGGCGGCATGCATGGCGCTGATGCGGTCGCTCTCCTTCACGCGCAGTTCCTCAAGGCCGGTGGTGATCGTGCGCCCCTCGGCCAGCGCGGCGGCGACGAAGAACACCGGGAATTCGTCCACCATGGAAGGCACGATGGCCGGATCCACCACAATGCCCTTCAGCGCGGAATGGCGCACGCGCAGATCCGCCACCGGCTCGCCGCCAACGATGCGCGGGGACACTTCCTCGATCTGCCCGCCCATCTGGCGCAGCACGGTGATGATGCCGGCGCGGGTGGGGTTGAGGCCGACATTCTCGATCAGCACATCGCTGCCCGGCACGATCAGCGCGGCCACGATGAAGAAAGCGGCCGAGGAGGGATCGCCCGGCACCTCGATCGTCTGGCCGGTCAGTTCCGCCTCGCCGCGGAGGCGAATCACGCGCTCGCCGGCGTCTTCCTCCACCCACAGATCGGCGCCGAAGCCCTGCAGCATGCGTTCGGAATGATCGCGCGTGGGCACCGGCTCGATCACCGTGGTGATGCCCGGCGTGTTCAGCCCGGCCAGCAGCACGGCGCTCTTCACCTGGGCGCTGGCCACCGGCAGGCGATAGGTGATCGGCACGGCGGGCTGGGCGCCGCGCATCGTCAGCGGCAGGCGGCCACCTTCGCTGGCGGTGAACTGCGCGCCCATTTCGGAGAGCGGCGTGATCACCCGGCCCATCGGCCGCTTGGAAAGCGAGGCATCGCCGATGAAGGTGGCGGTGATGGCGTGGCTGGCCACCAGCCCCATCAGCAGCCGGGTGGAGGTGCCCGAATTGCCCATGTCGAGCGCGGTTTCCGGCTGCAGCAGCCCGCCCACGCCCACGCCATGGATCACCCATTCGCCATTGGCCTGCTTCTCGATGGTGGCGCCCATGGCGCGCATGGCAGCGGCGGTGGACATCACATCCTCGCCTTCCAGCAGGCCCGTCACGCGGGTTTCGCCCAGCGCCAGCGCGCCCAGCATGATCGAGCGATGCGAGATCGACTTGTCGCCCGGCACGCGGATGGTGCCGGCAAGGGCCCCTGCAGGCAGGAAACGGCGGGGGCTGGGATTGGCAGAAGCGCTCACGGTGAAGGGTTTCCGGATCTGGTGGGAACGGCGGGGCGCCAAAGGCCCCCTCGGGCGCGGCTTTTGACAGCGCGGGCGCACTATGGCAAGGCGCGCGGCCGAGAAGGAGGCGCTTCGGCGCCGCCGCTATCGTATTCGGTATGTCCCGAGTGGTTGAAGAAAGGGCGCGCGCGAGGCGCCCCTAGCGAGGAAGAGCATGGTCAAGCCAGAATGGGGCGCCAAGCACGGTTGCCCGAAATGCGGCACCCGCTTTTACGATCTGGGCAAGGACGATCCCGTTACTTGCATCGAATGCGGCTATGCCTGGACGCCCGAGCCGGTGCTGAAGTCGAAGCAGCCCATTCCTTACGAGGAAATCCAGAAGAAGGAGGGCCCCGAGGAGGCCGATGTCGATCTGGCCGATGAGGATCTCGACATCGACGACGACGGCGATTCGCCCGACAACGACGTTGACCTTGGCGGCGACGACGACCTGGGCGTGGGCGGCCACGACGAGGAACCCGACGAGGTGTGATCCCGTTTCCGGCCGGCCGGGGCGCTTTTCGGGCGCCTTGGTCGGCCGGCTGCCGGCGCCGGGGCTGGCAAAAAACGCTTTTGGTTCGGCATGATGAAAAAAGTGCTTGCCAAGGCAAAGGGACCGGCCTAGTGGGGCGCCTCCCGACGATGAGGCGGGACGGGAAAGACAGTCTCCCAGACTGAATTTCCTTGGTTTTTGAATGGATTATGGGGCCTTAGCTCAGCTGGGAGAGCGCCTGCATGGCATGCAGGAGGTCAGCGGTTCGATCCCGCTAGGCTCCACCATTCGAAACATATATATACCCGTGGTATGGGGCCTTAGCTCAGCTGGGAGAGCGCCTGCATGGCATGCAGGAGGTCAGCGGTTCGATCCCGCTAGGCTCCACCAACGGATACAACGATGTACCGCTTGTCATCAGGCGATACGCTGGCCGACGAGGTTTCGTCCGCCGGCGTTTTTCGCTATCATGGCTTTGGCCCTTTGGGGCCGGTGGTTCGGCGCTGGTCGGCGAGGTTTCGCCCACCGGCGTTTTTGGCGTGATGGGCTTGGGGTATTCCGGCCCGGCAGGAGTGCGTGAGGCATGTTCGACAATCTGTCCGATCGCCTTGGCGGTGTGTTCGACAAGCTGCGTGGGCGCGGTGCGCTCAAGGAGCAGGACGTGCGCGATGCCATGCGCGAGGTGCGCATTGCCCTGCTGGAAGCCGATGTGGCCCTGCCGGTGGTGCGCCGCTTCATCGACGAGGTGACGGAAAAGGCCATTGGCCAGAACGTGCTGAAGTCGGTCACGCCGGGCCAGCAGGTCGTCAAGATCGTCAACGATGCGCTGGTGGCGATGCTGGGCGGCGAGGATGTGCCGGGCCTGGATCTGGCCGCAACGCCGCCGGTGGTGATCATGATGGTCGGCCTGCAGGGCTCGGGCAAGACCACCAGCACGGCAAAGCTCGGCAAGTTCATTCGCGAGAAGCTGGGCAAGAAGGTGTTGATGGCGTCGCTCGACGTCAACCGCCCGGCCGCGCAGGAGCAGCTGGCCGTGCTGGGCACGCAGGTGGATGTGGCCACGCTGCCGATCATCGCCGGCCAGACCCCGACGGCGATTGCCGAGCGCGCGGTCAATTCCGCGAAGCTGCAGGCGGTGGATGTGCTGCTGCTGGATACCGCCGGCCGCCTCCATGTCGATGCCGCGCTGATGGACGAGATGAAGGCGGTGGCCGCCATCGCCTCGCCCAAGGAAACGCTGCTGGTCGTCGATTCGCTGGCCGGCCAGGATGCGGTGAACGTTGCCCAGAGCTTTGCCCAGAACGTGGCGCTGACCGGTGTGATCCTCACCCGGCTGGATGGCGATGCGCGCGGCGGCGCGGCGCTGTCGATGCGCGCGGTGACGGGCAAGCCGATCAAGTTTGCCGGCATGGGCGAAAAGCTCGACCAGCTGGAAGTGTTCAGCCCCGGCCGCATTGCCGGGCGCATCCTGGGCATGGGCGATGTCGTCAGCCTGGTGGAGAAGGCGGCCGCGGCGGTGGAGGCCGACGAGGCCGAGCGCCTGGCCCAGCGCATGGCCAAGGGCCAGTTCGACATGACCGACCTGCAGACCCAGCTGCGCCAGATGCAGAAGATGGGTGGGCTGGGCATGCTGGCGGGCATGCTGCCGGGCATGAAGAAGGCCAAGGCGGCGATGGATGCCAGCGGCATGAGCGATCGCACGCTGCTGCGCATGGATGCCATCGTCAGCTCGATGACGCCCAAGGAGCGCGCCAAGCCCGATCTGCTGAACGCCAAGCGCAAGATCCGCATCGCCAAGGGCGCCGGCGTGCAGGTTCAGGATGTGAACAAGCTCATCAAGATGCACCAGGAAATGGAGCGCGCGATGAAGCAGATCAAGAAGATGGGCGGGCTGAAGGGCCTGGCCGCGATGTTCGGCGGCGGCGGCGGGCTGGGTGGTCTTGGCGGCGGCGGCGCTGCCGGCGGCGTGCCCGGTGGCGGCCTGCCCGGCGGGCTGGGCGGTATGCCCGGCCTTGGCGGCGGTGGCGCGCCCGATTTCATGAAGTTTCTGAAAAAGTAAGTTTCGCAAGAATTTAGAGTGGAAAGGTAGAACTATGTCGGTTTCTCTGCGTCTGTCGCGTGGCGGTTCCAAGAAGCGCCCCTATTACAAGATCGTCATCGCCAATTCGACCGCCCCGCGCGATGGTGCCTTCCTGGAGCAGGTGGGCACCTACAACCCGCTGCTGGCCAAGGACGATGAAAACCGCGTGCGCCTCATCGAGGACCGCGTGCGCTACTGGCTGAGCGTTGGCGCCCAGCCGACCGACCGCGTTGCCCGCCTGCTCGACAAGGCCGGCGTGAAGGAGCGCAAGGCCACCAACAACCCGAACAAGGCGGAGCCCGGCAAGAAGGCCAAGGAACGCGCCGAGGAGAAGGCCGAGAAGGCTGCTGCCGCGGCTGAGGCGGCTGCCGAGGCGGCTGCCGAGTAATGGCTGGCGGGCGCCCCGAACGCATGATCCCCATGGCGGCGGTGGCCGCTGCGCATGGGGTGGCGGGCGAGGTGCGCCTGAAGCTGTTTGGCGAAAGCGCGGCCGGCCTCAAACGCTACAAGGCGTTCAATGGCGGCGCGCTTTCGCCCACGGCCCTGCGTGACGACGGCAAGGGCGGCGCGATTGCCCGCTTTGCCGAAATAGCCGACCGGACGGCGGCGGAAAAACTGCGGGGCACGCTATTGTCCGTGCCGCGCAGCGCTCTGCCGCCGCTGGCCGAGGGCGAATATTACCATGCCGATCTCATTGGCCTGGCCGCGGTGTCGGATGCCGGCGCGGCGCTGGGCGTGGTGGTGGCGGTGGAGAATTTCGGCGCCGGCGATATCGTCGAGATCGAGGCGCCGGCAGCCGCGGGGGCCAAGCCTGCCCGCTTCATGGTGCCGATGCGGCCCGATGCGGTGCCCGCGTGGGACGAGGAGCGGCTGATCGTCGCTGCCGCCTATGCCGACAATGATGCCGACGCCGGCGCGCAAGAGGGCTGAGCCATGGCTTTTGCCGCAACGGTGCTGACGCTCTATCCCGAGATGTTTCCGGGCCCGCTCGGCGTGTCTCTGGCCGGCCGCGCGCTGGCCGAGGGCAAGTGGACCCTCGATCCCGTGCACATCCGCAGCTTTGCCGAAGACAAACACCGCACGGTGGACGACACCCCCGCCGGTGGCGGCGCCGGCATGGTGCTGAAGGTGGATATTCTGGCCAAGGCCATCGATCATGCCCGCGCAAGCCATCCCGATTGCCCGGTGGTGGCGATGACCCCGCGCGGCAAGCCGCTGACCCAGGCGCGCGTGCGCGAACTGGCGGCGGGGCCGGGGGTGACCATCCTGTGCGGCCGGTTCGAGGGCTTTGACGAGCGGATTTTCGCCGGCCGGCAGGTGGAAGAGATCAGCGTGGGCGACATCGTCCTGTCGGGCGGGGAACCGGCCGCGCTGATGCTGCTTGATGCTTGCATTCGCCTGCTTGACGGCGTAATGGGCGCGGCTTCCAGTGGGGATGAGGAGTCGTTCGAAAGCGGCCTCCTCGAATATCCGCACTACACCCGGCCCACCGAGTGGGAAGGGCATATGATCCCCGAAGTGCTGCGATCGGGGGATCACGGCAAGATCGCCGCCTGGCGGAAACAACAGGCGCTTGCCGATACACGGTTACGCAGGCCGGACCTTTGGGAGCGCCACAGTGGCGTTCGGGGCCAGTCTGCCTCTGGCGCGCGGCAGGAAACGAAGGATTTGGGTCAATGAACCTGATTCAGCAGATCGAGGCCGAGGAAATCGCCAAGGCCGCCAAGGAGATCCCCGAATTCCGCCCCGGCGACACCGTGCGCGTGGGCGTGAAGGTGATCGAAGGCGAGCGCACCCGCGTTCAGGCCTATGAAGGCGTGGTGATCGCCCGTTCGAACCGTGGCATCAACTCGAACTTCACCGTGCGCAAGATGTCGTTCGGCGAAGGCGTGGAGCGTGTGTTCCCGCTCTATTCGCCCAACATCGATTCGATTGCCGTCGTCCGCAAGGGCGTGGTGCGTCGTGCGAAGCTGTACTACCTGCGTGGCCGCACCGGCAAACGCGCCCGTATTGCCGAGCGTCGCGACACCCGCGGCCAGGAGGGCTAAGGCCCCGCCCGACAGACGGATCATCCGTTTCGAGAAGGCGCCCTGGCCCACAGCCGGGGCGCCTTTTTTCTGCGCCCAATCCCGTTCGAAAGGCCGTTTTCCCCATGGCCGATGCCCATCCCCCGCTCGATTTCGCGCGGGTGTTTGCCAGCCCGGCGCTGGCCGGCAGCGCGCCGGTGCAGCCGCGCATTGCCCCCGGCGGCGGCTGGGTGGCGGTGCTGCGCCCGCGCGAGGGGGAGCGCAGCCGGCATGATCTGTGGGGCTGGGAAAGGGCCAGCGGCCAGTGGCGGATGCTGGTGGATTCCACCCGGCTGGAAGAAGGCGCGGCGCTGAGCGAGGCGGAGAAGATGCGCCGCGAGCGCCTGCGCCTGGGCGAGCGGCGCGGCATCCTCTCCTTCGGCTGGACGCGCGATGGCACGGCGCTGGTGGTGCCAACGCCCGGCGCCCTGTGGCTGGCGGGCCTCGATGGCGCGCTGGAGCGGCTGGATACCGGCACGGGCGCGATCGATGCGCGGCTGAGCCCTGCCGGCGGTTATGTTTCCTATCTGGCTGAAGGGCGGCTGTGGGTGGCGCCCCGGGGCCGGCTCGCCTCTGCTATAACCCCTGCGGAAAGCGCCGATACGGTGCGCTGGGGCGAGGCGGAATTTGTTGCGCAGGAAGAGATGGCGCGCCTCTCGGGCTATTGGTGGGCGCCGGATGACAGCCGCCTGGCCGTTCAGCGGTTCGACGAGAGCGGCGTGGCAGAAGTGCTGCGCGCCAGCATCGGCGGCGAGGGCACGGCCATGGTGCGCCAGCGCTATCCGGCTGCCGGCACGGCCAATGCCGCTGTGGCGCTGTGGCTGATGGCGCCCGATGGCAGCGATGCGGTGCGCGTTGATCTGGGCGAGGGGGCGGATGTCTATCTCGCCCGCGTCGATTGGGCGCCGGATGGCCGCGCGCTCTATGTGCAGCGGCAGGATCGCGCGCAGGGGCGGCTCGACATGCTGAAGGTGGATCCGGCCACGGGCGCTGCCAGCCTGCTGTTCACCGAGGAAGCCGCGCCCGGCCACTGGATCAACCTTTCGGATGCCTATCGCTTCCTGGCCAATGGCCGGCTGGTCTGGTGGAGCGAGCGCGATGGCCATGGCCATCTGTGGCTGCTGGCCGATGGCGCCTGGCGCCAGCTGACCGATGGCGCCTGGGACGTGACCGATCTGGCCGGCGTGGACGAGGCGGGCGAGCGGCTGTTTTTCGCCGCCACCCGCGATGATGTGCTGGCCCAGCAGATCTATGCGCTCGATTATAGCACCCCCGGCGCCGGGCCCGAGCGGCTGACGCAGGATGGCTTCGTGCATGCCGCCAGCATGGATGCGGCCGGGCAGGCGATGATCGTCACGCGCCACGGGCCGGATCAGCCGCCGCAGGCCTATCTGGCCGACGGGCAGGGCACGCGCCTGGCCTGGCTGGCGGAAAACCGGGTGGAGGGCAATCATCCCTATGCGCCCCATAGGGCCGCCCACCGCCTGCCGCAATTCGGCACGCTGGAGGCAGAGGATGGCACCACGCTGCACTGGCGGATGATCCTGCCCGAGATGGTGGCGGGCCAGCGCTATCCGGTGTTCTTCGAGCATTACGGCGGCCCCCATGTGCAGCTGGTGCAGCGCGGCTGGACGGGCGCTTTGGCGCAGGCCATCGTGGCCATGGGCTATATCCATTTCCAGATCGACAATCGCGGCAGCGCCCACCGCGGCGTGGCGTTTGAAAGCGCCATCCGCATGGCCATGGGCACCCCCGAAGTGGCCGACCAGCGGGCCGGCGCGCGCTATCTGCAGGGGCTACCCTTTGTCGATCCGGGCAAGATCGCCACCTATGGCTGGTCTTATGGCGGCTATCTCACGCTCAAGATGCTGGCGGCCGATCAGGGGCTCTATGCCGCCGGCATTGCCGGGGCGCCGGTCACCCGCTGGCAGCTTTACGACACCCATTACACCGAGCGCTATCTGGGCGATCCGCGCCTGGTGCCCGAGGTGTATGACCGCGCCAACGCGCTGGACGGGCTGACAGCGCTTGCCGATCCGCTGCTGCTGATCCACGGCCTGGCCGACGACAATGTGGTGTTTGCCCATAGCGCCGAGGCGATCGCCCGGCTGCAGGCAAATGCGCAAGCCTTCGAGATGATGCTTTATCCCGGGCAGGCGCATGGAGTAGGAGGGCCCGGCGTTTCCGAGCACCTCTGGAACACGATCTTCCGCTTTCTGGCACGGCATGGAGTGACGCCGCCGTAAAACGCCAAATGTGAGTGATGCGGCATGCGTCTCGGCCGCGCCAAGGCGGCCCCTTTGCCGGGGCCTATGGAGTAGAAACGATGGGTTATCGGGTAGTCGTCGTGGGCGCCACGGGCAATGTGGGCCGCGAAATGCTGAACATCCTGGCCGAGCGGGAATTCCCGATCGACGAGATCGCCGCGGTGGCCAGCCCCCGCTCGCAGGGCACCGAGATCGACTTCGGCGAGACCGGCAAGAAGCTCAAGGTGCAGAACATCGAGCATTTCGACTTCACCGGCTGGGATATCGCGCTGTTTTCGGCCGGCTCCGGCCCGACGAAGATCTATGCGCCCAAGGCGGCCGCTGCCGGCTGCGTGGTGATCGACAATTCCTCGCTCTATCGCATGGATCCGGACGTGCCGCTGATCGTGCCCGAGGTGAACCCCGAGGCGATCGACGGCTACAAGGCCAAGAACATCATCGCCAACCCCAACTGCTCCACCGCGCAGATGGTGGTGGCCCTGAAGCCGCTGCACGACAAGGCCAAGATCAAGCGCGTGGTCGTGGCCACCTACCAGTCCGTTTCGGGCGCCGGCAAGGAAGGCATGGACGAGCTGTTCGAGCAGAGCCGCGCGATCTTCGTGGGCGATCCGGTGGAGCCCAAGAAGTTCACCAAGCAGATCGCCTTCAACGTGATCCCGCATATCGATGTCTTCCTGGATGATGGCTTCACCAAGGAAGAGTGGAAGATGGTGGCCGAGACCAAGAAGATCCTCGACCCCAAGATCAAGCTGACCGCGACCTGCGTGCGCGTGCCGGTGTTCATCGGCCATTCCGAGGCGCTGAACATCGAGTTCGAGAACGAGATCTCGGCCGAAGAGGCCCAGGATATCCTGCGCGAGGCGCCGGGCATCATGCTCGTCGACAAGCGCGAGGATGCTGGCTACGTGACGCCGGTGGAATGCGTGGGCGATTATGCCACTTTCGTCAGCCGCGTGCGCGAGGATTCCACCGTGGAGAACGGCCTGGCGCTGTGGTGCGTGTCGGATAACCTGCGCAAGGGCGCGGCGCTCAACGCGGTGCAGATCGCCGAACTGCTGGGCCGCCGGCACCTGAAGAAGGGCTGACGCCAGCACCCAAGAAGGGCTGACACAGCCTGCGGGCAGGGGAGGGCGCCGCCTTCTCCTGCCCCGCCTTCGCCGGCGCCTGTTCATCCGCCCTTAGGGGGCGCTGTGGCACAGGCGCTGGCGGGAAGGGCCCCGGCATTGGCAAGGGCCCGGCAAGGGGGCACACATGCGCTATCAACTTCACGGCACCACCATGCAGACCGTGGCCATCGATCTGGCCCGCGGCGACAGCCTCTACAGCCAGAGCGCCACCATGGCCTGGATGACCGACGGCGTGCGGATGGACACCCACACCGGCGGCGGGTTGATGGCGGGCCTCAAGCGCATGTTTTCCGGCAGCGGCCTGTTCGTCACCGAATTCACCGCCGAGACCGACAGCCACATCGCCTTTGCGCCGCGCTTTCCCGGGCAGATCCTGCCGGTGGAACTGGCGCCGGGCCAGGCGCTGATCTGCCGCAAGGAAACCTTCCTGTGCGCGCAGGGTTCGGTTGCGCTCGACATTTTCTTTCAGCAGCGGCTGGGCGCGGGCTTCTTTGCCGGCGAAGGCTTCATCCTCCAGAAGGTGACGGGGCCGGGCGTGGTCTTCCTCGACCTGTCTGGCGAGGTGGTGGAGCGCAATCTGGCGCCGGGCGAGCGGCTGCATGTGCATGCCGGCCACATCGGCATGCAGGATCCTACCGTGCAGGTGGATATCCGCATGCTGCGCGGCTTTCGCAACATTCTCTTCGGCGGCGAGGGGCTGTTCCTGGCCACGCTCACCGGGCCTGGCCGGGTGTGGCTGCAATCCATGCCGATCATCAACCTGGCCGAGGAAATCGGCCGTTACCTGCCGCGCGAGGGCGGCGACACTTCGGGCCGCATCGGCGCGGGCGCGGCGGGCGCGGTGATGGGCGGCCTGTTGGGCGGCCTTCTGGGCAATGAATAGGATGAACCATGACGCTTGAAGTGACGAGCCGCTTTCTCCCCGGTTTCGATGGCGCGCTGCTGGCCGTGCATGAGGCGGGGCCGGCAGAAGGGCGGCCGGTGCTGTTGCTGCATGGCCTGTTTTCCACCGCCGAGGTGAATTGGGTGAAATATGGCCATGCCGGCAAGCTGGCGGCGGCGGGCTTCCGGGTGATCATGCCGGATCTGCGCGGCCATGGCCGCAGCGCTGCCCCGCATGCGCCCGAAGCCTGGCCGGAAGATGTGCTGGTGAAGGATGTGCTGGCGCTGGCGCCGCAGCTGGGGCTGGCGCCGGGCGGGTTTGATCTGGGCGGCTTTTCGCTGGGCGCGCGCACTTCGGTGCGCTCTGTTCTGGCCGGGTTGCAGCCGGCGCGGCTGATCCTGGGCGGCATGGGGCTGGAAGGGCTGGCCGGCTGGGCGCGGCGCAGCGCCTTCTTCATCGATGCGATCGACCGCTATGGCACCATCAAGCATGGCGATCCGGCCTATGTGGCGCAACAGTTCATGAAGGCGCAGAAGATCGATCTGGTGGCCGCCCGCCTGCTGCTGCATTCGGTCGACGATACCGAGCCGGACGATCTGATCGCGCTGAAGCAGCCGGTGCTGGTGGTCTGCGGCGATGAGGATCTCGACAATGGCTCGGCGCCCAGGCTTGCCCGGCTGCTGGTGCATGCCCGCTATGTGGAAGTGCCCGGCACCCATATGAGCAGCGTGACCCGGCCCGAACTGGGCGATGCGCTGCTGGCCTTTCTGGCTGAAAAGCCGGCCTGAACGCGATTGGGGGCTTGCCTTTTGGCGCCAGCGCGCTAAAGGCCGCCCCTTCATGGCAAGCGGGGCTTCGCGCCCCCCGCCCAAGACTGCCGCGACGAAGGCCGGAGGGGCCCCGCAATGGTGCGGACAAGCCAGCGATCGGTTACAACAGATGAAGGATGCTGCCGTGCCGCTTTACGAGCACGTGTTCCTGGCGCGCCAGGATCTCAGCCAGAGCCAGGTTGATGCTCTGGCCGCTACCGCCACCGAGATCATCGAAGCCAACGGGGGCAAGGTCACCAAGACCGAGACCTGGGGCCTCAAGAACCTCGCCTACAAGATCAAGCGCAACCGCAAGGCGCACTTTGTGATGCTGAACGTGGAAGCCCCTGCCGGCGTCGTTGCCGAGCTGGAGCGCCAGATCGGCATCAACGAAGACATCATCCGCTACATCACCGTGCGGGTCGACGAGCTGGAAACCGGCCCGTCGGTGCAGATGCGCAAGAACGACCGCGAGCGCAGCCGTCGCCGCGAACGCGAGGAGGCTTGATCCATGGCTCGTGCATTTTTCCGCCGCCGCAAGAGCTGCCCGTTCTCGGGCAAGAACGCTCCCAAGATCGACTTCAAGGACGTGCGCCTGCTCCAGGGCTTCATGTCGGAACGCGGCAAGATCGTGCCTTCGCGCATCACCGCCGTTTCGGCCAAGAAGCAGCGTGAGCTGAGCCAGGCCATCAAGCGCGCCCGCCACGTGGGCCTGCTGCCCTACCTCGTGAAGTAAGGGAGAAGAGACATGCAGATCATTCTCCTCGAACGTATCGAGAAGCTGGGCACGATTGGCGACGTTGTCACCGTGAAGGATGGCTACGCCCGCAACTTCCTGCTGCCCAACAAGAAGGCCCTGCGCGCCAATGAGGCGAACCGCAAGGTGTTCGAAGCCCAGCGCGCCGAGATCGAGGCCCGCAATGCGGCCCGCCGCGAGGAAGCCCAGGGCGAGGCCGGTTCGGTTGATGGCAAGCAGGCGGTGCTGATCCGCGCTGCTTCCAACGCCGGCCAGCTGTATGGTTCGGTGTCGGTGCGCGATATCGCCGATGCGCTGAACACCGAAGGCGCCAAGGTGACCAAGGCGATGATCGTGCTGGAGCGCCCGATCAAGACCATCGGCATCTTCGACGTGCGCGTTGCGCTGCACCCGGAAGTGTCGGTGATGGTCAAGGTGAACGTTGCTCGCTCGCCCGACGAGGCCGAGCTGCAGACCCAGGGCGTCAACGTGATCGACGCGCTGTTCGACAACGAGGTTGGCGGCTTCACCGAAGCCTATGACCCCAATGCCGAACCCGGCGAGATCCCGGCCGAGCTGCTGGACGAGCCCGCCGAGGGCGCCGAGGGCTGATCCTGCCGATCAGCTTTCCGGCAACGGACAGAAAAAGGGCGCTTTTTCCGCAAGGGAAAGGCGCCCTTTTCCTTTGGGGCGGGCCTTTCCAGCGCCGCAGGGCCGCGCTAGGATCGCTGCCATGAGCCTTTCCCGACCGATCATCGCCGAACTCGTCACCCTTTATGAAGCCGCGGTGGCCACGCTGCGCGCCGATATCGCCGCCTTTGCCGACCATGGCACGCTGCCGCCGCCCGATCGCCATCTGGAACGCGCCTGGTGCTATCCGGAATTGCGCATCAGCTATGCCGGCGGGGTGATCCGCCCGGATTATGCGCGCGCCTTTGGCCGGCTGGTGCATGCCGGCGCCTATGCCACCACGATCACCCGCCCGGCGCTGTTTGCCGATTATCTGGCCGAGCAGCTGGATCTGCTGATGGCCGATTACGAGGTGGACGTGACGGTGGGCCGGTCTGCCCAGCCCATTCCCTTCCCCTATGTGCTGGATGCGGCCGCGGGCATTTCGGCGCGGCCGATCGATCTGGCGCAGCATTTCCCCACTACCGATCTGGCCGAGATTGGCGACGAGCTGGCCGATGGCGCGTTTCTGCCTGGCGAAGCGCGGCCGCTATCGCTGTTCGATGGCCCGCGCACGGATTTCTCGCTGGCCCGCCTGGCCCATTACACCGGCACCAATCCTGAACATTTCCAGCGCTTTATCCTGTTCACCAACTATCACCGCTATGTCGATGAATTCGTCGATTGGGCCGGTGGGCAACTGGGGCAAAACGGCTATGAAAAGCTGTCGGGCGCCGGGGGATTGCTGGTGGAAAAGCCTGTGGATAACGCTCGCGCTTTGCTGTCGGATACCGCCTGGCGGCGCCACCAGATGCCCGCCTATCACCTCACCCGGGCGGACCGGGGCGGGATCAGCCTGGTCAACATCGGTGTCGGCCCGTCCAACGCCAAGACGATCTGCGACCATCTGGCGGTGATGCGCCCGGAGGCCTGGCTGATGATCGGCCATTGCGGGGGCCTGCGCGATACGCAGCGGATCGGCGATTATGTGCTGGCCCATGCCTATCTGCGCGATGATCATGTGCTGGATCCGGTGCTGCCGCCGGAAATCCCCATTCCCGCCATTGCCGAGGTGCAGCTGGCGCTGGCCCATGCCGCCGAACTGGTGAGCGGGGAGACCGGCGCCAACCTCAAGAAGCGCATGCGCACCGGCACGGTGGTGACGACCGACGACCGCAACTGGGAGCTGCGCTATACCGCCTCGGCCCGGCGGCTGTCGCTCAGCCGGGCGGTGGGGATTGATATGGAAAGCGCGACGATCGCCGCGCAGGGCTATCGCTTCCGCGTGCCCTATGGCACCTTGCTGTGCGTGTCGGACAAGCCGCTGCATGGCGAGATCAAGCTGCCCGGCCAGGCCAACCGCTTCTACGAGGAGGCGATTGCCGCTCACCTCAAGATTGGCACCACCACTTGCGAATTGCTGCGCGCCGAAGGGCCGCGCCTGCACAGCCGCAAGCTGCGCGCCTTCAACGAGCCCGCGTTCCGCTAGGCGCGGGCCGCAGAAACGACAAACCCCGCGCGCTGGTCTAGCCGGCGCGCGGGGTTTGTTGTGTGGCCTTATGGCTCAGTTCGCGGTGACGCGGATCGAGCTGTCGTTGGCGGCCAGCTTGGTCAGGTTCTGGGTGGCGATTTCGGCCAGCGAGTGGCGCGCCGAAGTGTCGCCCGAGGTGCGCTGCGGGTAGACATGCTTGGCCTCGGCCTGCACGCGCAGGTAATAGGGCACGGCCTGCTGCCCGCGGCCGGTGTTCTGCAGCACCGCGCCCATGTTCAGCAGCGCGAAGGGATCGTTGGGATTGTCCTGCAGGGCCAGCTTCAGCTCGCTCTCGGCATCGGCGTAATGCGTCTTGCTGAGGGCGGCGAAACCGCGGTTGGTGTGGACATTGCCGGCCGAACAGGCGGCAAGCGGCAGCGAGAGCAGTGCCAGAGTGGCAGCGAAAGTAAAGTGGCGTGGCATGGTAAACCCCTCAACCGATGTCTGGGAGCGTTGTGAGTGGCGCCCCCATAAATTTGATTAAGTAAACATACTTAATCTTGCGTAAATTGGGGTTTATCAAATTTCGAGATAATAATTATGCGATGGTTATGGCGGATATTTGCAAAATTAAGGAAATATTACGCAGGCCGCGCTGAAACGCCGATCCACCCGCCCCAGGCAGCGGGCGTTAAGCCGAAAGTTGCGCAGGGCCAGGCGTTATGCGGGAACAAGCGCTGCTGCCGGCAGGGCCGGGCCGCCATCCAGCGCCAGCAGGCGATCGGTTTCGGTGCGTTCGCGCGGGCGGGCGTGGCGCAGCACCAGGCTTTCGAAGATGTCGGGGTGAAGGGGGCGTTCGAATTCGAGGCCGGCGCTGGTGCCCACTGTCCAGGCCACCCGGGCGTTCTTGGGCTTGAGTGAGGGCAGGTAGAGCGCCAGCACATCGCCGGTGGCCAGCGCCATCCCCTCGATCCGGGCGCCGCCGCAAGTGAGGTTCTTCAGCCACACCGTGGCGCGCATGGCCGCAAGGCGATAGCGCACCAGCATGTCGAAGCTGACCCTTTCGGCCCGGGGCACATAGACCACTGCATCGGCCATGGAATTCAGCAACATGTAAGTTCTCCCCGGTTGAATGCTTGCCGCAGTGATGAACGGCGCGGCGCAACGGGGTTTAAGGGCGGCGCGCAGACTGGCGCGTTTCCAGCCTCGCAGACTTGCGCGTTTCTACGAGGACTTGCGCGAACCCGGGGGCAAGGCCTGCCGCGCTAGAACAGCGCGGTTGCCGGCACGCGCCGGTTTTCACCTGGAGGATGAAAGGCCCATGGCGCTTCCGAGCAAGAGTGCCCCCTGTTGGCTAAAGCTGGCCGACGGCGGCGTTAAGCGACTGAAAACCACTAATCTTGGCGTGCAGATGCTGGCCCAGCGGCTGGAACTGAGCCCGATGTCGAAGGCCGACAAGGCCGGCGAATTCTTCAACTTCTTCACCAAATGGGAAAAGGGTCTCGGCAATGAAATCGCTCAGCTTGCCTCTCTGTGACGCCGGCCGCCTGAACGGGCTGGTGGCGCTGGCCGATGCCGTGGCGCTGATCCAGGCCGGCGCGCCGCTGGCCATTGCCGGCCGCCCCGAAGCGCTGGCCCAGCTGCCCCAGGGCCGCTGGATTGCCGGCACCACCCCCTATTTCATGACCGCCGAGGGCGGCCAGGTGATCGATGCGACGCGCGTCTTTGTGACCGACCTGTCGGGCCTGGGCGGCGTCAGCGTTGGCACCTATGATGCCGACAGCCTGCACCTCATCAGCGAGGAAGCGCCGGAAAACGGCTTTGCGCTGGCGATCATCCCGTTCCAGTCGGCCGTGCACGAACGTTTCGCGCGGGAGGCGTCGACCTATCCGCAGGCCTTCCTCAAGCCCACCGTGGGCTGGATCGCCGGCTTCGATCTGGCCGAGGCGGGCGGCCATGCGCTGGTCTATGATGGCCTGACCGGCACCGCCCATGCCAACCGCGTGGCGGTGATGCATGTGGAACTGCCCGAGGAATATCTGCCGCAGGTAGAGATCGTCAACCTGTTCGAGGCCGATGGCGTGGATGTCATCCGCTTCGAGGAAGCCGGCTTTGCCCCCGCGCAGGTGGTGGTGAACGGCCAGAGCCAGCTGTTTGCCGATTATGTGCGGGGCCGCGGCCTTGCCGATGGCCGCCTGCCGCTGGTGGGCGATTATGCCGGCGCGCGCGTCAATGCCTCGATCCGCGCGGTGGAGGGCGACAGTGTCAGCCTCTATGCGCCGGTGTTCCCGGGCATCAACTATGCCTTTGCCCGGCCGGTGGCCGATTATGCGGCCGCTTTCCGCGATCAGCTGGAGGCAACCCCGCATGAGGGCGCGCTGTGGTCGTGCAACTGCATCCTCAACTTCCTCTATGGCGAGCTGGAAGGCAAGGCGATCGGCGGCGTGGCCGGCCCTGTCACTTTCGGCGAGATCGCCTATCAGCTGGTGAACCAGACGCTGGTGCAGCTGCGGGCGATTTAACGCCGCAGGGCGTTTTGCAAACGGTGTCGGCCTGTTCCTGGCGTTGGGCGGGGGCAGGCCGGCATGCGTGTGTTCGGCGCTCAGGGCAGGGCGGCCAGCAGCTCGCGGGCAAAGCGGCTGAGGCTGTCGTCACGCGCGCCCATCACCACGATGCGATCGCCAGGCCGGGCCACGGCGGCGATATGGGTGGCCACATCGGCCCGCGCGGGGATGTGCCGGGCATGGCCGCCGGCCTCGCCGATCAGCGCGACAATGCGCTCTGCGCCCAGGCTGCGATCGACCGTGCCGCCGAAATAGACCGGATCGCACAGGATCGCTTCATCCCCCGGCCCCAAAAGACGCGCGAAAGTGGCGGCCAGTTCCGCCCCCATCTGCCGCAGCGGGCCATAGCCATGCGGCTGGAAGAAGGCGATCACGCGACCTTCATGCGCTTTCAGCGTGGCCAGGGTGGCGGCGACCTTGTCGGGGTTGTGGCCGAAATCGTCGATCACGGTGATGCCGGATGGGCTGGTGCCGACAATGTCGAACCGCCGGGCAAGGCCGGCATAGGCGCCCAGCGCTGCCACCGCTTCTGCCAGCGGCACGCCGGCTGCGCTGGCCGCGGCAAGGGCGGCCAGCGCATTGGCCAGATTGTGGCGGCCCGGCACGCGCAAGGCCAGCGCATGAGTAGCGCCGCAGCGCCGGTCGACAAGGGTGGCGGCGATCTGCGTTGCCCCTTCAACGATGCTGCCGGGCACCACGCCAAGATCGGCCGCAGCGCTGTCTATGCCAAAGCTGACGAGGCGGCGCGCCTGCGGGGCAAGGGCGGCGGCCTCGGCATTGTCGAGATTGACGACACCGATATCCGCCCGCGCCAGAAAGGCACCGAACAGGGCGCGCAATTCCTCCAGGCTCTTGTGATCGAGGCTGACATTGGAGAGCACCGCCACCGTTGGCTGATAGAGCGCGATGGAGCCATCGCTCTCGTCCACTTCAGAGACGAACAGGCTGCCCTGGCCCACCCGCGCGCTGGCAAAGGGGGCCTCTGGCGTGGCGAAATTCTTCATCACCGCGCCGTTCATGATAGTGGGGTCGCGGCCCGTGGCGGTGAGGATCCAGCCGGTCATGCCGGTTACCGTGCTCTTGCCGCTGGTGCCGCCGATGGCGATGCGGGCGGGCGCGGCGTTGAACAGGCGGGCCAGCAGTTCGGCCCGGCTCATGCGCGGGCAGCCCAGTTGCTGCGCGCGCACCACTTCGGGCACGCTGTCTTCCACGGCGGCAGAGGCCACCAGCACCTGATCGGGCGCCGCAAGGCCGCTGCCATCCTGCGGGAACAGGCGCAGGCCCAGCCCTTCCAGCCAGGCGAATTTCTCCGGCGTCAGCCCCTGATCGCGCCCCCGGTCAGAGCCGGCCACCTCGGCCCCCAGCCCCTTCAGGATCAGCGCCAGCGGCAACATGCCGGAGCCGCCGATGCCACAGAAAAACCACGGATGCGAAGTGAGCGCGCTGTCTGCCATGGCGGCCACGCCTAGGCGGTGGCGGGGATGGGCGCAACGGGCTATTGCAGGCGCCATGACGATCCGCATTGCCATCTGCGCCCCCGCCACGCCGATCACGCCCGAGGATGTGGCCCGTGCCCAGGCCGTGGCCGATAGCGTGGGCGGGGTGGAGCTGAACGTTCACCCGCAATGCTTCCTGGCCGAGGGCCATTTTGCCGGCAGCGACGCGCAGCGGCTGGAAGCCTTCCTCGATTGCGCCCATGATCCGGGCACGGATGCCGTGTGGTTTGCCCGCGGCGGCTATGGCAGCAACCGCATTGCCGGCGCGGCGGTGGCGCGGCTGGGGGCGGCAGCGGCGGGCAAGGTCTTCCTCGGCTATTCCGACATGGGCTATCTTTTGGGCGCGCTCTATCGCCACCGCATCGGCCGGCCCTGCCATGGGCCAATGCTGGCCGACGGGCGGCGGCAGGAGGGGGCGGCAGCGCTGGCCCGCGCACTGGCCTTCCTGAAGGGCGAGGGCGGGGGGCTGGAGCCCTCGCTGGCCGGCAGCACCCATCCTGCCGTGGCCTTCAACCTCACCACGCTGGCGATGCTGGTCGGCACGCCGCTGATGCCGGGCCTGGCTGGCCATGTGGTGATGGTGGAGGAAGTGAGCGAATATCTCTACGCGGTGGACAGGCTGTTCTTCCATGCCACGGCCCATCTTGCAGGGATTGCCGGCCTGCGGCTGGGCCGGGTTTCCGATGTGCCCGAGAACGACCGCCCGTTTGGCGCCAGTGCCGAGGCCATCGCGCAGGACTGGTGCGCGCGCCATGCCATCCCCTTTCTGGGCGCGGCCGATATCGGCCATGATGCGGATAACCGGATCGTGCCCTTCGGCCTTGCGCCGGCGCGCGTAAGGCAATAGGCCCGCGCGCCAGACTGTAAGGGACTAGCGATTTATGCGCGCATTTGTGTTTCCGGGGCAGGGCAGCCAGAAGGTCGGCATGGGCGTAGAGCTTGCCGAGGCCAGCGCCATTGCCCGCGAGGTGTTCCAGGAAGTGGACGAGGCGCTGGGGCAGAACCTGCTGCGCCTCATGGCCGAAGGGCCCGAGGACCAGCTGACGTTGACCGAGAACGCCCAGCCGGCGATCATGGCCAATGCCATCGCCACCCTGCGCGTGGCCGAGGCCGAGGGCGGCATCACGCTGGCCGACAAGGCCGATTTCGTGGCCGGTCACAGCCTGGGCGAATATACCGCGCTGTGCGCTGCCGGCGCTTTCTCGCTGGCCGATACGGCGCGGCTGCTGAAGCTGCGCGGGCAGGCCATGCAGGCCGCCGTGCCGGTGGGCGTGGGGGCGATGGCAGCGCTGCTGGGCGCCGATATCGACAAGGCCACCGCGCTGGCGCAGGCCGCCGCCGTGGCGCCTGATGGCACCAGCGAAGTGTGCGCCGTGGCCAACGACAATGATCCCGGCCAGGTTGTCCTTTCGGGCCACAGGGGCGCGATCGAGCGGGCCATCGCGCTGGTGAAGGAGCATGGCATCAAGCGCGGCGTGGCGCTGCCGGTGTCGGCCCCGTTCCACTGCCCGCTGATGCAGCCCGCCGCCGATGCCATGGCCGAGGCGCTGGCGAAAACGGCGCCCGGCGCCCTGCGCGTGGCGCTCTATGCCAATGTCACCGCCGATGTGGTGACAGACCCGGCCGTAGTGCAGCGCCTGCTGGTGGAGCAGGTGTGTGGCCGCGTGCGCTGGCGCGAGAGCGTGATCGCCATGCAGGCGGCCGGCGTTGCCGAATTCGTCGAGCTGGGCGGCAAGGTGCTGGGGCCGATGATCGGCCGCAGCGTGAAGGATGTGAAAGTGACCAGCGTGGTGACGATGGCCGACATCGAGGCGCTGCTGAAGGAGATCGCATGATGTTTTCGCTGGAAGGGATGACCGCGCTCGTCACGGGCGCATCGGGGGGCATCGGCAGCGCGGTGGCCAGGGCACTGGCCGGGCAGGGCGCCCGCCTGGCGCTCTCGGGCAGCAATGCCGACAAGCTGGAGGCCTTTGCCGCCGAGCTGGGCGGTGATCATGTGTGCGTGGTGGCCAATCTGGCCGACAAGGACAGCGTGGAAGCGCTGGTGCCGGCAGCGCTCGAAAAGCTGGGCAAGCTGGATATCCTCGTCAACAATGCCGGCATCACGCGTGACAATCTGGCCATGCGGATGAAGGATGAGGAATGGGAAGCGGTGATCCGCCTCAACCTCGAAGGCGCCTTCCGCCTGATGCGCGCTGCCACCAAGCCGATGATGAAGGCCCGCTTCGGCCGCATCGTCAACATCACATCCGTGGTGGGCGCCACCGGCAATCCGGGCCAGGTGAACTATGCCGCGGCCAAGGCCGGCCTTGTCGGCGCCAGCAAGAGCCTGGCGCAGGAACTGGCCAGCCGCAACGTGACGGTGAACTGCGTGGCCCCCGGCTTCATCCGCACGGCGATGACCGACGTGCTGCCTGATGCCCAGAAGGAGGCGCTGAACGCGCGCATCCCCATGGGCCGCATGGGCGAGGGCGAGGATATTGGCGCGGCGGTGGCCTATCTCGCCAGCAAGGAAGCCGGCTATGTGACCGGGCAGACGCTGCATGTGAACGGCGGCATGGCTATGTTCGCCTGACGGCCTGGGCGATGTTCGCCTGACAGCAGGCACGATCCTCGCCTGAGAGAAAATGCCCCCGCTGCCCCGGCATGCGGGGGCATTTGCCTGCATATCCCCGATTTCCCGCAGAATTATCACCAGAAACGCGCGCGGCCTTCAGGATAAGGCTTGCCGAGGGCGGGGCTTGCGTTAAGGAAGGTGGTCCGAATTTCGTGGAAAACGGGCCGGCGATTCCGCGCAGGGGCCGTTTTCGCATGGGCAACCGCGCCGCGCCGGCACCGCAAGGGCCGCAGGCCTTGAGGCTGGGATTGGGACATTGATGAAGGGCAATCTGGCATGAAGGCGACACTGGAACGCGCCACTTTGCTGCGCTGCCTCGGCCATGTGCAATCGGTGGTGGAACGACGCAACACGATCCCCATCCTCTCCAACGTGCTGATCGAGGCGGGCGGCGATGGTTCGCTCAAGGTGATGGCCACCGACCTCGACCTGCAGGTGGTGGAATTCATGAGCGCGGTGAGCGTGGAAGCGCCCGGTTCGATCACCGTATCGGCGCATTTGCTGTTCGATATCGCCCGCAAGCTGCCCGATGGCGCGCAGGTGCAGCTGCAGACGGCCGAGAACCGCCTGGTGGTGAAGGCCGGCCGCAGCCGCTTCACCCTGCCCACCCTGCCGCGCGATGATTTCCCGGTGATCGTGGAAGGCGATCTGCCGACCAGCTTTGAACTGCCGGCGGCAACGCTGGCCCAGCTGATCGATCGCACCCGCTTTGCCATCAGCACCGAGGAAACGCGCTACTACCTCAACGGCATCTTCCTGCATGTGACGGAAGATGAGCTGAAGGGGGCTGCCACCGATGGCCATCGCCTGGCCCGCTTCACCCTGGCCCGCCCGGATGGCGCCGAAGGCATGCCCGATGTGATCGTGCCCAGGAAAGCCGTGGCCGAGCTGCGCAAGCTGCTGGAAGAGGCGCTGGACACCGCCGTGCAGATCGACCTGTCGGCCAGCAAGATCCGCTTCACCCTGGCCGGCCAGAACGGCGTGGTGCTGACCAGCAAGCTGATCGACGGGCAGTTCCCCGATTACACCCGCGTGATCCCCACCGGCAATGACAAGCTGCTGCGGCT
>DASRYE010000086.1:0-8539 GCA_035653915.1 Novosphingobium sp. | reverse complement strand
GAGGCCGATCTCGTCGTGCTCAACACCTGCCATATCCGCGAGAAGGCCGCCGAGAAGGTCTATTCCGACATCGGCCGCCTGAAGCGCGAGGATGGCACCAGCCCGCTGATCGCGGTGGCCGGCTGCGTGGCCCAGGCCGAGGGCGAGGAAATCATGGCGCGCGCGCCTTCGGTGCGCATGGTGGTGGGCCCGCAGGCCTATCATCGCCTGCCCGAGATGCTGAAGGCCGCCCAGGGCGGCGCCCGCGTGACCGACACCGACATGCCGGCCGACGCCAAGTTTGCCGCCCTGCCCCCCCGCCGCCGCACCGGCGCCACCGCTTTCCTCACCGTGCAGGAAGGCTGCGACAAATTCTGCACCTATTGCGTGGTGCCCTATACGCGCGGCGCGGAAATATCGCGCCCCTTCCATGATCTTGTGGCAGAAGCCGAGAGGCTGGTGGAAGCCGGCGCGCGCGAGATCACCCTGCTCGGCCAGAATGTGAACGCCTGGACCGGCGAGAATGCCAAGGGCCAGCCTGTGGGGCTTGACGGGCTGGTGCGCGCCCTTGCCCGCCTGCCCAATCTGGCCCGCATCCGCTACACCACCAGCCACCCCAACGACATGACCGACGCGCTCATCGCCGCCCATGGCGAGGTGGACAAGCTGATGCCCTATCTGCATCTGCCGGTGCAATCGGGCAGCAACCGCATCCTCAAGGCGATGAACCGCAGCCACACGGTGGAAAGCTATCTGGCGCTGCTGGAAAAGGTGCGCGCGGTGCGGCCCGATATCGCGCTGTCGGGCGATTTCATCGTGGGCTTCCCGGGCGAGACGGAAGCCGATTTCGCCGATACGCTGGCGCTGGTGGATCAGGTGAAATACGCCGCTTCCTTCAGCTTCAAATATTCGCCCCGCCCCGGCACGCCCGCTGCCACCATGGCCGAACAGATCGCGCCCGCGGTGATGGACGAGCGGCTGCAGCGCCTGCAGGCGGCGATCATCGCCGGGCAGATCGCCTTCAACCAGGCCAGCCTTGGCCGCGAGACCGACGTGCTGGTGGAAAAGCGCGGGCGCCATGCCGGGCAATGGCTGGGCAAATCGCCCTGGCTGCAATCGGTGCATTTCGAGGGCGAGGCGGCCGTGGGCGATCTGGTGCGGGTGGAACTGGTGCAGGCCGGCCCCAATTCGCTGGCCGGCCGCCTGATTGGCGGCGCCTGATCAACGCCGGCTGATTGGCGGCGCCTGATCGACACCGGCTGATTTATCCACAGCCGCCCGCGCCATTCCCGCTTTGCCTGGCAGGGGCGCTGACATAGACTTTGCCTGCAGCCGGTGGGCCTTCTTCCGATTCCGGCCGCAGAAAAGGAGCGCATGGCACGCAAGCATTCCCGCGCCCACGATGAGACCACATCGGATGTGGCGCCCTTCCCGCCCGCAGGCATCTCCCGCCCGCACCGCCGCGCCCGCACAGAGCTGGAATTCGAGGAGGCGACCGTGCTGGGCGCCCTGTTCGGCCAGTTCGATGCCAATCTGGTGCTGCTGGAAAACCGGCTCGGGGTCTATATCTCGGCCCGCGGCAACCGCATCCAGATCGAAGGGGCGCCCGATGCCGTGGCCCGCGCCCGCGAAGTGCTGCAGGGCCTGCACAAGCGCCTGCTTTCCGGCCAGGATATCGATGCCGGCGCGGTCGAGGCGCTGATCTCGATGTCGAGCGAGCCGGTGCTCGAAGGGATCATCAGCGGCGATGCCGAGCGCCCGCCGATCATGATCCGCACGCGCAAGAAAACCATCGTGCCGCGCAGCGCCATGCAGATCGCCTATATGCAGGCACTGGCGCGCGACGATATCATCTTCGCCCTGGGCCCGGCCGGCACCGGCAAAACCTATGTCGCCGTGGCGCAGGCCGTGGCGCAGTTGATCAACGGCAGCGTGCAGCGCCTCATCCTCAGCCGCCCGGCGGTGGAAGCGGGCGAGCGGCTGGGCTTCCTGCCCGGCGACATGAAGGAGAAGGTGGACCCTTACCTGCGCCCGCTCTACGACGCGCTGTATGATTGCATGCCGCCCGAGCAGGTGGAACGGCGCATCGCCTCGGGCGAGATCGAGATCGCGCCGATCGCCTTCATGCGCGGGCGCACGCTGGCCGATGCCTTCGTCATCCTCGACGAGGCGCAGAACACCACGCCCGCCCAGATGAAGATGTTCCTCACCCGCTTCGGCCAGAACAGCCGCATGGTGGTGTGCGGAGACCCAAAGCAGGTGGACATCCCCGGCGGGCCCGCCATGAGCGGCCTTGGCGATGCCGTGCGCCGGCTGGAAGGGGTGGAAGGCATTGCCATGGTGCGCTTTGGCAGCGCCGATGTGGTGCGCCATCCGATCGTCGGGCGGATTGTTGATGCCTATGAGGGGGAAGAGGCCTGACCGGCCCCGTCCGCGAGGGGGGCTTATCCTCCCTCGCGGCCCTCTTGGCGCTCGCCAATCGCGCAATTCCCCTCTAAGGGCTTGCGCCATGCTCAACCTTGAGATCGACATCGAGGGCCCCTGGCCTGCCGGCACCGACTGGGCCGACCTGGCCTTTGCCGCCGCCGAGGCCGCCGCCCGCGTGGCGCCCGAACTGGCCAACGAGCGCCTGTTCGCCAGCCTGCTGTTCACCAGCGATGACGAAGTGCACACGCTGAACCGCGAGTGGCGCGCCAAGGACAAGCCCACCAACGTGCTCTCCTTCCCCATGCTGGAGCGCGAGGACCTGCTCGATCTGGCCGCCGATGGCCCGCCCGAAATGCTGGGCGATATTGCCCTGGCCCAGGAAACCTGCGCGCGCGAGGCGGCCGAGAAGGGCATTGCGCTGGAAGCCCATGCCAGCCACCTCATCATCCATGGCCTGCTGCATCTGGCCGGGCTGGACCATGAAATTTCGGCGGATGATGCGCGGGCGATGGAACAACTTGAAATAAACGCGCTTGCGCTGATAGGCATAGCCGACCCATATGGGGACCATGGGGATCCCCAAGGAGTGACAAGCTAGTGGTGGCCGATGCGGCCCGGATGGGTGAGTCTGGCAATGGAGAGCCGGACAGTAAACGCTCGCTGTGGCGGGCGGTGTGGCGGCTGTTCGACAGCAGCGAGGGCGACCAGTCGCTGCGCGCGCAGATAGAAGGCGTCATCAACGAGCATGAGGGCGAAAGCCAGGCCACCAGCGCCAATGGCGACCTGTTGCCGATCGAGCGGCAGATGCTGCGCAACCTGCTCCATTTCAGCGAACACACCGCCGATGATGTGGCGATCCCGCGCGGGGCGATCATGGCCCTGCCGCTGGCGGCCAGCTGGGCCGAAGTGGTGGCCGCCTTTGCCGAACATGGCCATTCGCGCCTGCCCGTGCATGGCGAGACGCTGGATGAAGTGGTCGGCATGATGCTGATGAAGGATGTGTTCGCGCGGCTGGCCACCGGCGATGGCCCGCCTGCCGACTGGCACGCGCTGATGCGCCAGCCGCTGTTCGTGCCCACCGCCCGCGGCGCGCTGGATGTGCTGGCCGACATGCGCCAGAGCCGGGTGCATCTGGCCGTGGTGCTGAACGAATATTCCGGCACGGAAGGCATCATCACGCTGGAGGATCTGGTGGAAGAGATCGTCGGCGAGGTGGAGGATGAGCATGACGATGCCCCCACCGAGCTGCTGCATGCCCTGCCCGATGGCCTGTGGGAAGCCGATGCCCGCGCCGAGCTGGACGATGTGGCCGAGCGGGTGGATGCGCGCCTGGCCGATGTGGAAGAGGCGGTGGACACGCTGGGCGGCCTCGCCTTTCTGTTGGCCGGCCATGTGCCGCAGGTGGGCGAAACGCTGGCTCACGACAGCGGCTGGATCCTCGAGATCACCGATGGCGACGAGCGCCATGTGAAGCGGCTGCGCCTGCACCCCCCGCTTTCCGCCACGCAAGGAGAAGGCTGATGCCTCCGGTTCGCCGTCTGCCGCCGCTGCGCGCGCTTGAAGCCTTTGTGCGCATTGTCCGCCTGGGTTCGGCCAAGGCCGCCGCCAACGAGCTGGGCCTCAGCCCCTCTGCCCTCTCGCGCCGGGTGGGCGCGCTGGAGGATTTCGTCGGCAAGCGCCTGTTCACCCGCCAGCATCAGGCGATGAAGCTGACCGATGAAGGCCAGATCTTCTACGCCATCGTCTCACCCAAGCTGGAAGAGCTGGCGGTGGCGGTGGAATCGCAGATGGAGCAGCACAATGTGATGCGGCTTTATCTGGGCGTGCCGCCGCTGTTTGCCGGCCAGCGCCTGTTTCCGCGCCTGCCCGAACTGCGCAAGCTGCACCCGCGCCTGCATATCGACATCGACACCGGCCCCCAGCTGGAAGACCGGCTGGGCGATTCGCTGGATGCCGCCATCGTGCTCTCCAAGGTGCCCGACAGCGCCTTTCATGCCGTGCGGCTGGATCATAACAAGGTTTATGCCTTTGCCGCCCGCCGCATCGCCGACGAGCTGGGCCCGGCGCCCGACATCTCGCGCCTCTCGCGCCAGACCTTCCTCATCCAGACCGACCTGCCCGACAGTTTCGATGCGTGGAAGGTGGCGCTGGGCCTGGAAAAGCTGGAGCCGGCGGCGATCGACCATATCGATTCGGCCCAGCTGATCATCACCGGCGCCAATCAGGGGCTGGGCATTGCCATCATGCATTCCGACAATTTCCAGCGCGCCGGCGAGGAAACGCTGGTGAAACTGTATGATGCCGATGTGGAAAGCCCCTACAGCTACTGGTTCGTGTGCCGCCCGCGGGCGCTGGAAAGCCGGCCGGTGCGCATCTTCCACGATTGGCTGGTGAACGCCCACCTTTAAACGGGCTGCTGCCTGCCAGCGGCCCGCGGCCCAAACGCAAGCGGGGCGCGATGGGGTTGCCCCCGTCGCGCCCCGCCCCCTCCAGGGATCAGAATTCGGACCAGTCCTCGCTGGTGGCGGCAAGGGCGGCATTGCCCTGGCTCATCGGCACGGGCGCCGGGGCGCTGTTGCGGGCCGGGCGGGCGCGGGCGGGCATGGGCACGGCCCCCCCGCTGGCCGGCATGGCCGCAGGCTGGCGGGCATGGCTGCCTTCGGTGAAGGCAAAGCGGCTGACCACTTGCGACAGGCGCTCCGATTCGGTGGCCAGCGAATGCGAGGCGGCGGTTGATTCCTCCACCAGCGCGGCATTCTGCTGGGTGGCGCGGTCCAGCTCGGCGATCACGCTGTTCACCTGGGTGATCGCGCTCGACTGGCGGCTGGCGGTGTGCGAGATGCCGGCGATCACGCTGGCCAGATCGCTGGCCTTGCCCACGATGCGTTCCAGCGAGGCCTGCGTCTGGCTGACCATCTGCACGCCATGGCGCACTTCCTGCCCGGAATTGACGATCAGCGCGCCGATTTCCTTGGCCGCTTCCGCGCTGCGCTCGGCCAGATTGCGCACTTCGCTGGCCACCACCGCAAAGCCGCGGCCGGCATCGCCCGCGCGCGCCGCTTCCACGCCGGCATTCAGCGCCAAGAGGTTGGTCTGGAAGGAGATGCCGTCGATGATCTCGACGATCGAGCGCATCTTGTCCGATGTCGCCGAGATCGAGTTCATCGCGGCCACCGCCTCGCGCATCAGCTCGCCGCTGGTGCTGGCTTCCTTTTCGGTGTCCTGCGCGGCGGTGCTGGCGCCCTGGGCGGCATCGGTCGCCTCGGAAACGGCGCCGGTCAGTTCCTTCACGGTGCCGGCCGTCTCGCCCAGGGTTGCCGCCTGCGCTTCGGTGCGGCGGGCCAGATCCTGCGCGGCCGCGGCAATTTCCGCCGCCCCCGTGCGCACCGCCGCCGACGAGCGCGACACTTCGGAAATCTGCTCGGCCAGCGAGGCCAGCGTGGCGTTGAAATCAGACCGCAGCACTTCATATTCGCTGGGGAAGGCATCGCGGATGCGGTGCGTCAGCTCGCCGGCCTTCAGCGCGCCCAGCGCCTCTTCCAGCGCGCCGGTCACTTGCTTCTGCACAGAAAGCTGCACTTCCGCCTCGGCCCGGCTGCGCTCGGTGATGGAACGCTTGATGCCATCGAGCGCGCGGGCAATATCGCCCAGCTCGTCGCCCTTCTCGGCGCCCGGCACGACCAGATCGAGCTGGCCGCGGGCCATTTCCTGCATCGTGTCGGTCAGCCGGCCCAGCGGCGCCGACACCCGCTGGCGAAACAGCACCAGCATGCCCACCGCCATCGCCAGCGCCAGCCCGCCAAGGCCCACGGCCAGGTAGAAGGTCTGGCTGAAGCTGGCCGTGGCCGCCTCGCTCTGCTGGTTGGCCAGATCGACGTTATACTGGATCTCGGCATCCATCCCGTCGCGCAGGGCCTTGGCCTCCTGCACCAGCGGGCCGCGATAAAGCGTGCGGGCCTCGGCCGTGTGGCCATCGCGCGCCAGGCGCTCGATCTCGTGCAGGCGATCGGCCTCCACCTGCCATTTCCTTGCCACGGTGTCATATTCGCCCTGCTCATGGGCATCGGAAATCAGCGGGATATAGTCTTTGAGCCCCTTCTCGACCACGCCGATGGCCTTGGTCAGATCGTCGAAATCCTTCTCGCTGGCCACGCTGCCATCGGCCAGCGCCACCCGCGCGGCCCGCACGCGCGCCACTTCGGCCATCACCGAAATGCGCGACAGCGCGTTGATGCTGGGCAACGAATTGGTGATCACATAGGTCAGTCGCTCGCCCGAGCTCTTCAGGCCCAGGCTGGTGGACACCGCCGAGGTGGCAACCACCGCGGCCAGCCCCAGGGAGCTGACAATGACAAGCGTGCTGATCTTGAGCCGTGCGAACATATCCGTCTTTCTGGCAAGCCGTGGGATGGCCCCGGCTTAGGCCAGAAAGTTCAAGGACAGGCTGATGGCCTGTTCCGCAAGCAGCCGGGCACCGCGGTAAAGCTTTCGTTTACCACGGTGCCCGAAGTGGCGCCCCGCAGGGCGCCGGGCAGGCCTCAGGCCGCCGAAACGGTGGCCTTGACGATCTTGCCGGGCGCGCGCGGCGGCTCGCCCTTGGGCAGCGCGTCGATCGTTTCCATGCCCGATTCCACAATGCCCCACACCGTGTACTGGCGATCGAGGAAGGTGGCATCATCGAAGCAGATGAAGAACTGGCTGTTGGCCGAATGCGGATAGCTGGTGCGCGCCATGCTGCACACGCCGCGCACATGGGGCTCGTCGTTGAATTCGGCCTGCAGGTCGGGCTTGTCGGAGCCGCCGGTGCCGGTGCCGTTGGGGCAGCCGCCCTGCGCCATGAAGCCGGGGATCACGCGGTGGAACTTCACGCCATCGTAAAAGCCTTCGCCGGCCAGTTCCTTGATGCGCGCCACATGGCCCGGGGCCAGATCGGGGCGCAGCTTGATGACAACATCGCTCGTGCCATTGCCGGTGTCGATGGTGAAGGTGAGGAATTCGTCAGCCATGGCTTGCTCCTTCATGCCCCGGCCTTGCCGCCGGGGAAGATTGGCATGCCCCGGCCTTGCCGCCGGGGAAATCGGGTTGGCCGAAACAGGCCCACCAGGGGCCCCTTTCCGGCGTGGTTTGCGCCCTATAGGCCAGCTGGCGCGAAAGGGAAGCGCCCTTCGTGCCAGCTGCCCCTGGCGCCGGCCGGGCTGCCTGCCCGCTTGCATTTGCCCGCCAGCCCCCTAGAGCCTTGAAAGCGATGAACGCCGACGCCCTCAACGCCAGCGCCGAGACCGCGCCCGACCGGCTGGATGCCGACAACCGCCTGACCGGCGATTTCGTGCGCCGCGTGCGCGAGGCGCTGGAGGACGGCGAGGCGGGCGCTGTCTACGATCTGGCCGAAGGGCTGCACCCGGCCGATATCGCCGATCTGTTCGAGGCGATCCCGGCCGATCTGCGCGGGGCGCTGGCCGATGCGCTGACCGACCTCATGGGCGGCGAGGTCTTCGCCGAGCTGAACGAGCATGTGCGCGAGGCGCTGGTCGACGAGCTGGCCGCGGCCGATATCGCCGATATCGCCGAGGAGATGGAGACCGACGACGCGGTCGCCCTGATCGAGGATCTGGCGCCCGAGGAACAGCGCGCGGTGCTGGCCGAGATGGAGCCGGAGGAGCGCGCCGCGATCGCTGCCGCCCTCGCCTTCCCGGAAGAGAGCGCCGGTCGCTTGATGAGCCGCGATGTGGTGGCCGTGGGCCAGCACATGCAGGTGGGCGAGCTGATCGATTTCCTGCGCACGCGCGATGATCTGCCGACCGAGTTCTGGGAAGTGTTCATCGTCGATGCGCTGCACCATCCGGTGGGCACCTGCATGCTCAGCTGGATTTTGCGGGCGCCGCACAATGTGGTGCTGGGCGATGTGATGCAGCGCGACCAGACGCTGATCCCGGTGACGATGGACCAGGAAGAGGTGGCGCTGCGCTTCCAGAAATATGCGCTGATCTCGGCCGCGGTGGTGGATGAAAGCGGCCGCCTGGTGGGCCAGATCACGGTGGACGATGTGCTGCACATCATCCAGGAAGAGGCCGGAGAGGACGCGCTGGCGCTGTCGGGCGCGGGCGATGGCGATATCAACGAGCCGCTGCTGCTC
>DASRYE010000085.1:0-5618 GCA_035653915.1 Novosphingobium sp. | reverse complement strand
CCGCGCCCGAGCCGACGCAGACGATATCGGCTTCCATGTCCCAGTGATCGTCCCCGCCGGCGGCAGAGGCGCTGGTGGCGGTGGTGGCGGTGGTGGCAACGGCAGCGCCCACAAGGCCGGCACCGGCGCCGGCCAGCACTTGCCGGCGATGGATGGGTCTGTTGCTCATGACATCCTTTCCCCTTGCATGGCGCTGCGGCAGCGCCTTGCCGGCGGCCGGATCCATGCTTCGGTGTGGATGTTATCGAAAACTGTTCGATAAAGGACTGGCCAAAAGATTAGCGTTTGAGAAAGCGGCACCGGCCCACTCCCCCACCCGGTGCTTGCCCTGGCGCCCTCACGGGCGCAGCAGCACCAGCCCGCTCCCCCACCCGGCCACCCCTAGGGTACTATCGTTGGGTGGCCGGGTGGGGGAGCGGGCTGGTGCTGCTCTCATCTGCGTATCAACGCTGCGTAGTGGCGGCGGAAATGGGCCAGTTGGCGCTCTGCCGGCCAGGCTTCGCGGCCCTGGGCCACAAGGCCGGCAAGGCCATTGCACAGGATCTGCATGTCGATCGCCAGGGCGGCGGCATCGAAGGCGGTGTCGATCTCGCCCCGGGCCTGGCCGTGGCGGATGATGCGCAGGAAGATATCCGCCGATTCCACCGTGGCGGCCACATGTTCGCTGGCCACCTCGCCCGCCTGCGAGGACATGCCCCAGAAGGCCAGCCAGGTGTACCAGTCGCGCCAGCGCTGCTCGTCCAGCGGCAGCAGGTGCTCGAAACAGGCGCGCGCCGGCTGGCCCTCTTCCAGCGCCTTCACCAGGCCCGCCTCGGCGCGGTGGCGCACCAGCCGGTGGGTGAAGACCAGCAGATCGAGCTTGCTTTCGAAATAATGGAGGATGACCGACAGGCTGCAGCCCATGCCGCGGGCCACATCACGCATGGTCAGCCCATCCATCCCCTTGTCATAGACCAGCCCTTCGGCCACCCGCGCGATATCGAGGCGGCGCCGGGCATGATCGACCTTCTTGGGCATGGTGGCAGTGTCTCGTCTGTTGCATGGGCGATGAAGCGGGGCAGTGAAGCGGGCCAGCATAGCGGCCCTTGGCCCCGGCGGGAAAGGCCGCGCACGCGCGCCCTCGCCATTTGGCGAGGCGGCCACCGGCGGCACCCTATTAAAAACATTTCTGTTTGTTTTGTAAACCGGGCCGGTTATGCTCCCCGCCAACCGGCGCCGGAACGAGAAGAGAGAGCATGGCCGATCTGGAAGCGCGCATCACCCGGCTGGAAGCGGAATCGCAGATCCGCCAGCTGATCGCCCATTACTGCTTCGATATCGACGATCGCCATATCGCCGCGATCGGCCGGCTGTTCACCGCAGATGGCGTGCTGCGCTCGGCCGATGGGGTGATGTATGCAGAGGGGCCCGAGGCGATCATCGCCCAATATCACCGCCGCTTCGACGTGCTGGGGCCGGGCCACCACTTCATGCATGATGTGCAGATCGATTTTGTCGGCGATGGCACGCAGGAGGCCACGGGGCGCGTTTCCGGCCATGCCGAGCTGATGCGCAAGGGGCAGATGATGATCGCCGCGCTGCGCTATGCCGATCGCTATCGCCGCACGGCCGAGGGCTGGAAATTCGCCGAGCGGGTGATCTCTTTCCTCTATTACGTGCCGGTGGAGGACTATCCCGGCATTCTCCTCACGCCCGATCGCAACCGCGCCTATGACCGGCCGATGCCGGCCGATTTCCCCGAGCCACTGGCCAGCTGGCAGGCCTATCACCAGAACGGGCGCCGGCCATGACCATCCGCTGCCAACAGCAAGGCGCGGTGCGGCTGCTGACGATCGACCGGCCGGCCGCCAGCAATGCGCTCGATGCCGCCACTTCGGCCGCGCTTGATGCAGCGATCACCGCCGCCGAGGCGGATGAAGCCACTGGCGCCGTGGTGTTGACGGGCGCGGGCCCGCGCGCCTTTTGCGCCGGCATGGACCTGAAGGAGGCCGCCCGCATCGGCGCCGGCCACGGGCTGATTGCCGGGCGCGGCTTTGGCGGCATCACCGAGCGGCAGCGCACCAAGCCGCTGATCGCCGCGGTGAACGGGGCGGCGGTGGCGGGCGGCTTCGAGATCGTGCTGGCCTGCGATATCGTTGTGGCCGCAGAAGGCGCGCCGATGGGCCTGGCGGAAGTGAAACACGGCCTGTTCGCCTTTGCCGGCGGCATCCAGCGGCTGGCAAGGCAGGTGCCGCGCGCCACCGCCCTTGCCATGATCCTGACCGGCGAGCTGGTGCCGGCGCGGCGCCTCTATGATCTGGGCGTGGTCAGCGAAGTGGTGCCGGCGGGCGAGGTGCTGCCCCGCGCGCTGGCGATCGCCACAGCGATGCTGGCCCATAGCTGGCCGGCGATCGCCAATGGCAAGCTGCTGTATGAGCTGGCCTGCGGCATGGAAACCGGCCAGGCGCTGGCCATGGGCAGGGCCTGGGGCATGGCCACGCTGGAGCGGGCCGGGGCGCCCCTTCCCGGCGCCCCTGATCCCGCCGAACCGCGCTGATCCCGGCTCACTCCGGCCCCCGGCTCATTCGGGCCCCAGTTTACTCCGGCTGGGTGGCGATGCGCATGAAATGGCGCACCTCGCCGGTCCAGATCAGCCCGTCGCCCATGCGGCCGGTGTGGGCCACGCGGTGGATGGTGGCGCACAAGCGCTCTGCGGCATCTTCCGGCGCCACCATGATGACCATGGCCTTGGGGGTATAATCCAGCAGTTCGCGGCGGATGCCGGCCGGCTCTGCCTGCTCCACCCAGGGGGCGCTGCAGCCCTCCACCTTCAGCACCGTCATGCCCGGAAATTCCGGCATCTGGCGCAGTGCCTGGCGCAGGGTTTCCAGCCTGGCGGGGCGGATAATCGCCCGGATCTCGATCATGTGTCTCTCCCTGTGGGAAATGGGGCCCTGTAAGAAATGAAGCACCGGTCAGGCTTCCAGCGGTTCGCTGTCGAAGAAGCGGTAGATGGTGGGCAGCACCAGCAGGGTGAGCAGGGTGGAAGTGATCAGCCCGCCGATCACCACGATCGCCAGCGGCCGCTGCACCTCGGCCCCCGGCCCTGTGGAGAAGAGGAAGGGGATAAGCCCCAGCAGCGCCACGGTGGCGGTCATCATCACCGGGCGGAAACGGGCCGTGGCGCCCTTCTCCACCGCCTCGCGCACCGAGAGGCCCTCCTCGCGCAGCTTGCGGATATAGGAGACCAGCACCACCCCGTTCAGCACCGCAATGCCCCACAGCGCGATAAAGCCCACCGATGCCGGCACCGAGAGATATTCGCCCGAGACGAACAGGCCGATCACCCCGCCAATGGAGGCAAACGGCAGCACGGTGATGATCAGCGTGGCCAGCCGCAGCGAATTGAACAGCACGAACAGCAGGAAGAAGATCGCCGCCACGGTGATCGGCACGATGATCATCAGATGGCCCATGGCGCGCTGCATGTTCTCGAACTGGCCGCCCCATTCCAGCACATAGCCTTCGGGCAGCTTCACCTCCGCGCCCACCTTCTTCTGCAGCTCGGCAACAAAGCCGCCAAGATCGCGCCCCTTCACATTCATGCCCACAACGATGCGGCGGCGGGCATGTTCGCGGCTGATCTGGGCGGGGCCATCCTCCACGGCGATATGGGCGATATCGGCCAGGCGCACCTGCGCGCCGCCGGGGGCAAACACCAGCAGATCGGCAATCGCCTGGATATTGCCGCGATATTCGGCCGGCAGGCGCACCACGGCGGGGAACCGCCGCTCGCCCTCGAAGATCTCGGTGGCCGCCTTGCCGCCGATCGCCGTCTCGATCACATCGTTCACATCGGCCACGTTGAGGCCATAGCGGGCCAGCGCCTGCCGATCGATGTCGATCGAGAGATATTGCTGGCCGCTGATCTTCTCGATGCGCAGATCCTCGGCGCCCTTCATGCCGCCGGCCACGCGGGCGATCTGCTCGGCGGTGGCCTTCAGCTGGCCCAGATCATCGCCAAACACCTTCACGGCGATATCCGAGCGCACGCCGGTCACCATCTCGTCCACGCGGTCGGAAATGGGCTGGGCCATGACGATCTGGATGCCGGGAATGGCCTTCAGCTTCTCGCGCATGGCATCGGCGATATCGTCCTGGTTCCAGCCCTTGGGCCATTCGGCGCGGGGCTTCAGGCTGACGATGGGGGTCGATTCATTGGGCCCTTGCGGATCGGCCGGGCTTTCGCCCCGCCCCACGCCCGACACCGCCGATTTGACGCCGGGCACCTGCATGACCAGCTTCATCGCCTCCATCTCGATGCGGATCGATTCATCGAGCGAGATATTCGGCACCCGGTTGATGCCCGGCACCAGCGAGCCCTCCTTCATCTCGGGGATGAAGGCCGTGCCCAGCAGCGGGAAGAGGCACAGCGTGCCGGCCAGAATGCCCAGCGCATACAGCACCGTCTTGCGTTCATGGCCCAGCGCCCAGCCCAGCATCGCCAGATAGCGCCGCTTCATCCAGGCGATCAGCCGCGTGTCATGATCGCCGCCATGGGCCGGCGCCTTCAGCAGATAGGACGAGAGCACCGGCGTGAGCGTGAGGCTGAGCGCCAGCGAAATCGCCAGGGCAATGGCGATGGTATAGGCCAGCGGGGCAAACATCTTGCCCTCCATCCCCTCCAGCGTCATCAGCGGCAGGAAGACGAGGATGATGATGCCCACGCCAAAGATCACCGGCGTTGCCACTTCCACCACCGCCGACAGGATGATACGCACCCGGCTCTCGCCGCTGTGGGCCGCCTCGCCCAGCCGGGCAAAGGCGTTTTCCACCACCACCACCGATCCATCGACCATGAGGCCAATGGCAATGGCAAGGCCGCCAAGGCTCATCAGATTGGCCGATATGCCCAACCGGTTCATGCACAGGAAGGTGAGCAGCGGCGTGAGCACCAGCGTTGCCACCACAATCAGCGAGGAGCGGATATCGCCGAGGAACAGCAGCAACACCACCACCACCAGCACAATGCCTTCCATCAGCACCTTGGTAACGGTGTGGAGCGCGGCATCGACCAGCTCGGAACGGTCGTAATAGGGTTTGATCTGCAGGCCATCGGGCAGCATGCCCCTGGCGTTGATCTCGTCCACCTTCTCCTTGATGCGGCTGACGACCTGCTTGGCATTGCCGCCGGCCATCATCATCACCACGCCGCCCACGCTTTCCGTGGCGCCATCCTTGATCACCGCGCCCTCGCGCACGCCGGGGCCAATCTTCACCTCGGCGACATCGCGCACATAGACCGGCTGGTTGCCGCTTTCGCGGATGACGATGGCGCGCAGGTCCTCCTCGCTTTTCACCAGCCCCTGGCCGCGGATGAGATATTGCTCGGCCATCTGCGGCAGCACGCCGCCGCCGGCATTGGCATTGTTGCGCGCCACCGCCTGGAACACATCGGCCACGCTCACCTCATAGTGGCGCAGCCGGTCGGGGTTGACGAGGATCTGATATTGCCGGGCAAAGCCGCCCTGCGAGTTGATCTCGGCCACGCCCGAGATGGAGCGCAGCAGCGGGCGCACGGTCCAGTCCTGCACCAGGCGGCGGCGGGTCAGCTCTTCCTCGCCAAGCGCGGCCTTGCC
>DASRYE010000084.1:0-16641 GCA_035653915.1 Novosphingobium sp. | reverse complement strand
AATCCAAGGGCCGGCCGGGCCGCCAGCACACGCTGGATGCGGCCTATTTCGCCCGGGTGGAGGCGATCCAGTTCACCATCGCCCATGATGATGGCATTGCCTGGGAAGATTGGGAGGAAGCCGATATCGTGCTGGCAGGCGTGTCGCGCACGTCGAAAACGCCCACCAGCATCTATCTGGCCAATCGCGGCTTCAAGGTGGCCAATATCCCCATCGTGGTGGAAAGCCCGCCGCCTTCGGCCCTGTTCGGCCTCAAATCGCCGCTGGTGGTGGGGCTGACCACCGCGCCCGAGCGGCTGATCCAGGTGCGCCGCAACCGCCTGCTCACGCTCAACCAGTCGCCCGATACCGCCTATGTGGATATGGAGCGGGTGGCCCGCGAAGTGCAGCTTGCCCGCCGCATGTTTGCCGATAATGGCTGGCCGGTGATCGATGTCACCCGCCGCTCGATCGAGGAGACGGCAGCGGCGATCATCAACCTGCTCAAGGAGCATCAGGTGCATCCTGGCCTTGGGCAAAGCGGAAGCAAGCCGATTTGACCGTGCCCGACCTGACCCCTGCCGCCCCTGCCCTGTGGCTGGCCTCGCAAAGCGCCTCGCGCCGGGCCATGCTGGATAATGCGGGCCTGGCCTACACCGCCCGCCCCGCCGCGGTGGACGAGCGCGCGCTGGAAGCGGCGATGGCCGATGCAGCGCCTGCCGATGTGGCGCTGGCGCTGGCCGAGGCGAAGGCGCAGGCGCTGTCGGGCCTGCCGGCGGGCGATCTGGTGCTGGGCAGCGATTCGCTGGTGGTGTGCGATGGCCGCCGGTTCGACAAGCCGGCCAGCCGCGCCGATGCCGCCAGCCATCTCGCCTTCTTTTCCGGCAAGGCGCTGGCGCTGCATTCCGCCGCCGCGCTGGTGCGCGATGGCGCCGTGATCTGGCGCCATGCCGATGTGGCCCGGTTGACCGTGCGCCCGCTGAGCCCGGCTTTCATCGAGGCCTATCTCGATGTCGAATGGCCGGCGGTGGCCGGCTGCGTGGGCGTGTTTCGCATGGAAGGGCCGGGCATCCAGCTGTTCGCGCAGGTCGATGGCCATCACTTCACGATTCTGGGCATGCCGCTGCTGCCGGTGCTGGGGGCGCTGCGCCAGTTCGGGGTGCTGCTGGCATGAGCACGGATGCCCAGCTGGCCTGGCACGCCCTGCCGCCGCTGGCGCGCGCCTGTGCCGAAGTGATCGGCGATCCCATCGCCCAGTCGAAATCGCCGCTCATTCATCGCTTCTGGCTGGCCCGGCTGGGCCTGGCGGCGGATTATCGCCACGCCCATGTGCTGGCGGGCGATGTGCCGGCCTATATCGCCGCGCGGCGGGCGGATCCGCTGTGGCGGGGCTGCAATATCACCATGCCGCACAAGCAGGCGGTGATGCCCCTGCTTGACAGGATAGACCCGCTGGCCGCCCGCATCGGCGCGGTGAACACGGTGGTGCGCGGCGAGGATGGGGAGCTCTCGGGCTTCAACACCGATGCGCCGGGCTTCATGGAACCGCTGGCCGGCCTTTCCGGCCGGGCGCTGGTGCTGGGCGCAGGCGGGGCTGCGCGGGCGATCGTGCTGGCCCTGGCCGACGCCGGCTTTGCCCTCACCCTTGCCGCGCGCGATGCCGCCAAGGCGGCCGCGGTGCTGGCCGAACTGGCGCCCGGTGGGCCGCATCAGCCAGCGCCCCTGGCCGCTTTTGCGCAAGGCGGCGCGGGGGCGTTCGATCTGGTGGTCAATGCCAGCCCGCTGGGCATGGTGGGCCAGCCCGCGCTGGCCTTCGATCTGGCCCATTTGCGCCCCGGTGGCACGGTCTATGATATCGTCACCGCGCCGGCGGTCACGCCCTTGCTGGCCGCGGCGCGGGCGCGCGGGCTGGCCACGGTGGATGGGCTGGCGATGCTGATCGGCCAGGCAGATTATGCTTTCCGCCGCTTCTATGGCGCCAGGCCCGATCGCGCCGATGGCGATGCCGCCTTGCGCGCGCTGCTGGCAGGCGCACGGTGATGACGCGCCCCTATGTGCTGGGGCTCACCGGCTCCATCGGCATGGGCAAATCGGCGGTGGCAGCGATGCTGGCCGATCTGGGCGCGCCGGTGTTCGATGCCGATGCCACCGTGCGCGCCATGCAGGGCCCGGGCGGCCCGCTGCTGCCGGCGATAGAGGCCGCCTTCCCCGGCACCACCGGCGCTGATGGGGTGGACCGCGCAGCGCTGGGCGCGGCGGTGTTCGGCCAGCCTGCGGCACTGGCCCGGCTGGAGGGCATTGTGCACCCGGCCGTGGCGGCGGCGCGGGCGGCGTTCCTTGCCGCGCATGGCGATGCGCCGCTGGTGGTCTTCGATATCCCCCTGTTGTTCGAGAAGGGCCGCGCGGCGGAAATCGACTCGGTAGCGGTAGTTTCTGCCCCGCCCGCCCTGCAGCGCCAGCGCGTGCTGGCCCGCCCGGGCATGAGCGCCGAGAAATTCGCCGCCATCCTTGCCCACCAGATGCCCGATGCCGAAAAACGCGCGCTGGCCGATCATGTGATCGACACCGGCACCAGCCTTGCGGCCACGCAGGCGGCCGTTGCCGCGCTTTACCGGCAGCTGGCGCGCCCCGTGCGATAAGCACATCTCCCTAGTGCCAGAATCCGGCTTGTAACCGGCCGCGCACAGGTCAATAACCATGCAAATGCGTGAGATCATCTTCGACACCGAAACCACCGGCCTCGATCCGAAAACGGGGGATCGGCTCGTGGAAATCGGTTGCATCGAGATGATCAACCGGGTCGTCAGCGGCGCGACCTTCCATGCCTATTTCAACCCCGGGCGCGATATGCCTGCCGAGGCCGAGCGGGTGCATGGCCTGTCGGAAGCCTTCCTCGCCGACAAGCCGAAGTTTGCCGAAAGGGTGGCCGAGCTGCTCGATTTCATCGGCGATTCGCCGCTGGTGGCGCATAATGCCGGCTTCGATTTCGGCTTCCTCAATGCCGAGCTGGATATCTGCGGCCTGCCCCATGTCAGCCGCGACCGCATGGTCGACACCGTGGCGATCGCGCGCGCCAAGCACCCCGGCGCGAAGAATTCGCTCGATGCCCTGTGCACTCGCTACGGTATTGATCGCAGTCATAGAACCAAGCACGGCGCGCTGCTTGATGCTGAACTTCTGGCCCAGGTGTATGTCGAACTCACCGGCGGCCGGCAGATCGGTCTGGAACTGGTGGAGGATACGGTGGTGGAGGCGGTTGCGGCCGTGTCCAGCCTGCCGGAAAAGCAGCGGCCCTTGCGCCCTGCCCGCCCCCATGCGGCCAGCCCGGAGGAAATCGCGGCCCATGCCGCCTTCCTCGAAACGGTGAAACAGCCCCTGTGGCTGGAGTGACGAAGAACATAAGTCAGAAGGAGTAGCGCTATGGACATTCGCGTTTCGGGCCACCAGATGGAAACCGGTGAGGCGCTCAAGGCTCATGCCTCGCAGCGGTTGTCCGCGATTGTCGACAAGCATTTCAACAAGGCGCTGTCCTCGGTGGTCACGTTCAGCAAGGCGCCGGCCGGCTCCTTCCGCTGCGATATCGTGACCCATGTGCGCCAGGGGCTGATCCTGAAGGGCGCCGGGCTTGCCCATGATGCCCATCAGAGCCTCGACCAGGCCGCCGAGAAGATCGACACCCAGCTGCGCCGCTACAAGCGCCGGCTGAACGACCGCCACGAGCAGACCGCTCACGCCATCCGCGCCGAAGATGCGGCCTATACCATCTTCGTCGAGCCCGAACCGGAAGTGGAGGAGCATTCCGATGCGCCGCTGGTGATCGCCGAAATGCGCGTGGACGTGCCCGAGGCCACCGTCTCTGACGCGGTGATGATGCTGGACCTCAGGAACACCAACGCCTTGCTGTTCAAAAACGCTGGAACGGGCACCTATAATATGGTTTACCGCCGCGGCGATGGCTCGATCGGCTGGGTTGAACCCAGCTGAGCCAGGCTGCCAGATCGGTTGGCGGGTTGAACATCACCCGCCAATCGGCGCCCGGCCTTGCGGTTTGTTTGGCAAGGCGGGTTTGCGGTGATACAGTGAAAACCCGAATATAGTGGCCAGATAAAGCGGTCTGTTCCAAGGACCAGGTCATTCGCCAGGAGGAAAATTTGCACGCTTGCGGCAGTTTTGGGCTGGCGCGGCGCGGCAAAATGGATAACCGGCAGCGGGCCGTGCCCAATTATTCGGGCGCCGTCCTCCGCGCGAAGAAAAGGCTTGTTGCGATTTGGCGATGACTGGGTTGTTCACCCTCCTTCCCGATGCGGTCGGGATTATCCGGGCCGATAGCAAAGCGGCGGTCGTCGAGCAGTTGGCGGCGCGGTTTGCCTCGGTCTATGGGCTAGACGAAGCGCTGGTGCGCCAGCGGATCGAAGAGCGCGAGAGACTGGGCAGCACCGGCTTTGGCCGGGGCGTGGCCATTCCCCACGCGCGCATCGGCGATCTGCCCAAGCCGGTGGCGGCCTTCTTCCGCCTGGCAGGCCCGGTGGCTTTCGAATCGGCCGACGATATGCCGGTGGATCTGGTCTTTGGCCTGCTCTCGCCCGAACAGGCGGGCGCGGCCCATCTTCATGCGCTGGCGGCGATCTCGCGGCTGATGCGCGATGAAGCCATGCGCCTGGCCCTGCTGGAAGCGCCGGGCGACGAGGCGCTTTATGCCCTGCTCGCCAATGTGATCGACCGGGACGCGGCCTGAGATGGCTGGGCCTGAGACGGCCGGGCACGCGGCTGCGCCTGGCGCTGCCGGCCACTGGCGGGCGCTGGAAAACCTCTATGCCACGGCGCCGATCAACCGGCTGTTCTGCTCGCGTCTGCTGATCCCTGGCGAAGGGGTGGCACGCATCGAGTTCGAGGTGGAGCCTTCGTGCTATCATGCCGCCGGTGCCGCCCATGGCACGATCTATTTCAAGATGCTGGATGATGCCGCTTTCTATGCGGCCAACACGCTGGTCACTGATCGGTTCCTGCTGACGACCTCGTTCAACCTCCATTTCAGCCGGCCGGTCAAGGCCGGGCCGCTGGTGGCCGAAGGGCGCTGGATCAGCGGCCGGCGCCGGGTGCTGGTGGGCGAGGCCCGGCTGATCGATGCCGAGGGCGAGGAAGTGGGCCGCGGCACGGGCACCTTCATGCGCTCGCAATTCGCCCTGTCGGGCCTTTCGGGCTATGCCGAAACGCTGGCTGGCGGCACCGCCGGGGAATGAGCGCCAGGCTGCCTGCGGGGGTGGAAGTATCTGCCCTGATCCGCCGGGTGCAGCAGGAAGGCGGCTTTGCCACCGTGCTGGCCAGGGGCGAGGCAGAGGCCGGCACGATCCTGCTGGTGCTGCTGGAAAGGGGCGCGCCCGCCCGTGCGGTGGAGCGCATGCCGATGCTGGATGGCACCCGCGCCTGGCAGGAATCGGCAAGGGAAGATACGGATAATACAGGTAAATTTACGGAGTGGGTGGAGCGCCGCCACCGCCAGGACCCGGATCTGTGGGTGCTGGAACTGGACATCCCAAGCCCTGAACGTTTCATCGAATTGTCATCCCCGGCGGGTTGACTCGAGGGGCCCCTGCCGTCAGAGAGCCGGCTCCATCTTTGCGTGGGCGGCTTAGTCAGGCATTCCAGCCGGCGAGGCAAGCGCGCAGACGGGGGACGGCCGGCAGGATTTGTGGCGAGCGGAAACAGCGGGGATCGCATGTTTCGGCCAGCCCCTCCTGCGGCGGGCTTGTCCACCGCCTGAACAAGACGATTCATGCGTTTCATCTTCAACAAGGCCAGCCTGATCACCCTGGCCGCAACCCTCGCCGTGATCGCTTTTGGCGCCGCTGGTTCGGGCGCCGCCGCGCAGAAAAATGCCACTGCGCTGGCCCAAGCGGAACCTGTGAACCTGCTGCCCCAGGCCGGAGCCACCTCCGCCGCGCAGGAGCAAACCCTTTCGGGCCAGCCCGAAGCGCATGACGATGCCAGCGCTTCCGAGGATCTGGCCAGCCTCGTTGCCGAGGCTCCGCAGGCAGATGCCCTGCCCAAGGAACTGAACTGCCTTGCCAGCGCCGTCTACTACGAAGCGCGCAACGAAACGCTGAGCGGCCAGCTGGCCGTGGCGCGTGTGATCGTCGCCCGCTCGCATTCCGGCCGTTTCCCCGCCAGCTATTGCGGCGTGGTGTTCCAGCACGGCCAGTTCTCCTTCGTGCACAACGGCAACCTGCCGGAAACCAGCCATGCCAGCCACGCCTGGCGCAATGCCGCGGCCATCGCCGCCATTGCCGACAAGGGCAGCTGGGATAGCCCGGTGGAAGGCGCGCTGTATTTCCATGCCCGCCGCGTTTCCCCCCCCTGGCACCGCGAGCGGATCGCCCGGGTGGACAATCACGTGTTCTATCGCTGATCCGGCGAGAACAGGGGCACCTATGAAAAAAGCCGCCGCGGGGCTTCCCGTTGGCGGCTTTTTCGTGGACGGCGCCAGCGCTGGGCGTCAGTCGCGCAGTTCCACCCAGATCGGCGCATGGTCGCTGGCCTTTTCGCGCCCGCGATGGGCTTTGTCCACGCCGGCGGCCACCAGCCTGTCCGCCAGTTCGGGCGAGAGCAGCGCATGGTCGATGCGAAAGCCGTGGTCCTTCTGCCAGGCGCCCGCCTGATAGTCCCAATAGGTCCACACGCCGCCGCCAGGGTTCAGCGTGGCGATGGCATCTGTCCAGCCATCATGCATCAGCGTGGCATAGGCATCGCGTGATTGCGGCTGCATCAGCGCGTCATCGGCCATGGCCTTGGGGCTCCAGATGTCGCAATCGCGCGGGATAACGTTGAAATCGCCGGTAACGATCGCCGGCACTTCCTCGGCGGCAATCTCGGCCATGCGGGCGCGCAGCCGCTCCATCCAGCGCAGCTTGTAATCGAACTTGGGGCCGGGCTGCGGGTTGCCATTGGGCAGATAGATGCCCGCCACCCGCAAGCCAAACACATCGGCCTCCAGATAGCGCGATTGCTCGTCTTCGGGCTCGCCCGCCAGCCCGCGGCGCACTTCCACAGGCTGCACGCCATCGGCCAGGATAGCCACGCCGTTGAAGCCCTTCTGCCCGTGCCAGATCGCCTGATAGCCGATCTTCTCGAATTCCTCGGCGGGAAAGCCCTCGTCGGCGGTTTTGATTTCCTGCAGGCAGGCAACGGCGGGGCGGGTTTCCGCCAGCCATTCCAGCAGGCGGGGCAAACGGGCCTTGATCCCGTTGATGTTGAAGCTGGCGATTTTCATGCCAGCCGGTTTAGACAGCGAAGCTCGATCCGCAACCGCAACCGGCAGTGGCCTGGGGGTTTTCCACGCGGAAAGCGGCGCCGCCAAGGCTTTCCACATAATCCACCACGCAGCCCGCCACCAGATCGAGGCTGACCGCATCTACCACCAGCTTCACGCCATCGGTTTCGCTCACGGTATCGTCCTCGGCCACGGCTTCTGCCAGGCCGAAGCGATATTGGAAGCCGGAGCAGCCGCCGCCTTCCACGGCCAGTCGCAGAATGGCCGGTTGGCCCTGCTTTTCGGCGATCCACGCCACGCGCGCGGCGGCGGAAGGAGATAGGGTGATAGCCATTTCGCTCATGCCTCTGAATGTAGGCGCGCCGACCCGCTATCGCAAGGTGCCGGCGCGCCCTTCCAGCCGGCCTGGTGGACGGGTCAGGCCGTCTGGATATAGGTGCGCATGGCTTCGGCTTCGGCCTCGATCAGGTCGATGCGGTATTTCACCAGATCGCCGATGGAGATGAAGCCCACCATGCGCCCGCCGCGCAGCACCGGCAGATGGCGGATGCGCCGGCGGGTGATCAGGCTCAGCGCTTCCAGCACGCCGGTATCCGGGCTGACGGTGATCGCCGGCGAGGTCATCACCTGCCCCAGGTTGAGATCGAGCATGCCCGGCCCGCGCGCGCCCAGTTGATAGATCACATCGCGTTCGGAAAAGATGCCGGCCACAGCATCGCCATCCATTACCGGCACGGCGCCGATTCGCCGCTCTGCCAGAAGCGTCACCGCTTCGCGTACAGGCGTGTGAATACTGCAAAAAATGACAGGCGAGGTACGGCGCTCCAGCAGACGGGCAATCGTCATGGCAACTCTCCTGATTATCTTGTGGACACGAAGTATGACACGCCCCGCCCGCCCGCGCCAGAGCGCAGAAAACCGGCGCTTGCCAAGCGGCGCTGCGGCGCGCATCTGAAGCACATGCCCCGGCCAGATCCCCTGCCCCCGCCCAAGGCGCGCCCTTCCCCGCTGGATAATCCGGCGGTGGCGGCCCATGCCTGGGCGCGGTTTCGGCGGCTGATGCGGCTGATGTTCCTGGTCACCACCGGCACGGTGCTGATTGCCCTGGCGCTGCTCTACAAGCAGGTGGGGCTGGTCTCCGTTCATTTCTATATCGCGGTGGCGGTGGGCATTTCCTTTGCCATGCTGCTCACCGCGGGGCTGATGGGGCTGGTGTTCCTGTCTGCCGGCACGGGCCATGATGGCGCCGTGGGCACCCCGGCCGAGCCCGGGGACGAGGACAAGGACGAGAACAGGGACAGCGACGAGGACAGGGACGCCTAGCTGCCCGCCTTGCAGGGGGCGTGCAGGCGATATTCCGCCACCGGCACGCCGCCGATCAGATGCTCCTGCAAAATGCGTTCCAGCACCGGCGCGGTGCAGCTGTGATACCACACGCCTTCCGGCCAGACGACCGCCACCGGCCCTGCCGCGCACAGCTTCAGGCAATCCGCCTTGGAGCGGTGGATGCCGGCCTCGGCCAGCCCCAGCTGCTTGCAGCGCTTCTTGAGGTAAGCCCAGGCCGCGCTGCCCACATCAGGCGTGCAGCATTCGCCCTTCTGCGGCTCGGCGCACAGGAAGATGTGGCGCACGGGCCCGTCATGGCCGGGCGCCAGCTTGGCCAGCGCGTCTTCGGCGCGGGTGATCTCCTGCCTTGCGGTCATTGCGTCAGCTTCCATCTGTCCAGCCGGGCCAGCACGTCCCCGGGCAGGGGCACTGCCGCCCCGTCCTCCACGAACACCACCACAGAGCGGGCATAGGCCACGCAAAGCCCTTCCTGCATCACCAGCTGCTCCACATCGAGGCTGGAGCGGCCCACCCGCCCCACGCCCGAAAGCACGGTGATATCCAGCGGATAGTGCGATTGCGCCAGATATTCCACCGTCAGGCTGGCGAGCATGATCTGCACCCCCAGCTCCGGGGCATACCAGCCGGCATCGCGGTGCAGCCGCACCCGGCCATCCTCGATGATGCCGGCCAGCGCCACATTGTTGATATGGTTGTTGGGATCCAGATCGCTGAAGCGCGTGGGCACCAGATGGCGGTGCGGATAGCGCTGGCTATCCAGCTGGTGGGGCAAGGGTTTGGCCATGGCAAGGGGGCTTTCCGGAAGGTGGTCTGCCGCCCATGGCAAAGCCTGCCCGGGCCGGCAGCTGGCCTTTCAGCGGGGGCTCAGGCCTTCTTGCCAACGATGCGGGCGATCTCGGCGGCCACCATGCTTTCTACCAGCGCGGGCAGGTGTTCATCCAGCCATTGGGCCAGCGCCGGGCGCAGCAGCTCGCGGGTCAGCTCCTCCAGCGAGGTTTCGCCGCTGCGCACGATCTGCGGGGCCTTGCCGGGCTGGGCCAGCATGGCCAGCGCCGCCAGCGATTCGCGCATCGAGGCGCGCGCCTCGGGGGCGATCAGCGCCTTGTCTTCCTCATCGCCATCGTCGTGCCCATGATTGTCGTGCCCGTAATTGTGCATGTCATCCTCGTGATGGTCGTCGAGGAACTGGGCAGACATGGCCAGATCCAGCACGTCGTCGGCAAAGGCGGTGGCAGGGGCGGCCTGCGCCAAGCCGCGCAGATCATGCGCGGCGGCAAGGCCGGCGCTGCTGCCCAGGCGGCGCTGCTCGGCTCCGCCTGCCCGTGCGCCTGCCTGCCCGGTCACCTGATTATCGCGCGCGATGACCTTCTTGATCGATTCAAGAAGGTCTTCCACCGCTGGTTCACCTGGCTGGCGCATGGCCCAATTCTCCTGGAGGCGATACACGATCACTCCGCTTCTGCTTATCGGCGAATCCCTAAAAGAGAGTCACATCACCCACCCTCGATTGTCCCTGTTTGGGGGGGCGTGTCAACGGTTGTGCGCGCAGGGGTGCTGGCGGGCTGCGGCGGGGCAGAGGCGCCCTGATGGCCCGGCGCATCGCCGAGGGACCGGCGCATCTGGCGATAATGCAGCGCCGGATCGTACAGCGCGCCGCCATCCAGCCCCAGATCGCGCGCGCCGGCCCGGCCCATCGCCGCCAGCACGCTGAAGCCGGCGACATAGGCATTGCGCCGGGCGGTGGCCAGCTGCACTTGCGCGCTTACCAGTTCCTGCTCGGCGTTGAGGATGTCGAGCACGGTGCGGTTGCCCACGCCATTTTCCGCGCGCACGCCCTGCAGCCCCAGCCGGGCGGCGGCCACGGCGGTTTCATTATAGGCGATGATGGCGCGGGCGGCCTGCCAGCTGGCATAGGCGCTGCGCAGCTGGGCGATCACCTGCCGTTCGGCGGCGATCTCATTGTCTTGCGCGGCGCCTTCGCGCGCTTCTGCCTGGCGGATCTGGGCGCCGGGCCGCCCGCCCTGATAGAGCGGAATGGTGGCCCGCACCCCCACATCGGCAGAGGTGAAGCTTTGCGGAAAGGCCGCCGAGGGATAGCCCAGCACCTTCAGCCCGCCGAGATAATCGCTGTAGCCGGCATCGGCGAACAGGCTCACCTTCGGCAGGCGGGCAGCGCCGGCGGCGCGCGTGTCATAGGCGGCGGCGCGGCTGCGTTCGCGGGCGGCGGCCAGGTCGGGGTTGTCGGCCAGGGCATGAGCCTCGGCCTCTTCCACGCTGGCCGGCAGGCCCGGCAGCGGCGGCGGATCGGCCAGGGCTGCAGGCGCGTGGCCCACCAGCTGGCCATAGGTCTCGCGCGCCTGCACCAGATTGGCCTCGGCGCTGCGCAGGCTGCCCTCGGCCAGCGCCAGCCGCGCCTGGGCCTGGGCCAGGTCGGTCTTCGTCACCTCGCCCACGTGGAAGCGATCGGCAGTGGCGCGCTGGGTTTGCCGCAGCGTTTCCACCTCGGCGCGGTTCAGCCGCAGCGTTTCCTCGCCCAGCCGCACATCCATGTAGGCGGCCACCACTTGCGCAAACAGGCCGCTTTCCGATCCGGCCAGATCGGCGCGGCCGGCCAGCACCCGCCGGTCTGCCGCCTTCATTCCGTTGCGCACCGCGCCGCCGGAATAGACCGGCACCGACAGCGTGCCCGCCAGCGCCAGCGCGCGCGGCGCATCGCCCAGGCTCAGCTGGCTCTGCACCAGATTTTCGGTTTCCGAGACGCTGGCGCTGGCAGATGGCAGGCCATCGGCGCGGGCAATGGCCACGCCCTCGTCAGTGGCGCGCAGGGTTTCGCGCGCGGCCGCCAGCGTGGGGTTGGCCGCATAGGCGGCGGCCAGGGCGGCGCGCAGATCCTCCGCATGGCCGGCCCCGGGGCTTGCGCCAAGGGCCAGAATAGCCAGCCGGCAGGATACGCGCGCCGCAGCGCGCATGGTCAGAACGACCAGTGCTTGGGCGCGGCAAATTCCGGCAGCACCGGCACCGGCAGATCCGACAGCGCCACCAGCACCACCTTGCCGGCCAGCTTCTCGCCGGTGGCAATGCGGGTCACGCCGCCTTCCAGCAGGCCGGTGGCAATGCGCCCGCCCTCGGCCAGCTTGTCGGCCAGGGCATCGGGCAGCACTTCGATGGCGCCGTCGATGATGATCAGCGAATAGCCGCTGCCGGGAATGGCGGAAAGATCGGCCGCATCCACCGCATCCACATTGGGCGCCAGCTGGCTGACCAGCGCGGTGAGATAGCCGGTGCCGCCGGTGATCACCAGCACGCGATCGGCCTGGGTGGGGGCGGCTTCGCCCAGCAGGCGGCCCTGCACCACGGCCGGCGCCAGAAAGCGGCCCTGGCCCAGCGGCAGGGCGCGATCGATATAGGCGGCCGCGCGCGCACTTTCGGGCACATAATCCTCGCGCGGGGTGGCGGCCATGGCGGTCAGCACCCAGGGCTCGTTCACGCCGCTGGGGCGCAGCTGGCTGTCGATCATGGCGCGGCGGGCGGTGTCGAAGCTGGCGTGGGCGGTGTCAGTCGTGGTCATAGGCTTCAGTCCCTTTTGCCGCTGGGGCCGGGCTGGTGCGGCGCGGCTTTGGCGCGCTTCTATGCCAAGCAAGGGCGCAAAGCCAAGGGTTTTGACGCGCGTGTGTGCCGCTTTCTGGTGGCTGGCTTGCGTGGCACGCGCGGGGTCTGGCGCGGGCCATCCTATCCAAAGGTCGATGGCGGTGCATTGGCCTTTTGACGGGCAGGCCCAAACGCGCCTATGGGGGGCGCCGACACAGGCAGACGCCGGCTCTGGCGCGCCTTCCTGTCTTTCGCCCGCGGCCCGGCTGGAGGGTCGCCCCACTACCTTGCCGGGCAAGCCCCGTTTGCCGCCCGGTCGCCCTGAGGAGCGCAAGCAATGGCCGATATGGTAACCATCCGCGAGGAAGATCTGATCGAGAGCGTCGCCGATGCGCTCCAATACATCAGCTATTACCACCCGATGGACTATATCCGCGCGCTGGGCGATGCCTATGAGGCCGAACAGGGCCCGGCCGCCAAGGATGCCATCGCCCAGATCCTGACGAACAGCCGCATGTGCGCCGAAGGCCACCGGCCGATCTGCCAGGACACCGGCATCGTCAACGTCTTCATCCAGTGGGGCCAGAACTGCCGCCTGGAATCGGAAAAGTCGCTTCAGGACGTGGTGGATGAGGGCGTGCGCCGCGCCTATCTCAACCCCGAGAACAAGCTGCGCGCCTCGGTTCTGGCCGATCCCGCCTTCACCCGCCGCAACACCAAGGACAACACCCCTTGCGTGCTGCATGTGGACATGGTGAAGGGCAGCAAAATCCACGTGGACGTGGCGGCCAAGGGCGGCGGCAGCGAGAACAAGTCGAAGTTCAAGATGATGAACCCCAGCGACTCGATCGTCGATTGGGTGCTGGAAATGCTGCCCCAGATGGGCGCCGGCTGGTGCCCGCCGGGCATGCTGGGCATCGGCATCGGCGGCACGGCGGAGCATTGCGTGCTGCTGGCCAAGAAGGCGCTGATGGAACAGATCGATATGGCCCAGCTGAAAGAGCGCGGCCCCCAGAACGATCTGGAAGCCCTGCGCATCGAGATCTTCGACAAGGTGAATGCGCTGGGCATCGGCGCGCAAGGGCTGGGCGGCCTTGCCACCATCCTCGATGTGAAGATCATGGATGCGCCCTGCCATGCAGCCGGCAAGCCGGTGGCGATGATCCCCAATTGCGCCGCCACCCGCCACGCCCATTTCACGCTGGATGGCAGCGGGCCTTCGTATCTCGAAACGCCCAAGCTGGATGAATGGCCTAAGGTGCACTGGGCGCCCGATGCGGCGGCCAAGAAGGTCAACCTCGACACGCTGACGGCGGAAGAAGTGCAGAGCTGGAAGCAGGGTGACCGCCTGCTGCTGAACGGCAAGATGTTGACCGGCCGCGACGCTGCCCACAAGCGCATCGCCGACATGCTGGCCAAGGGCGAGGAGCTGCCGGTCGAGTTCAAGGGCCGGGTGATCTACTATGTCGGCCCGGTGGACCCGGTGCGCGACGAGGTGGTTGGCCCTGCCGGCCCCACCACCGCCACCCGCATGGACAAGTTCATGGACACGATGCTCGGCCTTGGCCTGCTGGCCTGTGTCGGCAAGGCAGAGCGTGGGCCCGCTGCCACCCAGTCCATCGCCAACCACAAGAGCGCCTATCTGATGGCGGTGGGCGGCGCTGCCTATCTGGTGGCCCGCGCCATCAAGGCCAGCAAGGTGGTCGGCTTTGCCGATCTCGGCATGGAAGCGATCTATGAATTCACCGTGGAAGACATGCCGGTCACGGTCGCGGTCGATTCCGAGGGCAAGAATGTCCACCAGCTGGCCCCGGCCGTGTGGAAGGACAAGATCGCCAAGGAGCATCTGCTGGCCTGATCCGCCGGCGATGCCTTGATCTGCGAAAGGGGCGGGGGGCTTTGGCTTTCCCGCCCTTTTTGCATCAGCCGTGGTGGCGCGCGGTCACGCGCAGCGTGCCATCCCAGTCCAGCTGGTTGAACGAGGGGCGGCTGGCGCGCGTGCGTTCCGACAGGGTGCCGGCGCCGATCATGCGGATGGGGCCACAGGGCGTTTGGGTCATCATGTCGAACGGATCATGCACATGGCCCGAGAGCACCGCATGGGCCCCGGCCGCCGCCAGCTGCGCCAGCGCGCGGCCGCCGCCCCGGGTGGAGCCGCTGCCATGGGTGTCGGCATCGCGTAAGGGGTGGTGGCAGGCCACCAGCTTCAGCGCCTGCGGGCCGGCGTGGGCCAGTTCGTGCAGGGCGGTGGCCAGCACGGTTTCGCGCACGCAGCCTTTCGACCAGTTGAGCCGCCATTGCGCCGGCACCACGGTGGACAGGCCCACCACCGCCACATCGGCCAGCGGCAGGGCGCGGTGGGCCTTTGCCCGCAGGGCGCCAAAGCGGCGGAACGGGTGGCGCAGCCGGGCGCCCATTTCCCAGTAATAGGGCATGTCGTGGTTGCCCGGCTCGATATGCACAGGCGCTGCCAGCCGGCCCAGATAATCGGCCGCCGCGTTGAATTCGCGCACGGTGCCGCGCATGGTAAGATCGCCGGTGCAGATGATGCCGCAGGGCTTTTCCTCGGCCACTACCTGGGCAAACCAGCCAAGCGCGGCGCGATCCTCGGCGCCGAAATGCAGATCGGAGATGTGGAACAGCCTGACCATGCCCCGGGCCAAGCAGAAGATGCCGGCAAGGGCAAGGGGGCATGGGCCAGGGGCGTGGCCGCGATGACCTGAATCAATGCAGGTTCACCGATGATTGACAAAGGCTTAGCGCGGGCCGACGATGGCCGCCAGCAGGAGTCGGACAGCACCTATGACCGAGGCTGTGAGCGAGCAGGGCGAAGCACGCGGCACGGTGGTGGCCGTGCGCGGGGCGGTGGTTGATATCCGCTTCGAGGGCGGCCTGCCGCTGCTGGAGGAAGCGATCCGCATCGCGCTTCCCGCTGGCGCCATCCTTGCCGAGGTGCAGGCCCATCTCGATCCGCACACGGTGCGCGCCATTGCCCTTGCCCCCACCACCGGCCTTGCCCGCGGCACCCCGGCGCTGGCCACGGGCGCGGCGCTCACGGCGCCGGTGGGCGATGCGGTGCTGGGCCGGCTGCTCACCGTGTCGGGCGATGTGGGCGATGGCGGCGCGCCGCTGGCCGAGGACACCCCGCGCTGGCCGATCCACCGCGCACCGCCGCCGCTGGCTCCTTCCTCCGGCGATACGGAGCGTTTCATCACCGGCATCAAGGTGATCGATTTGCTGACCCCGCTGGCCCAGGGCGGCAAGGCGGCGATGTTCGGCGGGGCGGGCGTGGGCAAGACGGTGCTGGTGATGGAGCTGATCCACGCCATGGTCAGTTCCTATCAGGGCCTGTCGGTGTTTGCCGGCGTTGGCGAACGCTCGCGCGAGGGGCACGAGATGCTGCTCGACATGCGCGGATCGGGGGTGATCGAGCGCACGGTGCTGGTCTATGGCCAGATGAACGAGCCGCCCGGCGCCCGCTGGCGCGTGCCGATGACGGCGCTGACCATCGCCGAATATTTCCGCGATGCGCAGCACAGGAACGTGCTGCTGCTGATGGATAATGTCTTCCGCTTCGTGCAGGCGGGGGCGGAAGTGTCGGGCCTGCTGGGGCGGCTGCCCTCGCGCGTTGGCTATCAGCCCACGCTTGCCAGCGAAGTGGCCGCGCTGCAGGAACGCATTGCGCCCGCCGGCGGCGCGGCGATCACCGCGATCGAGGCGGTTTATGTGCCGGCCGATGATTTCACCGATCCGGCGGTGACGACGATTGCCGCCCATATCGATTCGATGATCGTCCTTTCGCGCTCCATGGCGGCCGAGGGGATGTATCCGGCGGTGGATCCCATCGCTTCCTCCTCGGTGCTGCTCGACAAGGATGTGGTGGGCGAGGAACATGCCCGCACCGCCATCGAGGTGCGCCGCGCGCTGGAACATTACCGCGAGCTGCAGGATGTCATCTCGCTGCTGGGCATGGAGGAACTGGGCGCGCAGGATCGGCTGATCGTTGGCCGGGCGCGCCGCCTGCAGCGCTTCCTCACCCAGCCCTTCACGGTAACCGAGGCCTTCACCGGCACGCCCGGCCGCTCTGTCGCGCTGGCCGACACCATCGCCGGCTGCCGCGCCATTCTCGATGGCGAATGCGACAGCTGGCGGGAAAGCTCGCTGTTCATGATCGGCACGCTGGCCGAGGCGCGCGCCAAGGAAGAGGCGGCCAATGCCGCCGAGGGCGTGCCTGCATGAGCGGCCTTATCGCCCTTGCCATCTCCACGCCCGAAAGGCTGGTGGTGGAAGCCGAGGTGCGCTCCGTGCGCGCGATGGACGAGAGCGGCAGCTTTGGCCTGTTGCCGGGCCATGCCGATCTGTTGACCGTGCTGCCGCCCTCGGTGCTGCGCTGGCGCGATGCGGCGGGGGCGGAAGGCTTTTGCGCCCTGCGCGGTGGGGTGTTGACGATGACCGGCGGG
>DASRYE010000083.1:0-40982 GCA_035653915.1 Novosphingobium sp. | reverse complement strand
GAAAGCCCGGCAGCGGGCGAGGCGCCGCCGCTGGCCCTGCTGCTCGACAATCCGGCCGAGATCCCCGCCGATGCCGCGCTCAACTTCACCCTGAAGGCCAGCGGCGAGGAGCGTTTCACCGGCCGCGAAGTGGTGGAAGTGAGCACCGCCGATGGCACCGCCAGCACCCGCCTCACGCTGGGCAGCGGCCTCACGCTGGTCGATCCCGCAGCGATGGTGGCCAGCCTCACGCCGGCCAGGGCGCTGGGGGCATCGGCCTTTGGCACCTTGCGGGCGCGGCTGGTGCGCGCGGGCGTTGCCGGAGACTGGCTGAACCTGGGCACGCTGGTGCGCCTGCCCCGGCTGAAGCGCCTCTCCTGCCCGGCCACCGGCCCCTGCACGCTGGCGGGCGAGGGGCTCTATCTGCTCGCCTCGCTGTCTGCCACGGCGGATTTCGACAAGGCGACCAGCGTGGCCGAGGGCTATCCCGGCTTCAGCCTGCCGGTGCCGCGGCCGGGGACCGATGGCGTGCTCTATGTGCGGCTGCATGATGCGCCCGAAGTGGTGAACCGCCTGCGCGCTGCCCCCGCCGGGCGCTGAAGCCCGCTCCATTCCTAGCACAAACGCGAGGTTCTTGGCCGGCGCCCTCTCCATAAAACAGGCACAACTGCCGGTTTACCACGGCACGCCCAGGAGAGACCCGATGCTTGATGCCATCCGCGCCCATGGCCTGCCTGATGCGCAGGGCGAGGCCAACCTTGCCAGCGCCCGCTGCCCGGCCCCTTCCGTGCAGGAGATCGTGGCGAAGGATGCCCTGCCCCCGCCGCCGGTGCTGGCCCATGAAGAGCCGGCCTATCTCGGCAGCGCGCCGGTCAGCGTCGATCGCTATTACGACCAGGCGATCTTCGCGGCCGAAATCGAGAAGATCTGGAAGAAGAGCTGGCAATGGGTGTGCCGCGAGGACCATATCCCCGAGCCGGGCGACTATTACACCTATGAGGTGGCGCATCTGTCCTATCTCGTCGTGCGGCAGGAGGATGGCAGCGTGAAGGGCTTCGTCAATTCCTGCCTGCACCGCTCCACCAAGTTCAAGCGCACCGAGGGCTTCGGCTCTGCCGGCGAGATCCGCTGCCCCTATCACGGCTGGACGTGGCACAATGATGGCGCGCTGAAAGCGGTGCCCTGCGCGTGGGATTTCGGCCATGTCTGCGCGGATAAAACGGCCCTGCCCGAAGTGCGCGTGGGCCATTGGGGCGGCTTCATCTTCATCAACCCGGCACTCGAGGGGCCCTCGCTCGCAGAATTCCTCGCGCCCCTGCCCGAACATTTCCGCGACTGGGACATCGACAAGCGCTTTGTCGAACTGCATGTGGCCAAGGAGCTGCCCTGCAACTGGAAGACCGCGCAGGAGGCCTTCCTCGAATCCTATCACGTGCTGGAAACCCACCCCCAGCTGATGAAGGGCGTGGGCGATGCCAATGTGCAATACGACATCCATTCCGACCATGTGACGCGCTTCTATGCGGCCAGCGGCATCAATTCGCCGCATCTGGCCCAGCCGCTCAGCGAGCAGGAGCTGGTTTCCACGATGATCCTGGGCGATCGCTCGGTGCTCGATCCGGGCCTTGCCGTGGCCGAGGGCGAAAGCGCGCGCACGGTGATGGCCCGCTTCCTGCGCCAGGTGATGGGCGAGAAATATGGCTGCGACCTCTCGCGCTTTTCCGACAGCGAGATGATCGACACGATCGAATATCACGTCTTCCCCAACATGGTGCTGTTCCCCGGCATTTCGCTGCCGATGGCCTATCGCTTCCGCCCCATCGGGCTGGATCCGAACCGCACCCTGTTCGAGATCCTGTTCCTGCGGCCCAGCCCCGATCAGGGCGCAGCGCCAGAGCCGGCCGAACCCTACCGCGTGCGCGAGGAGGAAAGCTATGCCTCGGCGCCCGGCTTCGATCCCGGCATGGGCGCGGTCTATGATCAGGATACCGACAATCTGCGCGCCCAGCAGGAAGGTTTCCGCGCCAGCGCCACCGGCGTGCAGCAGCTGGGCAATTATCAGGAAGTGCGCATCCGCCACTTCCAGCAGGTGGTGGACAAGTATCTGTCGGCATGAGGGGCATGATGAAAGACACATTCGATCTGGAAGCCGAAGTGCGCGATCTGGCCGCCCGGCGCGATATCGGCAGGGCGCTGATGCGCTATATGCGCGGGCAGGACCGGCTGGATGCCGCGCTGCACCGTTCCGCCTTCCACCCGGATGCCTGGGTGGATTGCGGGCTGATGGCCGGCAGCGCGGCCGAATTCGTCGATTTCGCGCAAGATCTGCTGGCCGGCATGGAGGGCACCCAGCACATCATCGCCCAGACCGACATCGATGTGCGCGGCGATGCGGCCAGCGGCGAGATCTATTTCTACGCCTGGCACCGCCTGCTGCAGGAAGGCGAAGCGCAGGATCTGATGGTGGCCGGGCGCTATGTCGATGAATATGCCTGCCGTGATGGCGAATGGCGCATCCTGAAGCGGCGCGAGATCATCGACTGGGCGCGCACGGATGCGGCCAGCGATGGCTTCCTGGCCGAACATCCCTACCTGCCGCGCGGGCAACGGTGCGGCGCCGATTTCAGCCAGACGCGCGACTGGCCGGTGTAGGCGGCGCCAGGGCTTCGGCCAGGCGCTGCCATTCCGCCGCATCGCCGGGCAGGCCCAGCCGGATCAGCCGGGGCGACCAGGGGAAGATCCGGCTCCAGATGCGCTGGCGGGCGAGATGCGCCTGCGCGGCCTCGGCGTCATCTGTGTCATACAGGCGGAACAGCGCGGTGCCGCCGGCCAGCTGCCAGCCAAAGCCGGCCGCCAGCGCATCGATGCGCGGACCTTCGGCGGCCAGGCGCGCGCTGGTGGCGGCCGCCCAGGCGCCATCGGCCAGCGCCTGCGCGCCCACCGCCAGCGCCGGCCCCGACACCGGCCAGGGCCCCGACAGCGCATCGAGCGCTGCCACCACCGCGCCATCGCCCAGCGCAAAGCCCAGCCGCACCCCCGCCAGCCCATAGAACTTGCCGAAAGAGCGCAGCACCAGCAGCCGCCCCTGATCCACGCCCGCCCCCGCCCACGGCGCCACCGACAGGTCCGGCACCGGATCGGCAAAGCTTTCGTCCACCACCAGCAGGCCCACCTGCCCGGCCAGCGCCAGCAGTGCCTCTGGCGGCAGGGCGCGGCCATCGGGGTTGTTGGGGTTCACCACCACGGCGATATCGGCGCCGGCCAGATCGGCCGCATCGGCCACTTGCGCCACCTGCCAGCCAGCAGCGGCAAGGCAGGCGGCATGCTCGTTGTAGGTGGGCGCCAGCACGCGGGCATGCCGGCCCTGCACCACTTGCGGCAGCAGCTGGATCGCCGCCTGCGCGCCGGCCAGCGCCACCATCGGCGCTGTGGTGCGATAGGCGGCGGCGGCGGCCTGCAGCAGGGCAGCGCGGGCGCTGGCGGTGGGCAGCGCCGTCCACGCCTCGGCCGGCAGCGGCGGCAGCGGATAGGGCACGCGGTTGATGCCGGTGGACAGGTCTATCCACCCCTCGCCGCCAAAGCGCGCCCGCGCCGCATCGAGATTGCCGCCATGATCGCGCATCAGATCCCCCCCACGCCAACCGCCAGCAGCGCCAGCCCCAGCGCCGCCAGCCCCACCACCCGGCCAAACAGCGCCAGCGCCGCGGCCAGATCGGCCGCCACCGGATCGGGCGCGGCGCCGTTCAGCCAGCGATCCTGGCTCATCCCCTCGGCATAGAGGCGCGGGCCCGACAGGCGAATGCCCAGCGCGCCGGCCATCGCCGCCTCGGGCCAGCCGGCATTGGGCGAGCGGTGATGGCGCGCATCGGCCGCCATGCAGCGCAGCGCCGCCCATGGCCGACCGCTGGCCAGCGCATAGAAGAGGCCTGTCAGCCGCGCGGGCAGCAGGTTGGCGGCATCGTCGATCCGCGCGGCGGCCCAGCCGAAGGCGCGGTGGCGCGTGGTGCGATAGGCGATCATCGAATCCAGCGTGTTGACCGCCTTGTAGCCGGCGATGCCCGGCAGGCCGAACAGCAGCCCCCAGAACAGCGGCGCGATCACCCCGTCAGAGGTGTTTTCCGCCAGGCTCTCGGCGGCCGCGCGGGCAATGCCGGCCGCATCCAACCGATCAGGATCGCGCCCGACGATCATCGCCACCGCCTGGCGCGCGCCGGCCATATCGCCCGCCGCCAGCGGCCGCGCCACCGCCGCCACATGGGCATGGAGCGAACCCGCCGCCAGCAGCGGCCAGCACAGGGCCCCCAGCAACACCACGCCCGGCCAGCCCGCCGGCACCAGCCCGGCCACCAGCCCGGCAAGGCCCCAGCCAGCCCCGGCCGCCAGCCCGATCACCCCCAGCGCCACCGCCACGCCCGCCGCGCGCCGCAGCGCAAAAGCGGCGCCCTCGCGGTTGCAGGCACAGTCGGCCGCAGCGATCAGCCGGCCCAGCCAGCTGACCGGATGGCCAATGCGGGCATAAAGCCAGGCCGGCCAGCCCAGCAGCGCATCCAGCGCCAGCGCCACCAGCAGGGCGGCGGCATGAAAGGCGAGCGCGCTCAGCATGCCGCCACCAGATTGACCCCGCCAACCGCCCAGCCCTGGCCCCCGCAAGGCTGCAGCCGGGTGAGCGAGAGCGGATCGATGCGGAAGGCCAGCGCCGGGGCCGCCGCCCCCAGCGCCAGCGCCAAAGCCGCGCGCACCGTGCCGGCATGGGCAACAAGGGCGCTGCGCCCGGGCAGGGCCGCCCATGCCTCCAGCGCGGGCGCGGTGCGGGCGCACAGATCGGCAAAGCTTTCGCCCCCCGGCGGGGCGTGGCCGGCGAGCGCAGCCGGCGCCAGATCGCCCAGATCCGGCAGATCGGCAAACGGCAGGCCTTCCCACGCGCCGAAATCCTGCTCCCACAGGCGCGCATCCTCCACCAGCGCGGCCTCGGGCCAGAGGGCGGCGGCGGTGGCCCGGCAGCGGCGCGCGGGGCTGGCGATCACCCGGTCCACCGGCCCGGCCAGCGCCCGCACCGCCGCCAGCACTGCCGCATCGGGCAGCACCGCTGCCACATCGCGCCGCCCGGCCAGCCGGCCATCGGCCAGCACCGGCGCATGGCGGATCAGCAGCAGTTCGGCAGGTGGCAAGCGGCAATCTCCTGTTATCCCGGCGCCTGTTATCCGGGCCCGTGTTATCCGGGCGCCGGCCGGACGGGGCGCTGCTCCCCTCATCTGCGCCATGGTTCGGGGCGGCCTAGCGGCGGGCCGGGCCCGGCGCAAGATTGAACGCGCGCCCCTCCCCCGGGCCTTTCCCCGCCCTTCGACAAGCGCCGCTTAACCATTGGCTGCTAGGCATAGCGCTGGGTTTTGCACAAAAAACGCTCACGGAGGCGGGATATTTTCAGCATTTGCGGCAGATGGGCAAGCCTTGCCCGCATGCGCGATTCGCGCGGGAACGCGGCGCTGGAATTCGCCTTTGTCGCGCCGGCCTTCATTGCGCTGGTAGTGGCAATCTTCCAGATCGCCTTCATCTTCCTGGCCCAGCAGCAGCTGGAAACCGCCACCGAGGGCGCGGCGCGCTATATCCTCACCGGCCAGGCCCAGAACGGCGCCTGGAGCGCGGCCACCTTCCGCCAGAAGACCTGCGCGCTGCTGCCGGCCTTCATGTCCTGCAGCAATCTCTATGTCGATATCAACACGGTGACGAGCTATGCCCAGGCCAGCACCAGCCAGCCGCTGATGTCTGCCAGCACCTACACGGTAACCACCAGCAGCGCGGCCGGCGCCACCTGCACCACCAGCTCCGTGGCGGCCGGCAGCGCCGATGCCAATGGCATCACCGCCGCCTTCAACTATTGCACCGGCACGCAAGGGGCGATCGTGCAGCTGCGCCTGCTCTACATCTGGCCCACCCTGTCTGCCCCGCTGGGCTTCACCTTGGCCAATGGCGGCACCAACCAGCGCTATCTGCTGTCCACCTCGGTGCTGAAAACGGAGGGCTACTGATGGCCGCCCGCCTGCCCTGGCGCTGGCCCATCCGGCTGCCCGCGGCCCTGGCCCGGCTGGCGCACAGCCGACGGGCGGTGGCGGTGGTGGAATTTGCCATTGCCCTGCCGGTGCTCATCGCGCTCTACATGCTGGCCTTTGTCATGTCCGACATGATCGCCTGCAGCCGCAAGGTAACGATCACCGCCCGCGCGCTGACAGACCTTGCCACCCGCAGCGCCTATCTTTCCACCAACAGCAGCAATGCCGCCTATATCGGCACGCTGATGGCCGCCGCCCAGCAGGTGCTGGCGCCCTATGCCGCCAGCAATGCGGTAATCACGCTGAGCCAGGTGCAGGTGGTGGACAGCACCCATGTCATCGTCGTGTGGAGCCAGAGCTATTCCGGCTCCACCCTGTCGAGCGGCTATACCGCCGGCACCTCGATCACTACCACCAGCGGCCTCATCCCCAGCCTGCTGCTGCCTTCCGGCAGCACCAAGCAAAGCATCTGCACCACCGCCACCAGCCTTACCGGCGATGGCGGCTGCCTGATCTATGGCGAGGTGCGCTACGCCTACACGCCCAGCTTCTGGTATGGCTCTGCCAGCACCATCACCTTCTACCAGCCGATCATCATGAGCCCGCGGCTGTCCGCCAGCATTGCGCTGGTCACCTCCTGATCGCCCTTCGGACCCTTGCCATGCGCCACCTGTCCCTTCCTGCCCGCCTGCTGCGCCCCGTCCTCCACCTGGCCCGGCGCCTCAGCGCCGACAATCGCGGCAATGTGCTGATGATCATGGGCTTTGCCATCGTGCCGATGATCTTCGCGGTGGGCTTTGGCATAGACTACAGCCGGGCGATGAAGCTGCAGACGCAGATCAACGCCGCGGCCGATGCGGCCACCTTGTCGGTGGTGTCGGCCACCGCCATGCAGCAATCCCAGGGCAGCCTCAGCAATGCCCAGTTCCAGGCCCAGCTGATCGCCCAGATGGAAGCCAATTTCGCCGCGCAAACAGGCAATCTCACCGGGCTTTCGGGCAGCATCGCCTATGGCTCGGGCACCACCGTCACGCTCACCGGCACGCTCAACAACGGGCGCACGGCGGTGCTCAACTGGACAGCCCAGTCGAAGAACGTGTTCGCCGGCATCCTCGGCGCCTCCACGCTGACGATCAGCGGCACGTCCTCGGCCGGTGCCACCGGCGCGCCCTACATCAATTTCTACCTGATGCTCGACAATTCGCCCTCGATGCTGCTGCCCTCCACCAGCGCCGGGCTGTCGGCCATCGCCACGGCCACCAGTGCCACCACCAACGCCCCCTATGGCTGCGAATTTGCCTGCCACGAGCAGAACCCCAATGGCGGCAAGCCCTATGTGTATAATGGCAGCACCAGCATCTTCCTGCTGTCGAACTATTATTCCTCGGGCACCACCACCAACTACTACAAGGTGAACACCAGCACCGGCGCGGTTTATAACAGCAGCGGCAGCCAGTTGTCGGGCTATCTCTATTGCAGCAGCAGCGGCGGCGTCTATCAGGCCACGCGCTGCGGCAGCGGCTGGGGCGGCACCCAGGCCAGTTCCAGCAACCAGGTGGCAGGCTATTGGGCCGACGGCTATTGGCTGACGCATAATTACACCATCCTGTTCCCTTCGGGATCGACGGTGAACCTGCGCATCGACGACGAGCGATCGGCCGCCCAGGCGCTGATCCCCTTTGCCCAGACCACCGCCAAGAACAACAGCGTGGCCTATCAGATGCAGGTGTTCAAATTCGACTGGACCCACACCTACAACAGCCAGACCACGCCCGTTACCGCGCTGACCAGTGCCATGGCCGATGTGAAGAACATGACCGCCAGCCAGATCCCCGATCTGTGGGCGGCGCAGGATTTCTGGTATTCGAACAACTGGCCCACTTCCTCCTATTCGAACGGCGACCAGGGCTCGGAATTCCTCAACATGCTGACCTACATGAACAATCTGATGCCAGCGCCGGGCGATGGGTCCACCGCCAGCAGCCCGCAGCAAGTGCTCTTCCTCGTCACCGATGGCATGTCCGACGAGGCGGTCAGCGGCAGCCGCACGGTCAGCCCGCTCAACGCCAGCGATCTGGCCGTGTGCAGCACGATCAAGAGCCGCGGCATCAAGATCGCCATCCTCTACACGCAATATCTGCCCGATTCGCTCGATGGCGATTCCTGGTCGCAATCGGTGGTGGCCAAATATCTGCCCGCCCCCAGCAACTACACCTCCACCACCGCCGGCACGACCGACCAGGTGGCCACCGCCCTGCAAAGCTGCGCCTCCACCGGCGGCAATGGTTCGGCGCTGTTCTATCAGGTGGCCACCGACCAGAGCATTTCCACCGCGCTCAACGCGCTGTTCGCGCTGACGGTGCAAAGCGCCCATCTGGTGCAGTGATCGCTCAGGCGGCCTGCCGCGCGTCGAAAGCGCGGCGGGCCGCTTCCACTTCGGCCATGTTCGCCAGCGTCCAGCCATAGAGCGCCTTGAACGGCCGGTGCAGCGAGCAGCCCAGCGCGGTGATCGCATATTCCACCGCCACCGGCGAGCGCGCGATCACCCGGCGCGAGATCAGCCCGTTGCGCTCCAGCCGGCGCAGGCATTGGGTCAGCGCCTTTTGCGTCACCCCTTCCAGATGGCGGCGGATGGCGTTGAAGCGCATGGGGCCGGCATCCAGCACCGTCAGCACCATCATCGACCATTTGTCGGCGATCTGGTCGAACAATTGCCGGCTGGGGCAATCCACGGAAAAGTGCTGGCAGACGTGCATGCGGTTTCCTTCGGTATACCTGGGCGCCTTGAGGTGCCTTATTGACACCAGGTTTCCCGATTATACCTAAAGGCCTCCCTTCAGCAACGGACATCCCCCATGCCCTCTTCCGATATCCTCTTCCGCCCCTTGCGCATCGGCACGCTGGAACTGGCCAACCGCATCGTCATGGCGCCGATGACCCGCTCCTTTGCCCCCCAGGGCGTGCCGGGCGCGGCCAATGCCGCCTATTACCGCCGCCGCGCCGAAGGCGGCGTGGGCCTCATCCTGTCGGAAGGCACGGTGGTGAACCGGCCTGCCGCGCGCAATGATCCGGGCATTCCCTTCTTCCATGGCGAAGCCGCGCTGGCCGGCTGGCAGGGCGTGATCGACGAGGTGCATGCCGCCGGCGGCAAGATGGGCCCGCAGCTGTGGCACACCGGCGCCACCAAAAGCTTCCAGACCGAATGGGTGCCCGAGGCGCCGGTGGAAAGCCCCTCGGGCCTCAACGCGCCGGGCGATCCGCGCGGGGTGGCGATGAGCGAGGCCGACATCGCCGACACCATCGCCGCCTTCGCCGCGGCCGCGGCCGATGCCAGGCGGCTGGGCTTCGACACGGTGGAGCTGCATGGCGCCCATGGCTATCTGATCGACGAATTCTTCTGGGCCGGCACCAATCTGCGCACCGATCGCTATGGCGGCACCACCATTGCCGAGCGCGCCCGCTTTGCCGCCGAAGTGGTGGCCGCCACCCGCGCCGCGGTGGGCCCGGATTTTCCCATCATCATCCGCCTCAGCCAGTGGAAGCAGCAGGATTATGCCGCGCGCCTGGCCACCAGCCCGGAAGAGCTGGGCCAGTGGCTGACGCCGCTGGTGGAAGCGGGCGCGGATGTGCTGCATTGCTCGCAGCGGCGCTTCTGGGAGCCGGAATTCCCCGAGATCGACGGCGCCAACGGCCTCAATTTCGCCGGCTGGGCCAAGAAGCTGACCGGCGCCACAACGATCAGCGTCGGCTCTGTCGGCCTGTCGGGCGAATTCATCGCGGCCTTTGGCGGCGAGGCCTCCACCAGCGTGGGCCTTGGCCAGCTGGTGGAACGCATGGAGCGCGACGAGTTCGACCTCATCGCCGTGGGCCGGGCGCTGATCAGCGATGCGCAATGGGCCGCCAAGGTGCGCGCGGGCGATGCCACCGGCCTCAAGGGCTTCGATGCCTCGGCGCTGGCCGAGCTGGTTTGAACCAACCGGGGGAGCGGGGCCACCCCGCTCCCCACAGGCTCAGAATTCGAGGCGGATGCCCAGGTTGATGCCTTCCGAATTGTAGTTCGAGCGGATCGTGCCCTGATAGCCGACATAGAGCGAACCGGCATCATCAAACACCCAGTTGATGCCCGCCGAGGGATCGATCTCGTCGCGGCCCACCGGCAGGCCCGTCACCGAGAAAGTGCCCGAGCTCTGCCCGTCGAAATAGGCCGAGACGGTGTTGCGGTCGCCGGTCAGCTGGCGGCGGTAGGCCATCTTGAAATAGGGGCGGAAGATGCCCTTGTTGCGCGTGACGTTAACGCCGGCCAGCACATCGGTGTGGCTGGCGCTCATCGCCGAGACGGTGAGATCGGCAGCGCCCGCGTTATATTCGGTGAAGCCTGCCACCCGGCCGGAATTGAAGTCGATGCCGCCAAAGGGCTCCAGCTTGTATTGGCCCAGGCTCCACGTATAGCCAAGGTTGGCGGTGGCCTTGAACAGATGTTCGGGCGCGCGGGCGTTGGCGGTCCAGGTATAGTCGCCGATGGTGATCGTCTTGGTGGTGGACAGGTGGCCCATGTTATAGGCGATCTGCCCATAAAGCCGCAGCCGGCCGAAATTCTGCGCGCCATAAAGGGCCACCGCCCAATCGCGGTTGGTGCCGTTGAGGCTGTTCAGCGCATAATGCAGCGAATCCCACGAGATGCTGGTGGCCAAGCCGATCACATGGTTGGGGCCGGAAAGATCATAGCCGGCGGCCAGGCCAAACATGTGATCGCGCGTGCGATAGCCGCCCTGGGTGGAAGCGGTGGAAGCGAAATCGAACTGGGCCATGGTGGTGAACCACCAGCCATCCTCGGGGTGCTTCGAGTTCTGGTCGGTCATGCGCTGGTCCACCGTGCGGGCGAACATGTTGGCCTGATCGCGCAGCGCCGTTGCATAGGCCAGATAGCCTTCCGGGCTCACCGAATTGAGGAACACCTTGGCCTGCGCCAGGTTCAGCGCATCCACCTCGCCCAGCAGGGTGGCCTCGCCGCTGGTGGTATCGGCATTGGCGATGCTGATCAGCGGATCAAGGCCGCTGGCCACGGCGATCTGGTTGTTGGTGCCGCCATTGCTGCGCATGGCATTGGCATAGCCGGTGTGGGTGGCGCTCACCTCGTAATATTGTTCCGAACCGCTGCCCGAGGAGACCGCGCCGATGATATCCCAGTCGAGGAACAGCGAGCTGGAATTGCCATTGTAGGTAACGGAGGTGAAATTGCCGGAAATGCCGCCCACCGCATCGATCAGCTTGTAGACGGTGCTGTCGGCCACATAGCCGGAGGAGGTGTTGATGTTGAGCGTGCCCGACAGGGTGGCGGTGCCCGAGGTGTAGATCTGGCTGTAGGTGGTGCCGGCAGAACCGGTGCCGCTGATCGCCATGTTGAGCGTGCCGGCCGAGGTCTGGGTGAAATCGCCATAGATGTCGAGCGCGGCCGGCGCGCTGACGGTGCCGACATAAAGCGTGCCGCTGTTCGTCACGCTGGAGGTGCCATCGGTGCCCGAGGAATAATAGGAGCCGATGACGCTGCCCGAATAGAGGTACATCGTCCCCTCATTGGTGAGGGTGGTGTTGTTGCCGGTCTGGATGATGCCGACATAGGTGGCCGCCGAGCCATTGTCGAAAGTGACGGTGCTGCTGCCGGCAACCGCGGTCTGGTAGAAATTGCCCTCGAAGATGCCGTCGTTATAGACCTGCACATTGCCCGAGGCATAGACATTGCCATAGATGCCGTAGGTGGTGTCGTAATTGTAGAGGCTGGCGATGTTGCTGCCGGTGTTGGTGCCGAAATTGATGTTGCCGGTCAGCTCGGCGGTAGCATCGCTTTCCTGGTAGAAGGTGCCGTTGCTGCCGAAGGAGACGGCATAGGTGCCACTTTCGGCGGTCAGCGAACCGTGGTTATAAACGGTGCTGTCGGCCCCCACCGAGATGGCCCCGGCGCCCGAGGACGAGCTGGTGGACGAGATCGTGCCGGTGTTGGTGACGGTGGCATCATCGCCCATCTGCACCGCATAGACGGCCGAGCTTTCGTAGATGGTGCCGGCATTCGTCAGCGTGCTGCCATCGCCCGATGCGGCCAGCGGCCCCACCACCGTGGCGCCCGAATTGACGGTGATCGCCGTGTCGGCGGTGGTGGTGGAGAAGCCCGATGTCGTGCCCGTGCAGGTGACGGTGGTGCCAGAGGTGGAACAATCGGCCAGCGCCAGCGCCGGCAAGCCCAGAGTACCGGCCGGAACCGCCAGCGCAGCGACCCGGATCTTCGAGATAAAACGCATTCGTCAAATTCCAGCTGAGAGGACCGCCCCCGATCTGCGGCATCGGTATGGCGTTCCTGTGCGCTGGGAATTTCTCGAATATTGCCTTTATTTAGTGGCAAATTTGCGCCCACAAGGCAGCCCTGCCCCCCTGCCCGCAGCGCTTTGCGCCGCTTTTGCGCAAGGGGGCGGGGCGCCTTTGGCCGCCTTCAGCGCAGGCCCATCCGCGCCAGCCCCAGCGCATCGATGGTGAACTTGAGGCCCAGCACCAGCGTGTCGGGCGTGTTGGTGGTGCGATAGGGCGCGCCGGTATTGTCGGGGTGGAGGATATACTGGATGTTGGGCGAGACGCGGATGGCGCTGGCCACTTGCAGGCCATAGGTCAGCTCCATCATGTATTCGTGGCGGTGGACAGGATCGCTGCCGCCGGCCAGGGCCCGCGCGGCCGCCATGCGCTGCATCGCCAGATCCGAGAAGCGCTGGTCGTTGATCATGAAGCCCAGCGTGTCGGCCTCGCGGTGTTTGAAGGTGCCGGTCTGCAGCAGGCCCAGTTCCCAAAAGCTGCTTTCCTCCACCTGCCCGCTGGTGTTGGCCATGACGATGCCGAACAGCGAGAGGCCCCGCTGCGAGCCGGCCACCGGGCGGGTGATCTGCCGGTCGAAGCGGAAATAGAGGCCGCTGCGGCCATGGCGGGTGGCCGGCGCCTGGCCGGTGAGCACGGCGATGCCGCCGTTGCCGTCGCGCAGCGGATCGGCATAATCGGCGCGGTCGAACCAGCCGCCCAGGATGTAGTGCGCGGCCGCCCGCCCGTCGCCGCCCTCATGGGCATAGCCGGCCTCCCACGGCACCACCACGCCGGTGGCGCCGGCGGTGGACAGGCTCCAGCCATGGTCGTTGGCCGCCTTGCGCTCGGGGTTCACTTCATAGACGCCGGCATGGGCGAACCAGTCTGGCGCCAGCGTCACCTTCACATGGCCCATCCAGCTGGATGCGGGGAAATAGGTGAGGTTGCTGTCCTTGAACACCATCGTCGGGTTGCCGCAGGTGGAGTTCGACTGGAAGTTGCAATAGATCGGCGAGTTGAGGAAATGGATATTGGCCTGGCTGCGGCCAATCTCCACATCCACCGCGCCATGCCACAGCTTCTGTTCGATGGTGGCGATGGCCAGATGGGTGTTCTGCGTGCCCCACAGTTCCTGCACCGAGGTATTGTTGCCCAGCGCCGTGTTGCTGAGCGAGGGGCCGCGCCGGTCGGTCACGGCGAAATGGATCGCCGCGCCCTGCCAGCCCAGCATGGTGTTAAGATCGGCATCCGCGCCCATGTAGAACTGGTTGGTCAGCGCGCTGGCGTGGCGCAGGCCGCCGGTGGGGTTGCCGGCCGCCTCGCCGGTGTAGCTGAGCGAGAGGCTGATGCCCTGGCGCGCCAGCGGCTGCCACTGGGCGGCAGGCGGCATCGGCAGCGCCTGGGGATCGGGCGCGGCGGCATCGGCATTATCGGCGCTGCTGTCGGCGGCGGCGGCGTGGGCCGCTTCGGCCAGCGCCGGGCGCAGCGGCACAGCAAGGGCGGCAGCGGCCAGCAGGGTGGCCGCCAGATGGCGAACGGTCATGGGTATTCCTCTCTCGTATAACGGCCGGGGCGGGCTTACCGCCTCTGGCAAACAGCGGGCATTCAGGCGGCGGCGGCAGGCCGCTTCAACAGGCCGATCAGCAGGGTGCTGAACACCGTGCCGGCCACCAGCGCGGCAGCATAGAGCGCCACATGGCTGACAGCGCCCGGGATCGGCAGCACGAAGATGCCGCCATGGGGCACCTTGAGTTCCACCCCGGCGGCCATGGAAATGGCGCCGGCCAGCGCCGAGCCGGCCATCAGCGAGGGGATCATCCGCAAGGGATCGCGCGCGGCAAAGGGGATCGCCCCTTCCGAGACGAACGCCAGCCCCAGCACGGCGGTGGCCCCGGCGGCCTCGCGCTCGTCGGGCGTGAAGCGGTTGGCGAACAGGCGGGTGGCCAGCGCCACGGCCAGCGGCGGGGTCATGCCGGCCACCATGGTGGCGGCCATCGGCGTGTAGACCTGCGCCGAGATCAGCCCCACCGAAAAGGCATAGGCCGCCTTGTTCACCGGCCCGCCCAGATCGAAGGCCATCATCGCGCCCAGGATCAGCCCCAGCAGCAGCGCGCTGCTGCCCTGCATGCCGCGCAGCCATTCGGTGAGGAAAGCCAGCACCGCGGCCACCGGCTGGCCCACCGCATACAGCATGGCCAGGCCCGTGACGAGCGAGCCCAGCAGCGGCAGGATCAACACCGGCTTCAGGCCCGCCAGATTGCGCGGCAGCGGCAGCGCGCGGTTGATCCCCGCCACCGCATAGCCGGCAATGAAGCCCGCCGCGATGCCGCCCAGAAAGCCCGCGCCGATGTTGGCCGCCAGCATGCCGCCGATCATGCCGGGGGCAAGGCCGGGCCGGTCGGCAATGGCAAAGGCGATATAGCCGGCCAGCGCCGGCACGATGAGAGCAAAGCCGCCCTTGGCGCCAATGGTGAACAGGGCGTGGGCCAGGGTGCCGGCGGCGGCCTCGTCGTTGGCGTGGATGCCGCCCAGCGCGAAGGCCATGGCGATCAGCAGGCCGCCGGCCACCACGAAGGGCAGCATGAAGGAAACGCCGGTCATCAGATGCTTGTAGGGGCCGGGCTTGTCTGCCCGGGGGGCGGGCGCATCGGCGCCGGGGGCCGCGGCTTGCAGGCTGGCTTCGGCCAGGGCCTGGGTGATCAGCCGGGCGCCGCCGGCGATGGCCGGCTTGGTGCTGCCGGCAAACACGCGCTTGCCGGCAAAGCGGCTGCGATCCACTTCGCGATCCGCCGCGATGATGACGATATCGGCCGCGGCAATCTCCTCGGCGGAAAGCGGCGTGCCGGCGCCCACCGAGCCTTGCGTTTCCACGCGGATGGCATGGCCCAGCTGGCGCGCGCCCTCGGTCAGCCCTTCGGCGGCCATGAAGGTGTGGGCAATGCCGGTGGGGCAGCTGGTGACGGCAACGATGCGCATTGGCTGCGCCGCAGCCGGCGCCGCAGCCAGGGCGGCGGTCAGCGTGCCGGCAGGGTCTGCCAGCACCTCGCCGATCGCCACGGCCGCGCCGCGCGCCGCCAGCAGGTGGCCGTCCTCCGCATCGCCCACCCACAGCACCGGCGCGCCGGCGGGCACGGCTGCGGGCGTGATGGGGTTCACCGCGCCATGCTCGGTGATCAGCTCGATCTCGATATCCTGCCCGCGCGCGCGGGCCGCCTTGCGCAGCGCCTCGGCCGCCAACACGCCCGACACCCCTGCCCCGGCGGCATTCACCACCGCCCAGATCCGGCTCATTCGTCCTCTCCTCGCACGCCTGCGCCGATGGTTTCGGCCGCGGCAATCGTCACTTCATCGGCCAGCGCTTCCACGCAGGCCCGTTCCGGCAGATGGGGCCCCGCGCGGCCCAGCTTGGCCACCGCAAAGGCCGTGGCCAGGCGCGCCATGCGGGGCAGATCGGCGCCCTCGGCAAGGGCGGCGGCAAGGCCGGCCACCATCGCATCGCCCGCGCCCACCGTGCTGGCCAAGGGGCCCGCCGCCAGCCGCGCCAGCAAGGCGCCCCCGGCACCCACGAACAGCGCGCCTTCGGCTCCCATCGACACCACCACCAGCGCCACCCCGCGCGCGCGCAAATCGCCCGCCACGCGCAGCACATCGCCCATGGTGGCCAGCGGGCGGCCGGCCCAATCGGCCAGTTCGCGCCGGTTGGGCTTGATCACATCGGGCAGCACAGCGGCCGCCAGCGCCTTTTGCAGCGCCGCCCCGCTGGTATCGAGCAGCACCCGCGCGCCCCTGCCGCGCAAGGCGGCCACCGCCTCGGCATAGGTATCGGGCGGGCAGGCGGCAGGCAGGCTGCCAGCCAGCACCACCAGCGCATCGGGGCCGGCCTCGGCCACCACCCCGGCCAGCGCGGCGGCGGCTTCCTCGGGCGTGATGGCGGGGCCATCCATGTTGATGTCGGTGGTGTCGGCCGCATCCACCAGCTTGAGGTTGGTGCGGGTGGCGCCGGCCACGCGCAGGCATTTGTCGGCAATGCCCTTGGCGGCGAACAGCGCTTCGAACGGCGCGGCATTGTCGCGCCCCAGCAGGCCGTGGGCGGCCGGCTGCAGCCCCCAGTCGGCCAGCACGCTGGCAACGTTGATGCCCTTGCCGCCGGGATCGCTGCGGCTGGCCCGCGCCCGGTGCACTTCGCCCGGCACCAGATGATCGAGCGAGATGGTAAGGTCTATCGCCGGGTTGAGGGTGAGGGTGAGCAGGCGCATCAGGCCGCCTCCCCCGCTGCCGGCGCCTGTGCCTGTGCCTGTGCCTGCGCCTGCGCCTGCGCATCCAGCGCGCGCACCGCATCGGGCCCGGCGCAGGCCTGCGCCCGGGCCGCCAGCAATGCCAGCTGCGCCAGATCGGCGCCGCGCAGCCGCGCCTTCACGGCGGGAATATCCCGCGGGGTCATCGACAGTTCCGACACGCCCAGCCCCGCCAACAGCGCCGCGCCGAAGGGATCGCCAGCGATGCCGCCGCACACGCCCACCCAGCGGTTGTGCTTTTGGGCACCGGCCACCGTCATGGCGATAAGGCGCAGCACCGCCGGGTGCAGGCTGTCCGCCTCGCTCGCCAGTTCCGGGTTCTGCCGGTCTATCGCCAGGGCATATTGGGTGAGGTCATTGGTGCCGATCGAGAAGAAATCGGCGTGTTCGGCCAGCACATCGGCCAGCACCGCGGCGGCCGGCACCTCGATCATGATGCCGATCGGCAGCACGGGCGCTGCCAGCTCGGCGCGGATCGCCTCGCAGCGGGCGCGCAGGGCCAGCAGCTCGCTAACCGAGGTGATCATCGGGAACATGATGGCAAACTGCCCGCCCGCCTTTGCCGCGCGATAGAGCGCGCGCAGCTGCGGCTCCAGCAGGTCTGGCCGGCGCAGCAGCAGGCGTGCGCCGCGCACACCCAGGAAGGGGTTGTCCTCCTGCGGCAGATCGAGATGGGGCACCTGCTTGTCGCCGCCGATATCGAGCGCGCGCACGATCAGCGGGCGGCCTTCCAGCGCTGCGGCCATCTCGGCATAGATGGCGGCCTGTTCCGCCTCGTCGGGGCTGTGGCCGCGTTCGAGGAAGAGGAATTCGGTGCGCATCAGCCCCACCCCTTCGGCCCCTTGCGCAAGGGCGAAGGGCACCTGATCGGGCCGGTTCACATTGGCGGCGATGTCGATCCGGGTGCCATCGGCGGTGATGGCGGGCTGGCCGCGCTCGGCCTCCTCGGCGGCGCGGCGCTGGGCGGCGGCGGCAAGGAAGGCGCGGGCGCTGGCGATATCGGCTTCGTCCGGGGCCAGCCACAGCCGGCCGGCATCGCCATCGAGGATGGCCAGGCTGCCCGGCGCCAGCCCCAGCACTTCAGCGCCGGCCGCCACCACCGAAGGCAGGCCCAGCGTGCGCGCCAGAATGGCGCTGTGCGATGTGGGCCCGCCCAGCGCCGTGGCAAGGCCGGCCACCCGCGCCACATCCAGCGCGGCCGTATCCGAGGGCGAAAGATCGCCCGCCACCAGAATGGCCGGCTCATCAGGCAGATCGGCGAGCGAGCCGGTGCCCAGCGCCGGATCGATCTGTTCCAGCACCCGGCGCCCCACATCGCGGAAATCGGCCGCGCGCGCGGCCAGCACCGGATTGCCCAGCGCCGACAATTGCCCCGCCATGCGCTGCACCGCCTCATGCCAGGCCCAGGCCACGCCATGGCCCTCCACCATCAGCTGGCAGGTAAGGGTGATAAGGTCGGTATCCTCCAGCAGGGCGGCCTGGGCGGCAAAGATCGCCGCATCGGCCGGCCCCAGGCGGCGGGCAGTGTCGTCCACCATCGCCTTCATCTGGGCGCGGGTGCGCACCAAAGCCTCGTTCAGCAGCGCCCCGCCCTCGGCCAGGCCCACGGGCCGGTCGGGCACGTCCAGCTCGGCGGCGGCCAGCACATGGATGCGGCCGATGGCCAGGCCCGGGCTGGCGGCAACGCCGGGGATGAAGGCCAGATCGCCGGCCGGCTGCCAGCCGCGCGCGGGCCGGGCGGCGGCGCGCTTGGCAGCGGCGCGCTCGGCCTCGGCCTGCTCGCGCGCGCTGAGGCTGGCGATGAGGGCGACGAAGCGGTCCAGCGCCTCGGCAGCGCCGGGCCCCTGGGCGGAAAGGGTGAGCGCATCGCCCGCCTTCAGCCCCAGCTGCAGCAGGCCGACCAGACTGCGCGGATCAGCGCTTTCGGCGCCATGGCGCACGCGCAGCGGCACGCCGGCGGCCTTGGCGGCCTCGCTCCACAGCGTGGCCGGGCGGGCGTGGAGGCCGGTGGGATAATCGAGCACCCAGGCCCGCTGCTCGGCATAATCGGTGGCGGCAGGCGCGGTGGCGGGCGCACCATCCTCGTTCAGCGCGGCGGCGATTTCGCCGGCATCGCTGGTGGCGAACAGGGCGGCCAACCGCGCCTCATCCTGAATGAGGCGGGTGAGGCGGCGCAGGATGGCAATGTGGCTATCCGAATTGGCGGCGATGCCGACGACAAGATGGGCCACCTGGCCGGGGTTCCATTCCACCCCGCCGGGCACCTGCAGCACGGCTATGCCATCGCGGCGTACCAGCCCCTTGTCCTCGCCCAGCCCGTGGGGGATGGCGATGCCGGCGCCCAGGAAAGTGTTGGCCAGCCCCTCGCGGCGCACCATGCTCTCGTCATAGCCCGCGCTCACGCAGCCGGCGGCCACCAGCATCTGGCCCAGCTGGCGAATCGTCGCTTCCTTGCCCGCCACTTCGGCGCCGATACGGATAAGATCCTTCGGCGCAACGCCGATTGCCAACGCCTCCAGCGTCATCTGCCACCCTCTCTATGCTTGCTCTGCTTTCAGATCATGCGTCAGAAATCGATTTCTCACGTTCTTGTCAAGACGAATCCCGTAAATGCTTTGCCCTTGCGCTTTTTGTTCGGCCATGGTGAGGATAGGCAGAGAAAAGAGAGGAGATCGATTTCCCGATGGTGGTGCGGATCAAGGATGTTGCCGCGGCAGCGCAGGTGTCGCCGGCCACGGTGTCGCGCGTGCTTGCCGGCCGGGCGGTGGACGAGGCGATGCGCGCGCGCGTGCTGGCGGCGGTGGAAGCCACCGGATACCGCCCCAACCTGGCCGCGCGCCGCCTGCGATCGCGCCACACCAACACCATCGGGCTGATCGTGGCCGATATCCGCAACCCCTTCTTCACCGCCGTCAGCCGCGCGGTGGAACATCTGGCCTATGCGAGGGGCCTGCGCGTGATCCTTGCCAACACCGACGAGGACCCCGAAAAAGAAGCGATGTATCTGCAGCTTATGCAGGAAGAGCGGGTGACCGGGGTGATCCTTGCCGCCACCCGCGCCGGGCTCGACCAGCTGGCCCGCCAGCCTTTCGACTTCCCCACCGTGCTGATCGACCGCACAGCGCCGCATGTGATGGCCGATCAGGTGGTGCTCGACAATGGCGCGATGGCCGGCCTGCTGGTGGACCATCTGGCCGCCAGTGGCCATCGGCGGATCGCCGGCCTGTTCGGCGCGGCCAGCGCCACCGGGCTGGAGCGGCAGCTGGGCTATGAAGCGGCGATGGCGCGCGCGGGGCTGGCTGCTCAGGCGGTGCCCGTGCCCCATGGCGCCGGCGCCACAGAACGCATCGTCTCCGCCCTGCTGACCGCGCCGCAGCCGCCCGAGGCGCTGATCGCCTCCAACGGCGTGATGCTGACGGCAGCCCTGCGCGCGGTGCGGGCGCTGGGCGCCGCCGCGCCGCCGGGCCTGGCCATGGCTGGCTTCGACAACGAGCCCTGGATGGATTGCCTTTCCACCGGCCTTGCCGTCATCGAACAGCCGGTCGAGGAGATCGGCCGCAGCGCCATGGCCATGCTGATGGACCGGCTGGAACATGCCGAAGCGCCTGTGCGCAAGGTGGTGCTGCGCGGCCAGCTGGTGCTGCGCGAGGCCGGGCAAGGCACCCCCGGCTGACCCGGCACACTGCCATATATTGCTGAATTACGGAGATATATCTGCAAAATAGCAGATCGTCTTGACACACCCTCACGCCTGACCCTATTTATAAGATAAATGAGACGAAGGATCCGAACGGGAGGGATTTCGTGATTCGCATACCTATTCACACCACCGCTCTGTCTGGCACGCTGGCGCTTGCGCTGGTGGCCGGCGCCATGCCGGCGCGCGCCGCCGACGCCACCACCAACACCGGCGCTGACACTGGCACCGACACCGGCGCCGATAACCCGGCCGCCCAGCCGCCCGCCGCGCCCGACATCATCGTCACGGGCCTGCGCGCCTCGCTGCGCGATGCCATCCAGGCCAAGCGCAGCTCGGCCACCATCACCGAGACGATCTCCTCCAAGGACATCGGCGTGCTGCCCGATGTGACGATCGCCGACGAGCTGGCCCGCCTGCCCGGCGTCAACGCCACGCGCGATCGCGGCAACGACAGCCAGGCCTCGGTGCGCGGCCTGGGCCCGCGGCTGGTGCTGGGGCTGGTGAACGGCCGCGAGGTCGCCTCTTCCGAGCCCGACCGCAATGTGCGCTGGGAGATCTATCCGTCCGAAACGGTCTCCTCGGTCACCGTCTACAAGTCGCAAGGGGCCGATCTCATCGCCGGGGGCGTTGCCGCCACGATCGACATCCGCACCATCCGCCCGCTCGACTATGTCGGCCCCAAGCTGACGATGCGCGCCGGCGCGCTCTACAATGATGCCGGCATCAAGATCCCCAATTACGACAATCTGGGCGCGCGCGGCAGCATCCAGTATGTCACCCGGCTGACCGACACGCTGGGCCTCTCTGTGGGCGGCACCTATCAGCGCCAGCGCAACGGCTATTCCTCCTTCCAGGGCTGGGGCTACAACAATGCCGATGCCGGCAGCAGCCCGCCCACCTATAACGGCCAGACCGTCTATGCCCCCTGGGGCGCGCAGACCGAAGTGAAGGCGCTGACCGAAACGCGCTGGAGCACCTCGGCCGCGCTGCAGTGGAAGGACGACGAGCACTGGGACGTGAACGCCGACTTCCTCTATTCCGACGTGAAGATCGACGAGAACCAGTTCCAGCAATGGTATGGCGGCTGGGGCGACTGGGGCGGCACGATCCCCGATTCGCTCTACACCGCCGGCGGCTTCACGCTGGCCGGGCGCGATATCGTGGCGGCCACCATCCCCAACTGGGGCACCACCGTTACCAACGTCATCGCCAAATACACCGAGGACAAGAACCTCCTCGCCACCGGCCTCAACGCCCGCTACCGCGCCGGCGATCTCACCGTGAAGATCGACGGATCCTATTCGCAGGCCCGCCGCACCAACACCTGGGCCGCGCAGGAATGGAACGTGTGGCCCCAGGTGCTCAGCTACAACACCGCCGCCGGCGTGGTGCCCAGCGTGTCCACCGCCACCGATCTTGCCGGCAGCGGCCAGTCCTATGCCGGCTCTGCCCTCACCGGCCCGCAAAAGCTGGTGGACACGCTGGGCGCGATGCAGGTGGATGCCAGCTACAAGCTGCATGGCGGGCTGGTCAGCGCGATTGATGCGGGCCTGCGCTATTCCAGCCGCATCAAGAGCTTCACCTCGCTGATCGGCGGCACGGTCAACCTCACCGGCACGCCCAGCTTCTCCTCCTTCAACGTGGCCGGCGGCGGCTTCAGCACGCCCAGCCTGATCTACGCCAATTACGATGCGATCTCCTCGCTGAACCTGGCCGGCGCCACATCTGATCCGAGCCAATACTGGCGGGTGCGCGAAAGCGATGTGGAAGGCTATCTGATGGCCGAGCTGGCGGGCGCTGTGGGCGCGGTGCCGTTCAGCGGCAATGTCGGCGTGCGGCTGGTCAATGTGAACACCGGCTCCAGCGCGTTTCAGGGGCTCACCACCACCGCCGGCACCACCTATGCGCCGATCTATGCGCCGGGCCATTATTTCCGCGCCCTGCCCAGCCTCAACCTCAACTTCGACCTGACCCATGAGCTGAAGCTGCGCGCCGGCGTTTCACGCGTGATGAGCCGCCCGCCGCTCGACGAATTGCGCGCCAGCCAGAACCTGCAATACCAGCCGCCCAGCGTGCTGTCGGGCACGGCCGGCAACCCCAACCTCAAGCCCTTCATGGCAACGCAAGGCGATCTCAGCCTGGAATATTACTTCCACAAGGATGGCGTGCTGGCGCTGGCCGGCTACTACAAGGATGTCGACAGCAATGTCGGCTACACGCAATATCCGGTGAACATCGGCGGCAGCACCTATGCCATCACCGGCCCTGCCAATGGCAAGGGCGGCTATATCGCCGGCATGGAATTTGCGCTTTCCACCCCGTTCTGGTTCGTGCCGGGGCTGCAGCATTTCGGGCTTTACACCAATGTCGCGCTGGTCACCTCGAACCTCAAGGAACAGGCGCCCAGCTACAACCCCTTCCCGGCCGTGGGCCTGGCCGATTTCACCGGCGAGTTCGACCTGTGGTATTCCGCCCATGGCGTGGATGCCCGCGTGGCGGTGAAGCACCACAGCCCCTACACGGTGATCTTCGGCTGGGATGCCACCAAGCTCACGCGCCTGGCCAGCGAGACGACGGTGGGCGCCAGCATCTCCTATGCGCTCACCAAGCAGGTGTCGCTGCGCTTCCAGGCCAACAACCTCACCAACCAGGCCGCCCGCTTCTACTACGACAACGACCCCAACGAACTGGCCCGCTACGAGAAATACGGCCGTTCCTATCTGGCCGACGTAACGTTCAAATACTGAGCCATCAGCCTGGCGCCAAACGAAAGGGCCGCGATCGAATCGCGGCCCTTTTGCTGTGCCGGGGGCAAGGAAAAGGGGCGGGCAGCAGCGCGCCCCGCCCCCTCACTTCTTCGCGCCGTAATCCTCGCCCAGGAAGCGCAGCGCCGGCAGCGCCTCGTGGTGGGCGATATCGAACCAGGCGGCATTCTCCCAGCTGGAGCCGGTGCCCCAGCGCGTCTTGCAGCCGGTGGACACCCAATCCGGCGCCCAATAGACAACCCCCGTGCCGCCATTGGCCACCACCACCCTGGTCAGATCCTCCAGATAGCGCGCCTGCCCCTCGGGGCTGACCGGATAGCCGGGTATCGCCGAATCGGCGCCCAGAAGGTTGGTGGTATCGTCGGCCGCCGCGGTGGTGAAGGGATAGGCGGTTTCCACCACCCACACATCGGCGCCATAGCGGCGGTGGGCGGCATCGATCACCTTGCCCAGGCCCGACAGGTTATAGCGCGACCATTTGGCATAATAGCTGATGCCGATGATGTCGTAATCCATCACCCCGGCAGCGGTCGCCTCGTCGAACCAGCCGATCACGTTTTCCGGCTGGGCAATATGCAGCATCACCCTGATCGGCTGCCCATGCGCCTTGGCCGCCGCGCGCACGGCGGCAACGCCGGCGTTGATGAGGCGGGCATTGCGCGCCCAGTCGATCTTGCCGCCCTTGCGCCCGCCCAGCATCTCGGGGTTCGTCTCGTTGCCCACCTGCACGAATTGCGGCAGCTGCCCGGCCGCGGCCAGCCGGTCGAGGATGACGGCGGTGTAGTCGTGCAGGGCCTGCACCTGCGCATCGGTGGAAAGCTCAGCCCAGGCGGCCGGCGGGATCTGCTTGTCGCCATCGGCCCAATCGTCGGAATAATGGAAATCGAGCAGCACATCGAGGCCGGCCGCATGGGCGCGGGTGATCGTCTTCAGCACATCCGCATAGGCCGAATAGGGCGTGGCCGGCGCATTCCACAGCCGCACCCGCACGATATTGCCGCCATGCGCCTTCAGCAGCGCGAAGGGATCAGCGCTTTTGCCATTTTCGCGGAAATGGGCGCCGCAGGCCTCCATCTCGTTGGTGAAGGACAGATCGGCGCCCAGATGCAGGCCAGAGGCGGCCAGCAGGGCGGCAGAAGCAAGGCCAAGGGACATGGATGATGCCTTTCAGAGCGCGTGAGCGAAGAGGGTCAGAGCGCGTGAGCGAAGAGCGAGAGCCGGGCCGGCGCCACCCCCTCGCCGCTGACGGCAAGCTGGATGGCGCCTGTGGCCCCGGTGGATTGCACGATCGCCTGCGCCAGACCGTTGAAGGCCGGGCGGCTGGCGGCATGATCGGGGGTGGTGTCGGTGGGGTTGCCATTGCCGGTGCCCAGCAGGCGCGCGGGGCCTTCCAGCGCAAAATCCAGGCGCGTGCGGGCGGTGGGCACCGGGCGGCCGGCGGCATCGCAGATCTCGGCGCGGATCACCGCCACATCGGCGCCATCGGCCGCCAGCCGCGGCTTGCTGGCCAGCAGCCGCACGCCGGCCGGCGCGCCGGCGGTGGCGCGGCTGTCCTGCGCCACCAGGCGGCCTGCCGCATCCAGCCCGCGCGCTTCCAGCACCCCGGCCGCATAGGGCACCTGCCAGACGAGATGGCCATTGGCCGGCATTGCCTGGCGGCCCAGCCCGCGCCCGTTCAACACCAGCTCCACCGCCGCGCAATTGCCATGCGCCCACACCTCGATCGGCTGGCCCTCGCGGCCCGGCCATGTCCAGTGTGGCAGCAGATGCACCTGCGGCAGATCGGGCCGCCACCAGGCGCGGTAGTAGTGGTAATTGTCCTTGGGGAAGCCGCAGATATCCACCACGCCGAAATAGGAGGAAACCGAGGGCCAGGCCGGATAGGGCGTCGGCTCGCCGCGATAGTCGAAGCCGGTCCAGATGAAGCCGCCGGCAATGCCGGGATTGGCCGCCACGATCGGCCACCAGCCCTCGGCATTGGCGGCCCACCAGGGGTGCTCGGTGTCGTAGGCGCGCACCACATGAGCGGCCGGATCATTGGCATAGGCGCCGCGGGTGGCCACTGTGCTGGCGGTTTCGGTGCCGATCACCGGCACATCGGGGTATTTCGCCTTGAAGGCGGGGATCTGGTCGGTGCGATAGTTGAAGCCCACCACATCGACCACGCGCGCGGCCCCTTCCTCATACCAGCCGCTGTCCATCGCCTGGGTGGTTTGCCGCGTGGGATCGAGCGCCCTGGCCCGCGCCACCAGCCCGGCCGACAGGCGCGCGCCGCGCGGGGTGCCCTGATGCCCCTCCTCATTGCCGACCGACCACAGGATGACGCTGGGATGGTTGCGCGCCGACAGGATCATCCGGTCCAGCTCGTCCATCCCTTCCGGGCTGGTGGTGTTCAGCCGGGTTTCGGCGATCATCATCATCCCTTGCGCATCGCACAGGTCCAGCAGCGCCTCGGCCGGCGGATTATGGGCGCTGCGCCAGGCATTGGCGCCCATCTCGCGCATCACCCCCAGCCGCCAGGCGTGCAGCGCATCGGGAATGGCAGTGCCAACGCCGGCATGATCCTGATGGTTGCACACGCCCTTCAGCTTCACCGGCCGGCCGTTGAGGACAAAGCCCTCGCGTCCGCTGAAGCGCAGTGAACGCACGCCAAAGCGCGTCTCCACCCGGTCCACCGGGGTGCCATCTGTCAGCACGGTGGTCTCCAGCCGATAAAGCGCCGGATCCTCGGGCGACCACAGGCGGGCAGCGGGAAAGGCCAGCGCCTGCGCCAGCGTGGTGGCAGCGCCGGCGGCCAGCGGGGCGGGCGCGCTCTCGCTTTCGGCCACCACCTGGCCATCGGCGGCGATCACCCGCTGGCGCAGCGCCACCATCGCCGGATGGGCTGCGGCATTGGTGATATCCGTTGCCACCGCCACCTCGGCACCGGTGCCCCGCGGGCTGGCGCGCACGCACACGCCCCATTGCGGCACATGCTGCGCGGCGGCCGACACCAGCGTCACATGGCGGTAGATGCCGGCGCCTTCATAGAACCAGCCCTCGCCAAGGCTGGCATCCACGCGCACGACCAGCTGGTTGGGGGTGTCGTCATCATTGAGGAAATCGGCGATATCGACGCGGAAAGGGGCATAGCCGCTGGTGCTGCCGCCGGCATGATAGCCGTTGACGATGACCATGCTGGCGCGGAACACGCCATCGAATTCCAGCCACACCGCGCGGCCCCTGTCGGCCTTGCCCAGCGGCAGCTTCAGCCGATACCAGCCCACCGAATGGCCCGGAAAATCCCGCCCGATGGCGCGAAAACCATGAGCGGCGGCAAAATCCTCCTTGCCCTTGGGCACCTGGGCGGGCGGCGCATAGGGCAGCCCCGCGGCCCAGTCATGCGGCACCGAGACGGCTTCCCAGCCGCTGTCGTCGAAATCGGCGGCAGCAGCGCTGGTCAGCTCGGCGCCGGGCTTGGCGAAGCTGCGCTGCCAGGCGCCAAAACCGAAATCGCGCGCCGGATCGCTGGCATGGCCAAGATGAAAGCGCCAGCCCTCGGCCAGCCGCGTTGCGCGGCGCAGCACCGGGCCCGCCGACGGCAGGGCCGCGCGCGCCAGCGGCGCTGCCCCCATCGCGGCACCAGCCGCCAGAGACCCTGCCAGCACAGCGCGGCGGCGAAGGGGGAGCAAGGGGGTGCTCATCGCCCGCTCAGAACGCAAAGGCCGGCAGGCGATAGCGCCCGCCCAGCATCATCGCATCGGCCACCAGCGCCAGCGGCCGTGCATCCACATCGCGCGTGCCGGCATCGATCATGCCGGCAAAGCGGGCATAGAGGCGGGCATATTCGGCATTGGCATCGAAGGCCTGCGCAGTGCCATCCACCGCCAGCCGGTGGCCGCCCTCGCTCAGCAGCAGGGCGCCGGCATCGGTGTCGATGGCGATATCCCATTGCTGGGCGCCGCCCGGCAGGATCGACAGCGCACAATCCACCGCCGCCACCCCGCCATGGCGCAGGCGCAGGCGCGCTTCCATCGGCGCCTCGCGGTTATCGGGAATGCCCAGCTCCGCGCTTTCCAGCGCCAGCGGCTCGGGCAGGATATGGGTGAGGATGGAGAGCGCATTGATCGCCGGATCGAACACGCCAAAGCCGCCGGCGGCCAGCAGCCAATCCTGCCCCGGGTGCCAGCGGCGCACATCCTCGCGCCAGATCACCCGCACCGCTTCCACCCGCCGCCCCGCCAGCCAGGCGCGCGCGGCATCAACGGCGGCCGTCTCGCGGCTGTGCCAGGTGGTCAGCAGGCTGCACCCGCCACGCGCGGCCAGCGCCTCCAGATCGGCGACCTGGGTGATGCCGGCGGCCGGCGGCTTTTCCAGCAGCACATGCAGCCCCGCCTCCAGCGCCAGCCGCGCCAGGCCCGCCCGCACCGCCGGCGGCGTGCACAGCGCCACCGCATCCAGCCCGTGCCCGGCGCCCAGCATAGTGGCCAGATCGGCATGGGCGGCCACGCCATCCAGGCCTCCGTGCGGGCTGGCCGTGGCCACCAGCGCAAAGCGCGGATTGGCGGCAATGGCCGGCACATGCTGATCGCGGGCGATCTTGCCCAGCCCCACCAGCCCCAGCCGCACGGCACCACCACCCATACCCCCGCCACCCACACCATTACCCATGCCCACACCCATGCCTGACATCCTCCGCTTTACTTTTATATGATATATATGCTTATAGAGGTCAACCGCAAGCCGATACCGCCAGAACCGGAGTCGGCCCGGCCTGCCACAATGGGCAAGAAGGAGCCTGAGTTCATGTCCGAGAGCCCCCACAAGCCGCAGCTTCGCTCGCGCGCGTGGTTCGACAACCCTGCCTCGCCCGACATGACCGCGCTCTATCTCGAACGCTATCTCAACTATGGCCTGTCGATCGAGGAGCTGCAGTCGAACCGGCCGATCATCGGCATCGCCCAGACCGGCTCCGACCTCTCGCCCTGCAACCGCCACCATCTGACGCTGGCCCAGCGGGTGAAGGATGGCATCCGCGAGGCCGGCGGCATTCCCATCGAATTTCCGCTGCACCCGATCCAGGAAACCGGCAAGCGGCCCACCGCCGGGCTTGATCGCAACCTGGCTTATCTGGGGCTGGTGGAAACACTCTATGGCTATCCGATCGATGGCGTGGTGCTGACCATCGGCTGCGACAAGACGACGCCGGCCTGCCTGATGGCAGCGGCCACGGTGAACATCCCGGCCATCGCCCTTTCGGTGGGCCCCATGCTGAACGGCCACCACAAGGGCGAGCGCACCGGCAGCGGCACCATCGTGTGGAAGGCCCGGCAGATGCTGGCCGCCGGCGAGATCGACTACAAGGGCTTTGTCCAGCTGGTCGCCTCCTCGGCCCCCAGCACCGGCTATTGCAACACGATGGGCACCGCCACCACGATGAACAGCCTGGCCGAAGCGCTGGGCATGAGCCTGCCGGGCAATGCCGCCATCCCCGCCCCCTATCGCGACCGGGCCGAAAGCGCCTGGCACACCGGCCGCCAGATCGTCGAGATGGTGCGCGCCGATCGCAAGCCTTCCGATATCCTGACCCGCGCGGCCTTCCTCAATGCCATCCGTGTCAATTCGGCGATCGGCGGCAGCACCAACGCGCCCATCCACCTGAACGCCATCGCCCGCCATGTGGGGGTGGAACTGTCGCTGGCCGATTGGGAGGAACAGGGGGCCGACATTCCGCTGCTGGTGAACCTGCAACCGGCGGGCGAATATCTGGGCGAGGACTATTACCGCGCCGGCGGCGTGCCGGCGGTGATGGGCGAGCTTTATCGCGCCGGCCTGCTGGATGGCAGCGCCCTGAACGCCAATGGCCGCACGCTGGCCGAGAATGTCGGCAGCGCCACCATCGAGGATGAGGCGGTGATCCGCCCGCTGTCTGCCCCGCTGAAGCCGGCGGCCGGCCTCACCGTGCTGTCGGGCAATCTGTTCGAGGCGGCGGTGATGAAGAAGAGCGTGATCTCCGCAGCCTTCCACGCCCGCTATCTGGCCGATCCGCAGGATCCGGAAGCCTTCGAGGGCCATGTCGTGGTGTTTGATGGCCCCGAGGATTACCACGCCCGCATCGATGATCCCGCCCTTGGCATCACCGGTCGCTCTATCCTGGTGATCCGCGGCGCCGGGCCCATCGGCTATCCGGGCGGGGCCGAGGTGGTCAACATGCGCCCGCCGGCCGCGCTGATCCGCGCCGGCATCGATGCCCTGCCCTGCATTGGCGACGGGCGCCAGTCGGGCACCAGCGGCAGCCCGTCCATCCTCAACGCCAGCCCCGAGGCAGCGGCCGGCGGCGGGCTGGCCCTGCTGCGCACGGGCGATGTGGTGCGCATCGACCTCAGGGCGCGGCAGGTCAACCTGCTCGTCAGCGAGGAGGAGATGGCCCGCCGCCGCGCCGAGGAAGCCGCCGCCCCCTTCACCGGCCCCGACCACCAGACCCCCTGGCACGAGATTTCCCGCCAGATCACCGGGCAATTCGCCGGCGGCGCGGTGATCGAAAGCGCCGTGAAATATCAGCGCATCGCCCAGACCAAGGGCCTGCCGCGCGACAGCCACTAAAGGGATAAAGCCATGGCCGAATGGACCATCCTGCCCCGCCCCGCCCCGGGCGGCCCGCGCCGTGACCGGCTGGGCGAGGGGATCACCTGTGTGGCGGCGCAAAACGCGCTCTACTGGGTGGATATCCTGGGCCAGCGGGTGCACCGCTTTGGCCTGGCGGATAACGCCTATGCCGAATGGCAGATGCCCGAGATGACCGGCTGGCTGCTGGAACGCGCCAATGGCCAGGGCTTTATCGCCGGGCTGCAATCGGGCTTCCATGCGCTCAGCCTGGCGCCCTTTTCGCTCACGCCGCTGGCCGCGCCCGAGGCGCATCTGCCGGCCAACCGGATGAACGATGCCTGCGTGGATGCGCAAGGCCGCATCTGGGCCGGCACCATGCGCGCCGATGGCAGCGGCGAGGAAGGCGCGCTCTACCGGCTGGATCCGGATCTGGCCTGGCAGCGGATGGATGCGCCCTATGCCATTGCCAATGGCCCGGCCCTCTCGCCCTGTGGCACCCTCCTCTATCACACCGACAGCGCCAAAGGCCTCGTCTATCGCTTTGCCCTGCAGGAGGATGGCACGCTGGGCCCGCGCCAGCTGTTCCTCACCTTTCCGCCCGAATGGGGTTCGCCCGATGGCATGACGGTGGATGCCGAGGGGGGCCTGTGGATCGCCCATTGGGGCGCCGGCTGCGTCAGCCGCTTCACACCCGAAGGCGCGCGTGAACGCTGGATAGACCTGCCCGCCAGCCAGATCACCAAGCCCTGCTTTGCCGGCCCCGGCTACACCCGCCTGTTCCTCACCAGCGCGGCCGACGGGGTGGACGAGCCGCTGGCCGGCAGCGTGTTCGAGGTGGAGGCGGGCGTGGCCGGCCTTGCCCCCCACCGCTTCGGAGGCTGAGCGATGCGGCCTTCTTCCGGATCAGCCGGCCCCAATCAACCGGCGCGCTGCTCGGCGATCAGGCTCATCACATCGCCGATGATCGCCGCCATCGCCTGCTGCGCCCGCGCCGGATCGCGCGCGCAGATCGCCTCCTTCACCGCGCCATGGGCGGCCAGATCTGCCGTGCGGCCAACGATGCGGTTGGTGAAGCGGATCGAGGTGCGCAGCGCCGTTGCCACCAGTTCGCGGAACTGCATGAAAAAGGGATTGCCGCTGGCCCGGAGGATGGCGAGATGAAAGGCGATATCGGCATCCAGCCCGTCGTCCTCGCCGCGATCGGCCGCTTCCATGCGGGCAAAGCCGGCCTCGATCAGCGCCAGCGCGCGCGCATCGGCCGCTTCTGCGGCAAGGGCGGCCGCGGCCGGCTCGATCGCCGCGCGCAGCTGGTTGAACTGCGCCAGCAGATCGACCGAGAACTTGCGCTCCAGCAGCCAGCGCAGCACATCGGCATCGAACAGGTTCCAGCTGGCCACCGGCTGCACGCTGGTGCCCTGGCGCGGGCGGGCGGTCAGCAGGCCCTTGGCGGTCAGCATCTTCACCGCCTCACGCGTGACAGAGCGGCTGACGCCATGCTGCTCCGACAGTTCCGCCTCGGTGGGAAAGGGCGTGGTTTCAAAGGCGCCGGTCACGATCTGGCGGCCCAGATGGTCGAGCAGGCCATAGGTCAGATTGCGGCCCAGCCCGCCGCCGCGGCCGTCGTCTGCATCACTGTCCATTGGCCTGTTCCCTTCGAGATTCCGTTTAATCATATAAATAGACCAGCCCCCCGTTTGGCAAGGGGCACGAGAGGAAAGGCATACGAATGACCCTGTCTGCCATCGATACGGCCATGGTGGTGGCCTATGGGTGCTTCATCTTTGCCCTGGCGCAATGGGTGAGCAGAAGCAAACCCGGCGAGGCGGAAAACAGCGCCGGCTATTTCCTGGCCGGCCGCGCGCTGCCGTGGTGGGCGATCGGCGCCTCGCTGATCGCCGCCAATATTTCGGCCGAACAGATCGTCGGCACGGCAGGATCGGGCTATGCCATCGGCCTTGCCATCTCCTCTTACGAGTGGATGGCCGCGGCCACCCTGCTGATCGTTGGCAAGTTCTTCCTGCCGGTGTTCCTGAAGAACCGCATCACCACCATGCCGGAATTTCTGGAAGCGCGCTTTGGCCCCACTATCCGCACAGTGATGGCACTGTTCTGGCTGGCGCTCTACATCTTCGTCAACCTCACCTCGATCCTGTGGCTGGGCTCTGTCGCGGTCACCCAGGTGGCCGGTGTCAACCAGGATGTGGCGCTGGCGGGCCTGGGCCTGTTTGCCCTGGCCTATCAGATCCGCGGCGGCCTCAAGGCGGTGGCGCTCACCGATATCGTGCAGGTAACGCTGCTGGTGATCGGCGGGCTGGTGGTCTCGGGCATGGCGCTGGGCCAGCTGGGCGCGGGGGCCGGCATCGCCGCCGGCTTTGCCACGCTGGTGGCCCGCGTGCCCGATCATTTCCACATGATCCTCTCGCCCGGCAATCCGCACTACAAGGACCTGCCCGGCCTTTCCGTGCTGATCGGCGGCATGTGGATCGCCAACCTCTCCTATTGGGGCTTCAACCAGTATATCATCCAGCGCACGCTGGCTGCCAAATCGCTGGCCGAGGCGCAGCGGGGCATTGTCTTTGCCGCTTTCCTCAAGCTGCTGATGCCGATGATCATCGTGCTGCCGGGCATTGCCGCGGTGCTGCTGACCCCCAACCTTGCCAAGCCCGATCAGGCCTATCCGGCAATGATGCACCTGCTGCCCAGCGGCCTTCTGGGGCTGGTGTTTGCCGCGCTGACAGCGGCGATCATCGCGTCTACCGCCAGCAAGATCAATTCCATCGCCACCATCTTCACGCTCGATCTCTATCGCCGCAAGATCGCGCCGGCCGCCAGCGAGGCGCAGCTGGTGCGGGTGGGCCGCATTGCTGCCTGCGTGGCCACCGCGCTTGGCATTCTGGCCGCGCGCCCGCTGCTGGGCGGGCTGGATCAGGCGTTCCAGTATATTCAGGAGTTTTCCGGCTTCGTCACGCCCGGCATCACGGTGATCTTCCTCACCGGCCTGTTCTGGCCCCGCGCCACAGAAGCGGGCGCGCTGGCCGGCGCTGTGGCCAGCGTGGTGCTTTCGGCGCTGTTCCGCTTTGGCGGCATCGCGGCGCTTGCCGCTGTTCCCTTCATGAACCGCATGGGGATCGTCTTTGCCGCCTCGCTGGCGCTCACGGTGGTCGTCTCGCTGGCCCGCCCGGCGCCGGCGCGTGAAGGGCCGGGCATCATGGCCGGTGTCCATTTCGGCACCAGCCGCGGCTTTGCCTTTGCCAGCGCGCTGGTGGTGGCCATTCTGGTGGTGCTTTATGCGGTGTGGTGGTGAAATGAACGGACAGCTGATTGCCATCGACTGGGGCACCACCAACCGCCGCGCCTATCTGCTGGATGGCGATGGCACGGTGCTCCACACCCGGCGCGATGCGATGGGCCTGCTTTCCGTGCCGGCCGGCGGCTTTGCCGATGAAGTGGCCGCCATCCGGGTAGACCTTGGCGATCTGCCGGTGCTGCTGGCGGGCATGGTGGGCTCGGCGCGGGGGTGGGTGAATGTGCCCTATCTGCCGTGCCCGGCCGGCTTGGCCGATCTGGCCGGCGCCCTTCACTGGGTGGAAGCGGGGCGCACGGCCATCGTGCCGGGCCTGGCCGATCCGGCCGGCGATGTGATGCGCGGCGAGGAAGTGCAGCTGCTGGGCGCCGTTGCCGCCGGCCTGGCGCCCGATAATGCGCTGCTGTGCCAGCCGGGCACCCATTGCAAATGGGCGCGCATGGCAGAAGGCCGCGTGGCCGGCTTTGCCACGGCGATGACCGGCGAGCTGTTCGCCCTGCTGAAGGCCCACAGCCTGCTGGCCGAATTCCTCACCGGCGAAGTGGCCGATGGCGAGGCGTTTCGCGCCGGCGTGCGGGCGGGCCTGGCCGGGCGGTTGACCAGCCACCTCTTTCGCGTGCGCGGCAGCGCCCTGCTGGGCCTGCGCAAGGTGGAAGACAGCGCGGCCTACACATCGGGCCTGCTGATCGGCCATGATGTGGCCGGCGCTGCCCTGCGCGAGGGCGATCCGGTGCATATCCTCGCCGATCCGCAGCTGGGCGCGCTTTATGCCAGCGCCGTTCACCTGGCCGCCGGGCAGCCTGTCCTGCTCGACAGCCACGCCGGTTTCATCGCCGGCATCACCCGCATCTGGAAAGCGAGCCAAGCATGACCACGCCGCAACACGCATTGAACACCGCCCTTGCCCGCTGCCCGCTGGTGGCCATCCTGCGCGGGGTGCGCCCCGATGAGGTGGAAGCGATCGGCGAGGCGCTGGTGGAAGCCGGCTTCACCCTTATCGAAGTGCCGCTCAATTCGCCCGATCCGCTGGAATCGATCAGCCGGCTGGCGCGGCGCCTGGGGCCGGCCGCGGTGGTGGGCGCGGGCACCGTTCTCACCACCGGGGATGTGGCTGCCGTGGCCGCGGCCGGCGGGCAGCTGATCGTCTCGCCCGACAGCAATCCGGCCGTTATCCGCGCCAGCGTGGCGGCCGGGCTGGTCTCGCTGCCGGGCTTCTTCACGCCCACCGAAGGCTTTGCCGCCCTTGCCGCCGGCGCCCACGGGCTGAAGCTGTTCCCCGCCGAAGGGGCCAGCCCGGCCTATCTCAAAGCCCAGCGCGCGGTGCTGCCCAAGGGCCTGCCGGTGCTGGCGGTGGGCGGCGTCACGCCAGACAATCTGGGCGCCTGGATGGCCGCCGGGGCCAATGGCGCGGGGCTGGGCTCGGCGCTCTATGCGCCGGGGCTTTCGGCCGGCGAAGTGGGCGCGCGGGCGGCCGCCTTTGTCGCAGCGCTCGGCAAAGCGGAATAAGCTGCGCCCACAGCGGCGCATTCTTTGCTTTCCCTTGGCGGCCAAGGCGGGCCATGCTGGGCAGCGGCGCTGCCCGGTGGCACTGCCCGCCGCAAAGGATGCCCATGGCCCAGCCCCTCCCCGCAGCGACAGGCCCCGCGCACAAGCGCCGCCTGTCGCTGCTGCGCATCCTGGAAATGAACCTCGGCTTTTTCGGCCTGCAATTCGCTTTCGGGCTGCAGCAGGGGCAGATGGCGCCGATCCTCTCGTGGCTGGGGGCGGGCGAGGCGCGGCTGCCGATGCTGCAGCTGGCAGGGCCCGTCACCGGGCTTCTCGTGCAGCCGCTGGTGGGCGCGCTTTCCGATGCCACCTGCTGGCGGCTGGGGCGGCGCCTGCCCTATGTGCTGGCGGGCGCGGTGCTCACCAGCCTGGGGCTGGCGCTGATGCCCTTTTCCACCAGCCTGCTGATGGCCGCCAGCCTGCTGTGGCTGATCGATGCCGGCGCCAACACCACGATGGAGCCCTATCGCGCCTATATCGCCGACCGGCTGGATGCAGGCGCGCAGCCCACCGGCTTTCTCGTGCAGGCCGCCTTTACCGGGCTGGCGCAGAGCCTGGCCTATCTCACCCCCTCGCTGCTGCTCTATCAGCTGGGGGTGAGCGGCAGCGCCAGCGCCCATCACCTGCCCGCCATCACCCGCGCCAGCTTCCTGGTGGGCGCGGTGCTGTCGCTGGCGACGGTCACGTGGTCGGTGTGGCGCGTGCCAGAGGAGCCGCTGCCCCCGGCCGACCGCCTGCCAGCCGGCGCGCCGCTGGGCGCCATCTGGAACGCGCTGCGCACCATCTTGAGGGCGCTGTGCGCCATGCCCGCCCCCATGCGCCAGTTGGCGGCGATGAGCCTGTTCCAGTGGTATGGCGCGATGATCTACTGGTCCTATGTGGCGCTGGCGATCGGCCGCACCGCCTATGCCACGGCCGACAAGACCAGCGCGGCCTTTCGCGCCGCGGTGCTGGCCAGCCAGCAGCTGGGCGCGGTGTATAATCTTGTCGCCTGCGCGGCGGGCTTTGCCATGGTGCCGCTGGCACGCCGGCTGGGGGCGGGGCGGCTGCACCGGGCGGCGATGGTGGCCATGGGCCTTGGCTTGCTGGCCCTGCCGCTGGCGGGCGCCGGCAGCAACGCGGCGCCGCCGCTCTTCAGCGCCCTTGCCCTTGCCGAACTGGGCCGCCACTTGCTGCTGCTGGGCCCGGCGCTGGGGCTGGGGCTGGGCTGGGCTAGCATGATGGGGCTGCCGCCATTGCTGGTGGCCCGCGCCGTGCCGCGCCAGCAGATCGGCGTTTACATGGGCCTTTACAATGGGATGATCGTTGTGCCCATGCTGCTGCACGCGCTCAGCTTCGGCTGGGTCTATCGCGTGGTGCTAGGGGGCGATCCGGCGCGGGCCATCGCGCTGGCCGGCATGCTGATGCTGGCCGCAGCCCTCGCCACGCCGGCTCAGAAGCGATAGCGCAGCGCCGCTGTAAGGCTGCGCCCGGCCACGATGGAATTGTTGAAGATCGCCTGGTTGCCCGCCAGCACGCCCTGTTCACCCGGCGGGCCCAGCCCGGCATTGTTGGCCCGGTAGCCCAGCGCGTTGAACAGGTTGTTGGCGTTCAGCCCGATCTCCACCCGCGCGCGCGGGCGCAGCGCCACAAAAGCGTTGACGAAGAAGGTGCCCGGCGCTGTCACCCGCTGGTTGGCGATATAGAAGGCAGACTGGCCCGAGAGGCTGAAGCCGGCGGCCGCCACCCCCGCATCATAGGCCGGCGCCAGCAGCACATTCCAGCGCGGCAGCGCATAGGCGGGCAGGTTGCGCGCCAGATCGCGCGCCACCGTATAATCGACATAGCCCGCCAGCACGAAGCCCCCCCGCCGCACCTCGCCCGACAGTTCCAACCCATGGGCATGATACAGCGCATCGACAAACGGGCTGAGGCCGCGCGTGGGGGCGGTGAAATCGTAATTATGCTCCACCACCTGGGCGCGGAAGAAGGTGGCTTCCAGATGATAGGCAAAGGCGCCCGCTCCGCCTGCGCGCTTCAGCCCCACTTCCTGCTGGGCCACATAATTCACCGCCACCGCCGCCCCCCCGGCCGACAGCCCGCCGGCGGCTGTGAAATTGAGCGGATTGACCGCCACCCGATCGGCATTGAAGCGCCCGCCCCGGCTGGCCCGCATAAACAGGTTGGTGCCCGCCCCCAGCCGATAGAGCCCGCCGGCCGACCAGCTGGCATAGGAACGCCCATAGGCGAGGAGCGTGCCCGGCGTGGCGGAAGGCAGCGCATAGGGCAGCAGCGCCGTGCCCAGCGCATCGCTGACCGCCAGCGTGCCACTGGCCCGGGCAGATTGATACACCGCCCCTGTCGCCCGCAACAGATCGACGCGCAGGCTGGCATCCAGGCTCAGCCGGCCGATATCGGCCGCCAGCTCGCCATAGGGCGCATCGTCGGTATAGGCGAGGCGATAGTGGCGCTGGCTGGCCGCGCCATTGTCGCCCCAGTGATCGACATAATCGGCAATGCCATTGGCCGCCAGTTGCGTGCCATCGGCGGCAAACAGATCCAGCGGCACCGGATTGGCGCTGCTGGTGGCGCTGAGATAGCCATTGGCCACGGCCCAGTGGGCAGCGATCTTCTGGCGCATGTGGAACCAGCCCAGATGCACCGCCAGGCCCAGCCTGCCCAGCGACGCCTGGCCGCCCAGCACCAGATCATTGGCCAGGCTGCCCATGTCGTCCATACTGGTGTTCACATAAGTGCCGGCATTGACCAGCGCCCCGGCATAAGTGCCCCCCAGCGCTGGCCCCGCCGCATAGCGCAGGCTGGCGCCATTGGCCGCCACAGTGGACGTGGCCCGCACGCCGCTGAAGAAGAAGGCAAACTGGCCCTTCATCGCCGTCCAGCGGAAGCGGTTGGTGAAGGTGAGATGGGCGCCCAGCCGCCGCTGCACCTCGGCGCCCAGCGCGGTGGCCACCGGGTGGATGCCCTGCGCCGGCACATTGGCCAGCTGCCCGCTGCCATTCAGCATGGGAAAGCTGGCGTTATAAAGGCCGATCGGGGTGAACTGGCGCGCATCGATGCCGGGCAAATTGGCAAAGCCGGTAATCGTGTTGCCCGCCAGCGTGGCGATGGTCGGCATGTTCTGGTCGGTCGGCTCGCGGTCGTCCAGCCGCTTCAGGCTGATCCGCACATAGCCGCCGCCATCTGCAAAGCTGCGGGTGAGATTGGCCTTGATCTGATAGCCATGCTCGGCGGCAAAGCCATAATGCAGCGGCCCGCCGCCGGTGATCGCATAGCCGCCGATGTGGAAGCGCAGATGATCGCCCAGCGGCCCGCCATAATCGGCATCGATCCGGGTTTCGCGATAATCCAGCGCCTTGGAGAGCGAAAACCCGCCCCCGGCCCGCTCCCCCGTGTTCGACACATAGTTGATCACCGCGCCGGGCGCCTGGCTGGCAAAGGTGGAGGCAGAGCCGCCGCGCACCGCTTCCACCCGCGCCACATTATTGTCCAGCCGCAGCCAATAGTCATTGTTGCCGAACAGCATGTCGCCAAACAGCACCACCGGCAGGCCATCTTCCTGCAGCGCCACATATTCCGCCCCGCCAGTGCTGACCGGAATGCCCCGCACGCCGATATTGGCATTGCCGCCGGGCCCGGCCGTATCCTGCAGGTTGAGGCCGGGGATAAGGCGCAGCGCCTCGGCCTGCGAGCGGGGGGTGAAGCGGGCGATCGCCTGCGGATCGACCTGGGAGACGGCAAGGGCGCTGTCCTGCGCGGTTTTGCCGGCGGCAGCGGCGGTAACGAGGATGACGCGCGCCTCCTCCGGCGCCAGCACATCGCCCGCCGGCGCTGCCGCCGCCCCGCCTGCCAGCCCGGGCCCCGTTGCCAGCGCCCATGCAGCTCCCCACACAACCGCTGCGGGAACAGATTGGCCCATCGGCCACCCCCTTGCGCGCCAGCCATCTCCTCTGCGCGCCAGAAAGCTTACCGCAATTCACCGCTTAAAAGAATAATGCGTCGATGTATAAATAACGATTGCAAAAAATTATTTGCAGAGAAAAAAGATAATTCTATATCTATTCACCCAATCACAAAGCATATCCCGGCCAAAAGATAAGTAAATAACCTTACCCCCTCACCCATAACACAATGGTATGGGAAAGCCGGTCTACCCCTCTTTTCCCGCCGCCCCGCTGGCCTAAAATCCGCCCCGGCCACCAGCGCCAGCCAAACGGGAGAGCCCAGCCATGATCAACGCCATCGCCACCGTCTCGCTGAAGGGCACCTTGCAGGAGAAGCTGGAGGCGGCCGCCAGCGCCGGCTTCCGCGCGGTCGAGATCTTCGAGAACGATCTGATCGGCGCGCCCCAGCGCCCGGCCGAAATCCGCCGGATGATGGCAGATCTGGGCCTGGCCTGCGTGCTCTACCAGCCGTTCCGCGATTTCGAGGGGATGCCCGGCGCCCTGCGCCAGCGCGCGTTTGACCGGGCCGAGCGCAAGTTCGACCTGATGGGAGAGCTGGGCACCGATCGCATCCTCGTCTGCTCCAACTGCTCGCCCCAGTCGCTGGGCGAGCGCCAGCGCATCATCGACGATTTCGCCGAACTGGGCGAACGCGCCGGGCGCCGCGCCATCCATGTCGGCTATGAAGCGCTGGCCTGGGGCCGCCACATCTACGATCACCGCGATGTGTGGGAGATCGTCAAGGCGGTGGACCACCCCCATGTCGGCATCATCCTCGACAGCTACCACTCGCTCTCGCGCCGCATCCCCAGCGACAGCATCCGCGCCATTCCCGGCCACAAGATCACCTTCGTGCAGCTGGCCGATGCGCCGCTGCTCGACATGGACCTGCTCTACTGGAGCCGCCATTTCCGCAACCTGCCCGGCCAGGGCGGCTTCGATCTGCCCGCCTATGTGGCCGAGATCCTGCGCACCGGCTATGATGGCCCGCTCTCGCTGGAAATCTTCAACGACCGGTTCCGCTCCCATTCGCCGCGGATGGTGGCCGAGGATGGCTATCGCTCGCTGGAATATGTGCGCGATGCGGCCAGGCGCCTGCTGGGCCAGCCCACCACCATGCCCGCAGCGCAAAAGATCACCGGCACCGAATTCGTCGAATTCACCGCCGCCGGCGAGGAAGCACAAAGGCTGGCCGACACTTTCGCCAGCCTGGGCTTTGCCCAGGAAGGCAGCCACCGCACCAAGAAGGTGACGCGCTGGCGCCAGGGCGCGGTAAACCTCGTCATCAACGCCGAGCCGCGCGGCTTTGCCAACACCTATCGCACCGTCTACGGCACCTCGATCTGCGCGATCGGCGTGCGGGTGGCCGATGTGGAAGCGGTGCTGGCGCGCGCGGCGGCGCTGGGCATCCGCCGCTTCACGCCGGAAGGGCGGCCCGGGCGGCTGGCCATGCCGGCGCTGCGCGGGGTGGGCGGCAGCCTGGTCTATCTCATCGGCGAGGATGCCAGCGAAAGCCTGTGGGCCCGCGAATTTGACGGCCCCCACCAGCCGATCGACACCGCGGCCCCGGCGCTTTCAGGCATCGATCACCTCGCCTCGGTGGTGCACAATGACGAATTCCTGTCGTGGCAGCTCTATTGGCGCGCCCTGTTCGGGCTGGAAGCGCTGAGCGAGCAGGATGTGATCGACCCTTCGGGCCTCGTCCACAGCCAGGCGCTGCAAACGGCCGATGGCGCCTTTCGCGTCACCATCAACGGATCGGACGCGCGCGAGACGCTTTCGGCCCGCTTCCTCGCGCAGGGGATGACCGGCGGCTTCCAGCACATCGCCTTTGCCACCGCCGATGCCGCCGCCACCAGCGCCGCCCTTGCCGCCCGCAGCGCCTGCCTGCTGGAGATCCCGGCGAACTATTACGACGATCTGGCCGCCCGCTTCGGCTTCAGCCAGGCCGAGACCGAGGCCATGCAGGCCGGCCACCTGCTGTTCGATGCCGATGCCGCCGGCCACCGCTACACCCAGCTTTACAGCCGCGCCTTCGACCGGCGCTTCTTCTTCGAATTCGTCGAACGCGGCGATGGCTACACCGGCCTTGGCGCCCCCAATGCCGGCGTGCGCCTGGCTGCGCAAACCCGCTTCCGCCCGGCAGAACCGGTGGATTGAGAGGAAGCGGGGGTTAACGCCCCCGCCCCCCGCCCCCTCTTGCCTCACACCGTCAGGCGGATCGTGCAGCCGCCGACGATCGCGTCGGAATAGCGGCTGCTGCCGCCCACATGGTTGATATATTGCACATTGGGCCGCACCATGAGCGGGCCGAACTGGAAGCCGTAATAGACCTCGCCGCTGGCCTCATAGGTCTGCACGGTGGCGGATTTGCCGGCGGCCAGCAGCTCGCGCTCGCGGTCGGTGGTGCGCGGGTTCACCCGAGCGTAAACCAGGCCGATGCCGGCAATATCCTTCGGCCGCTTCTTCCAGAAACCCTTGGCCA
>DASRYE010000082.1:0-8464 GCA_035653915.1 Novosphingobium sp. | reverse complement strand
CACAGCCCGACAGCGCCAGCACCGCCACGGCCGCCAGGGCCCACAGGGTGGATTTCACGGTTGGCATTGCATTCATCCCCAAGGAAGGCCGGCCACCCCGGCGCCCCGCAGCGGGACACCCAGGGCAATTCATTTTCCGCTATGAGTTAAAAGGGTTAAGATAGGGTTTGCCAAGACTGTCTGCCCGGGCGGACCGGCGGCGCATATCCGCTCCATTGCCAAGCGGTTTCCTGTTTGTTTTGAGCGCCGAAGGGCGCGCCCCGCACAGCCGGCGCCGCGCCGCCCGAGGGGCATAATGCCTGATAATCTAAAGGCTTTGGCCCGTAATTGCCGCAATCCGGGCGATCGTTCCGGCAGGTTCTGGCCAGTGGGCCGCCGCGCTCTTACCCAGGCCTTGCCCTGCCGCGCCTTGTCCCCGTTTGGCACAGCATGCCTCAAGGTGCGTGGCCGGCCGGCAGGACCGGGCGCGGTGATCACGCATCCGCACGCGCCTTCACGCCTTGCGCCAGCCAGATCCCGCCCAGCGCCAGAACCACGGCAAGCGCCACAATCCCCCACCAGCCATAGCGCTGCCACAGCCACCCGCCGCTCGACCCGGTGATGCTGGAGCCGACATAATAGAACAGCAGATAGAGCGAGGCAGCGTGCCCCTTGGCCGCCCCCGCCAATTCACCCACCCAGCCGCTGGCGATCGCATGCGCGCCGAAAAAGCCCACGGTTACCAGCAATATGCCCAGCGTTATCAAAACCAGCGATCCCGAAAGCGTGACCACCGCCCCCAGCCCCATCACCAGCAGCATGCCCACCAGCGGCCCGCGGCGGCCGTGCCGGTCGGCCAGCTGCCCAGCCCAGGGCGATGCCACCATGCCCAGAATATAGCTGAGGAAGATCAGGCTGACCCCCGTCTGCCCCAGGCGGAAGGGCGGCGCGATGAGGCGGAAGCCGGCATAGTTGAACAGCGTTACGAATACGCTGGTGAGGATGAAGCCGATGCCGAACAGGCGCGCCATATCGCCATGCCGCAAATGCCGGGCCCATTGCGTGGCATGCTGGCGCAGGCTGCTCCCCCGCCTGGCGCGGAAACGTACCGAAGCCGGCAGCAGCGCCGCAAAGCCTGCCGCCGCCAGCAGCCCCAGCACGCCCAGCAGCGCCATCGCCATGCGCCACGAGCCATATTCGACCAGCAGCCCCATGCCGACCCGCCCCATCATGCCGCCAAAGGCCGTGCCCGCCACATAAAGCCCCATGGCGCGGCCCAGATCGCCCACATGCACCTCTTCGGCCAGATAGGCCATCGCCACCGCCGGCACGCCCCCCAGCACCGCGCCCTCGGTCAACCGCGCCAGCAACAGCACCGGCCAGCTGGGCGCCAGCGCCGCCAGCAGGTTGCAGCCTGCCGCCAGCGCCATGGAAGTGAACATCAGCGGGCGCCGCGGCAGGCCCTGCGAAACAGCGCCCGTGAGGAAAATCGTCAACGCCAGCGCCCCTGTCGTCAGCGATAGCGCCAATGCGCTGACCGCCGGTGCGACATGATAATCACGCGCAAATTCAGGCAGCAGCGGCTGCACGCAATAGAGCAGCGAGAAGGTGGCAAAGCCACCCAGGAACAGCGCCAGGCTGGCGCGCCGATAGGCCGGGCTGCCCCGCCGGAAGCCATCCTGTTCATCAGCCGTGCTGGTGGCAGGCCCGTGCCCACCGGCCCAATCGCCCTTGCAGAGTGCAGCATTTTTCATGCGCGCCCATATGGACCGGCCCCTCCGGTTGGTCCAATATATGGTAGAGGCATTATCGATAGCTTTTGGAGATGGCATGGAACTGCGTCACCTGCGCTATTTTCTCGCTGTGGCCGAGGAGCGGAACTTCACCCGCGCGGCCGCCCGGGTGGGGATCGGTCAGCCACCCCTCAGCCAGCAGATCCGCGATCTTGAGGCAGAGGTGGGCACGCCGCTCTTTCGCCGCCTGCCCCAGGGCGCCGAGCTGACCGCCGCCGGCCGGGCCTTCGAGGCGGCCATCGCCCGCATTCCCGGCCAGGTGGCCGATGCCGTGCGCGCGGCCCAGCGCGCGGCGCGCGGCGAGATCGGGGCCCTGCGCGTGGGCTTTACCGGATCGGCGGCGATGAACCCGATCGTTCCGGCCACCATCCGCACCTTCCGCCATCGCGCGCCCGATGTGGCGCTGACGCTGAGCGAAAGCAACACCACCACGCTGATCGCCGGGCTGCGCGATGGCAGCATCGATGTCGCCTTCATCCGGCCCAGCGAGAGCGATCTGCAGGGCCTGCATGCCCTGGCGCTGCTGGCGGAACCGCTGCTGGCAGCGGTGCCCACCGGGCACCCGGCGCTGGGGCAGGATGGCGCCGCCCCCATCGACCTCAGGGCCCTGGCGCAGGACCACTTCATCCTGACCCCGCGCGCCATTGGCCCCTGCCTGTTCGATGCGGCGATCAGCCTGTGCGAAGCGGCAGGTTTCACGCCCCGGCTGGGGCAGGCCGCGCCGCAGATCGCCTCTGTGCTGTCGCTGGTGGCAGCCACCGAAGGGGTATCGATCGTGCCGGCCTCCATGCGCCAGCTCTCGCTCGAAGGGGTGGCCTATCGCGAGATCAGCCATGTCTCTGCCACTGTGCGGCTGTCGCTGGCGCATATGAGCAGCAACCGCTCGCCCCTTGTCCAGCGTTTTCTGGCCGTGGGGCATGATTTGATCGCCACCGGCGCGTAGCTGGCGCCAGGCCACATATGGCAGGCCGCCCGATCAGCCCAACGCCGGCTGCAGCCGGGGCTCGCGCACAAGCACGACAGCCAAAGCCGCGCAGAGGCACAGCAGTGCACAGGCAACGCCCACCAGGCGATAGGCCCCCATCGCTGCCGCAACGCCGCCGGCCAGCGGGCCGCAACCATAGGACATGAGCCCCAACCCGCCCGTTATTGCCGACAGATGGCCGCGCGGGCTCAGATGCATCGCCATGGTGATCTGGAACGGGATGATGAACAGATAGGCCGCGCCATAGAGGCACAGGGCCAACACATAGATCTGCGGCCGGGCGGCAAACAGGATCAGCACCGCCGCCACCGCCCCCGCTGCCAGCCCGGCCAGCAACATTGGCCTTGGCCCGCACAGCAGCGCCGCCATCGCCGCCAGCCCCGCCCCCGCCACATTGGCCAGGGTCGACAGCGCCAGCGCATAGGCGATCCAGCTTTGCGACAGGCCGTTTTCCACCCCGAGCCGGCTGGCCGATGTCCACACCATCGAAAGGCCCAGGTTCGACAGGAACACCGAAGCCAGAAACAGGCCCCCCGCCCCCGCCAGCACAAAAGCCGCCCGCGCCCTAGTCCCGGCCTCAACACCGGCACCAACTTCGGCAGGCCCGCGCCCCGCCCCGGGCCGCATCAGCGCCGCCAGCAACAGCCATGCCGCAAAGGTCACGCCGGCCAAAGCGGCGAACAGGCCGGCCAGGCCAAAGCGCGCATCAAGAGCCGGCAGAACCGCCAATATGCCGGCAAACAGCAGGTTGGCGCACAGCATGGCCAAGCCAAACACCGCAGAGGGCCGCCTGCAGCCGTTCGCATGCCGGCAGGCGCAGCCATAGACCAGCCCGGCCCCCAGGCCAGCCATCAGCCGCAGCGCCAGCAGGCCAGCCAGACTGGCCACCGCCATCGACGCGCTCTGGGCCAGCCCCGCGATCAGCGCGCCGCCCAGCACCACCTGGCGGGGCCCGGCCCGATCGGCCAGGGCCCCGCTGGCGATCGCCACACCGCCCAGCGCCAGCAACTCGATCGTGGACAGCCCCCCCGCCCTGATCGGATCATCGTGCAAGTGCAGGATGATGCTGTTGATCTCGACCGGCGCCGCATAGACCCCGAGCAGGCCAACCAGCAGCATCAGCGTCAGTTCCGATCCGGTGCGAAGCGCCATGCCCACCTCCTCAGGCTTGCAGCAGCCGTTGATACCAGCGCCCGAAATCGCCGATCCGGGCTTCCTGGGCAGACAAGGGCCCGGGCTGATAGGCGGCGGAAAGAACGCCGGCCTGATTGTCCTCGGTGATCTGCTTGTCCTCGGCGGCCGTGACGGACCACACCTCGACAAGCCGATCGAGCGCGGCCGCATCCGCCATGTCGAAAGCCGGGCTGACCAGCCAGATCACTTCGAAATCGGTCTGCAGGGGCCCGCGCGGCACAATGCGGAACAGCACGGCATGATCATTGTTGATCAGCACCGTGGACAGCACATTGAACACGCCCGCCATCTGCCCGCCATCGAACCCGGCCAGGCTGCCCAGCAGCGGCCCCACCGGCCTGCCATCCAGCGTTTCGGTCTGGAAATCCTCGTTGATGGGCGCATGGGCCGCTGATTGCAGCCACGGCGTGCACGCCTCATCCGCCCACATGCCGGTGCCCTGGCCCGCCTTGCTGCGCTTTGCTTCCCAGGCGGAAAGCTTGCCGGCATATTGCGCGACAAGTTCCGCAGCGCCCGAACCGGGCCCGGCCCCCAGCGCCAGCAATTTCAGCGGATCATGCACCGCGCAATAGGTGGGGTGCGATGGCTTGCAGTGATAGCATTCGAAGAAATTTTCGACCACAAGCTTCCAGTTCGCCGCAGTGGGAATGGTGTGGCGGCAGGCGATCCTGGTCGCCTTGAGGTCGAACGGCCGGAAATAGGCATCGAAGCGCGCGGTGAAGGCGGCAAACGCGGGTGGCTCGCCCGGCGCGAAATTGACAAACACCAGCCCCTCATACACCTCGACATGCACCGGCTTGAGGTTGTGGGCGGATTTGTCGAATGCGGCGGGCATCAGCGGGGCGCCCTTCAGCCGGCCCTGCAGATCATAGCCCCAGGCGTGGTAGGGGCAGATCAGCATCTTTGCCTGCCCGCTGGCGCCAAGGCAAAGGCGCGATCCACGATGGCGGCACACATTGTAAAAACCGCGGATGATCCCATCCTCGCCGCGGATCAGCAGGATCTGCTCGTCTGCCCAATCCAGCGTGAACCAGTCGCCGGCTTCGGGAATGCGGCTTTCATGGTCTGCCAGCAGCCATTGCGTGCGGCCCAGGGCGTCCACATCGGCCCGGAACTGTTCTGGCGCAATATACTGGTGTTGGGGCAGGCTGAAGCCCGGCTGCCACTTTGTCATGCCGCATCTCCTTAAAGGTCACTTGACCTATATGAAGCTGCAAAGGATGGTTTTGACAAGCCGCATTTCGGCCTAAAGAACAGACATGACCGAAAATGATAAAAAGCCGGCCGGCACGCGCCGCCGCCTGTCTCCCGAAGCCCGGCGCGAACAGATCGTCATGCAAACGCGCCGGCTGTTTTGCGATCGCGGCCATGCCGGCTTTTCCCTGCGCGAGGTGGCCAGGGCCTGCGGCGTGAACCTGTCGGCGGTGCAACATTATTTTCCCGGCAAGGACACTCTCATCTCCGAGATGATCAACCACTCGGTGACGGCCTATGCGAGGGACATGCATGCGCTGGTGGACAGCCTGGGCCACGATCCGACCGGGCAATTGCTGTCGACCATAGAATATCTGATATCGCTCAACAACGAGCCTGATTCCGCGCGTTTTTTCATCAACCTGTGGTCGTTTGCCCACGAGGATGCGACAGGCGCGAAATATCTTGTCGACCTGTACCAGCCGATGATCGACTGGCTGATGCGATGCATCCGGCGCCTCCTGCCGGACCTGCCCGAGGAGGAGATCGCCATGAAGGCCAACCTCATCCTGTCGACGGCCGATGGGCTGCTCTCTGCCGGGATGCTGGGCGATTGCTATTTCAAGGATGGGCCCAAGCCCTCGCCCCGGCAATATGCCGAAAAGGTGCTGCAATTTGCCCTGAAGTAAGGCGCATGGGCCGGAGCAATGCCATCTGCATGGCCCTGCTCCGGCGTCACGATCAATATCTGGCGGTCAGGCTCAGCCCCCATGTGCGCGGGCGGGCGTAGGTTTGCGTAGACGCGCCAAGCAGGCTCGACAGGTCGAGGCTGTAAACGAGATAGTGGCGGTCGGTGACATTGTTGAGGAAGGCGGCCAGCTCATATTTGCCCTCGGCCAGCGCGTAGCTCACCCGCACATTGCCCACCGTATGCGCGGGCTGGAAATCAACAGGGGCGTTGTTCGTCTCGAAATACTGGCCGGATTCATACTTCCAGTCGGTACTCAGGGCGAGGCGCCCGGGGCCGGCCGGAAATTCATAGCGCGCCTGCCAGCCGATCGAGGTTTTCGGCGCCTGGGGCAGTTGGCGATCGGCCAGCGTGCCATCGGGCAACACGATCGCCTTCACCCTGGTGGAGAGCAGGGTGAGGAAAGCCCCCAGATAGAGGCCGGCCACCGGCCGCGCGTTGAAGTCGAACTCGGCGCCATGCACATAGGCCTGATGGTTCGAGATATACTGGTTGATGCCAAGGTTCTGGAATGCCTGATACCCTTGGTAATTATAGAAAAATACCGAACCGTTGAAATGGGTGGTGTGGTTGAGCAACGTGAGCTTGTAGCCCCCTTCCCAATTGGTCAACACTTCCTGGCCAAAGGGGATGGCCTGCACCAGCGGCCGGCCTGTGGCCTCCGAAACAGCGGCGCTGTCGGTATAGGGCGTGGGCGAGGACACCGTGCCAAAACCGCCGGACTTGGTGCCGCGGTTGACACTGGCATAGATCAGCACATTGCCGGCCGGCTTGTAGTCGATCTCGGCCTTGCCTGACCAGTTGTCGTAAGTGGCATAGCGCAGCCCCGCCACGTCCGGGAAGGATGTCGCCCAGTCGAACATCAGCACGCCATTGGCATAATCGGCGAATTCTATGTGCTTTTTATCGTGCGAGTAGCGCAGGCCGCCAATCACCGACACCTTGGGGCTGATCGCATATTCCAGCTGGGCAAAGGTGGCCAGGGAGTTGGTGTCCTGCGTGCCGCCATAGTTCAGAAGGCCAAGGCCGGGATAGGCCGTCACCGGGCTGTCGATCTGATATTGATTGGCGGTGTGGATCTTCAGCCAATACACGCCGCCAACCCAGTTCAACCCGCCCTGCCGGCCCGAGAGGCGCACTTCCTGCGATATCTGATACATGCGCTGATGCGTATCGTAATTGAAGGCATCATTGGGGCTCATATCGGTATCCTCGCCATAATCCTTGGCCAGGTGCTGATAATCGGTAATCGAGGCCAGCTCCGCCCAGCCCAGATCATGCGTGTAGCGCGCACTTGCATCCCAATAGGTGCGGTCGAAAAAGGGAACCCGGTTCTCCGACTGCACGAAGGGGTTGCCCGAGTGATTGGCATAGCCGTTGGCATCCTGCCCTTGCGCCGCCCCCGTATAGGCCGCCCCCGGATTGCCGCCCGGCACGTTGGCCGCATAATCGCCCAGCAGGTGGTTATTCGGATCCGGATAGCTGGCCACCCAACTGTAAAGGCCACCTGAGCGTTCATGCGCATTGCGCAACACCTGCAGCTTGATGTTCAGCCTGTCCACCGGCGACAGATCGGCGGTGATCTGCCCGCGCAGGGCAAAGAACTTCGCATTGCCAAGGCTGGGGCCCATGGTGTTGCGGATATAGCCGCCTTCGTTATTCGTGGTGAAGGACAGGCGCGCGCGCACCGCATCGCTGATCGGCCCGCTGACAGCGCCCTCTGTCGCCAGCTGCCCATAGGATCCGGTGGTGAGCGTGAGAAAGGCTTCCGGCCGGGCGGTTGGCTTGGCCGAAACGAACTGGACCAGCCCGCCTGTGGCGTTGCGCCCGAACAAGGTGCCCTGAGGCCCCCGCAACACCTCGACCCGCTCCAGGTCGAAGTTCATGCCCGTGATCGCCCCCAGCGAGGCGACATAGACCTCATCCTCGTAGAAGGCGATGGGCGCCTCCTGCGCATCGGTGAAATCATTTTGCGATATGCCGCGAATGTTGAACACGGTGATCGTCGGCGAATACTGGTTGACCGCCAGATCGGGCACCTGCCCTGCCAGCGCTGTCACATCCTGGCGGCCAATGGCAGCAAGGGTTTCCTTGCCCAGCGCGGTAATGGCAATGCCCACCTTCTGGACGTTCTGCTCGCGCTTTTGCGCGGTAACGACAATCTCGCCCGCCCCCGCCGGGGCAGCCGTATCGGCAGAGGCATGGGCCGTGCCCGAATATGCGCTTGCCGCCACAGCGCACAAAATCAATGAATGATATGTCACCCCCTTATTTATACTGCACATAAAATTCTCCCTGTTTTGCGTTTTTAGTCCTTTCATTCACCCCTTCAGGCGCTGCGCATGCCATTCCACATGCTCTGCCATGAAGGTGGAGATGAAATAGTAGCTGTGGTCGTAGCCCTGTTGCAGGCGGATGGTGGCGGGGATGCCGGCCGCCTGGCAGGCCGCTTCCAGCAGAGGCGTCTTCAGCTGGCCGTCCAGGAAGCCATCGGCCGCGCCCTGGTCCACCAGCAGATCGGGCAGGCGGGCGCCATCGGCGATCAGCGCGCAGGCGTCATAGGCGCGCCAG
>DASRYE010000081.1:0-9130 GCA_035653915.1 Novosphingobium sp. | reverse complement strand
GGCTGCAACCTCAACCCCGATCCCGGCGGCGGCCACTTCAAGCACCCGCCGCTGACGAACGACTACTGGTTCCCCCTCTACGAGAAGATGGTGGAACTGGACGTGCCGGCGATGATCCACGTCTCGGGCAGCTGCAACCCGGCCATGCATGCCACCGGCGCCTATTACATCGCCGCCGACACCATCGCCTTCATGCAGCTGCTGGAAGGCGATCTGTTCAGCCGCTTCCCCACGCTGCGCTTCATCATCCCGCATGGCGGCGGCGCGGTGCCCTATCACTGGGGCCGCTATCGGGGCCTGGCCGACATGCTGAAGAAGCCGTCGCTCGACACGCATCTGATGAACAACATCTTCTTCGACACCTGCGTCTATCACCAGCCGGGCATCAACCTGCTGGCCGATGTGATCGACAACAAGAACATCCTGTTCGGCAGCGAGATGGTGGGCGCGGTGCGCGGCATCGATCCCACCACCGGCTTCTATTTCGATGATACCAAGCGCTATGTCGATGCGCTGGATATCTCGGATGCCGAACGCCGCGCCATCTTCGAGGGCAATGCCCGCCGGGTGTTCCCGCGGCTGGATGCCCAGCTGAAGGCGCGCGGCCTGTAAGAATGCGATGGAGCCCGGCGGCCGCGCGCTGCCGGGCCCACAATGAGGAGAGGTGGCATGACCGACCAGGCCCCCACGCAAGACATCCACGCCTATCTCGCCGAGTTCGACGATATCCCCGGCACCCGCGTCTACACCGCCGCGCGCGCGCGCAAGGGCTATTGGCTGAACCAGTTCGCCATGAGCCTGATGAAGCCGGAAAACCGCGAGCGCTGGCGCGCCGACGAGGCTGCCTATCTGGCCGACTGGCCGATGAGCGAGGAGCAGAAGGCGGCCGTGCTGGCGCGCGACTATAACCGCATGCTGGATCTGGGCGGCAACATCTATTTCCTCTCCAAGGTCTTCTCGACCGATGGCCTCAGCTTCCTGCAGGCCGTCTCGACGATGACCGGCATGAGCGTGGAAGACTATTCGGCGATGATGAACGCCGGCGGCCGCTCGCCCGAGGGCGTGCGCTCGATCAAGGGGAAGTGTTGAGATGGCGCGGATAACCGCAGGTGTCGCTTCCAGCCACGTGCCCCTGCTGGGCGTGGCGGTGGACCAGAACAAGACCCAGGATCCCTATTTCAAGCCGATCTTCGATGGCTATGAATGGACCAAGGCCTGGGAAAAGGCCGAGAAGCCCGATGTCGTCGTGCTGGTCTACAACGACCATGCCAGCTTCTTCGACATGAAGATCGTGCCCACTTTCGCCATCGGCACGGCCGAGCGCTTCGGCATTTGCGACGAGGGCTGGGGCCCGCGCCCGGTGCCCGAGGTGGAGGGCCATGCCGATCTGGGCTGGCACATCGCCCAATCGCTGATCCTCGACGATTTCGACATGACCGTCGTTTCCGAAATGGATGTCGATCATGGCCTCACCGTGCCGCTCTCGATGATGTTCGGCCAGCCCGAGGCATGGCCGTGCAAGGTCATCCCGCTGGCGGTCAATGTCGTTACCTATCCGGTGCCCTCGGGCAACCGATGCTGGCTGCTGGGCGAGGCGATCCGCCGCGCGGTGGAAAGCTATCCGGAAGATCTCAACGTGCAGATCTGGGGCACGGGCGGCATGAGCCACCAGCTGCAGGGCCCGCGCGCAGGCCTGCTCAACGCCGAGTGGGACAACCGCTTCATGGACCTGCTGATCGGCGAGAGCGAGGAAGCGCGCTGGATCGAGCATATCGAATATCTGCGCGAGACCGGCAGCGAAGGCATCGAGATGGTGATGTGGCTGATCATGCGCGGGGCGCTGGGCAAGGCCACCAAATGCCTCCACCGCCACTATCACATCCCCTGCAGCAACACCGCGATCGGGCATCTGGTGCTCGAACCGGCAGAATAATCCCACAGGGGTGGCCGCAGGGCCGCCCCTTCCCTCTTGTGGAGAACACCCATGTCCGATCCCATTCGCATTGCCCTGGCGGGCGCCGGCGCCTTCGGTGAAAAGCACCTCGATGGCCTGAAGAACATCCCCGGGGTGGAGATCACCTCGATCATCAGCCGCACCGGCGAGCAGGCCGCGGCCGTGGCCGCCAAATATGGCGCCAAGCATTCCTCCACCGAGCTGGACGATGCGCTGGCGCGCGATGATGTGGATGCGGTGATCCTGTGCACCCCCACCCAGATGCACGCCGCCCAGGCGATCGCCTGCATGAAGGCGGGCAAGCATGTGCAGGTGGAAATCCCCCTGGCCGACAGCTGGGCCGATGCCCAGGCGGTGCTGGCCGTCCAGCAGGAAACCGGCAAGGTGGCGATGGTGGGCCACACCCGCCGCTTCAACCCCAGCCACCAGTATGTGCACAACCAGATCACCGCGGGCGCGTTCAACATCCAGCAGATGGATGTGCAGACCTATTTCTTCCGCCGCACCAACATCAACGCCAAGGGCGAGGCCCGCAGCTGGACCGACCACCTGCTGTGGCACCACGCCGCCCACACGGTGGATCTGTTCGCCTATCAGGCGGGCAGGATCGTGGCTGCCAATGCCGTCGAGGGCCCGATCCATCCGGTGCTGGGCATCGCCATGGACATGTCGATCCAGCTGAAGAGCGAGACGGGCGCCATCTGCACCCTGTCGCTGTCGTTCAACAATGATGGCCCGCTGGGCACCTTCTTCCGCTACATCGGCGACACCGGCACCTATATCGCCCGCTACGACGATCTCGTCGATGGCCGCGAGAATGCCATCGATGTCAGCCAGGTCGATGTGTCGATGAACGGCATCGAGCTGCAGGACCGCGAATTCATCGCCGCCATCCGCGAGGGCCGCGAGCCCAATTCCAGCGTGCAGAAGGTGTTCGACTGCTATCGCGTGCTGGGCGAGCTGGAAGTGCAGCTGAACGCCGCGAAGTAAACACCGGGCGCCGCAGGGCCGCCTGGGCTCTCGCGGCGCTGCCGCCTTCGGGCCGCAGCTGTTGATTGGGCTTGCGCGCGAAGGCGTTATGGGATGCAGGGGGCCACACCCCTGCATTCCTTTTATCAGCCAAGGATATCCGCCATGCCCATCACCCGCACACTGGCCGGCCGCGATGTGAACCCCGTTGGCCTTGGCTGCATGAATGTCAGCTGGGCCTATGCTGCCCCGCCGCCGCCGGAAGTGGCGGCAAGGCTGCTGCATCTGGCGCTGGATCTGGGCTACAACCATCTTGATACCGCGCGCCTCTATGGCGGCGGCACCAACGAGCTGCTGATCGGCGAGGCTTTGGCCGGGCGGCGGCAGGATTTCTTCCTGGCCAGCAAGATGGGCCTGTTTGCCGAGGGCGGCAAGCGCTGGGTGGATTGCCGGCCCGAGACCATCCGCGCCGAATGCGAGAAGAGCCTGAAGGCCCTGCAGACCGACCATATCGACCTCTACTACATGCACCGCCGCGATTTTGCCGTGCCGATCGAGGAATGCGCCGGCGCCATGGGCGAGCTGATCGCCGAGGGCAAGATCGGCGGCTATGGCCTTTCGGAAATGAGCGCGGCCACCCTGCGCGCGGCCCATGCCGTCACCCCTGTTACCGCTGTGCAGACGGAATATTCGCTGTGGACGCGCAACCCTGAACTGGGCGTGCTGGCGGCCACGGCCGAGCTGGGCGTGGCGCTGGTGGCGTTCAGCCCGCTGGCGCGCGGCGTGCTGGCCAATGGCGTGCGCAATCCGGGGCAGCTGGAAGAGAAGGACCTGCGCCGCACCCATCCGCGCTTCAACGGCGAGAACTGGCCGACGAACCTGGCGCTGGTCGATGCCTTCAACGCCATTGCCGGGGAAGAGGGCGCAACGCCGGCGCAATTGGCGCTGGCCTGGGTGCTCAGCCGGGGCGATCACGTGCATGTGATCCCGGGCACCACCAACCCCGATCACCTGCGCGAGAATATCGCCCGCGCCGACTGGCGCCCCGCAGACGCCGTGCTGGCCCGGATCGACGGGTTGATCAACCGCCACACCGTGGCCGGCCCCCGCTATCCCGCCGCCATGCAGGCAACGATGGATACAGAGGAATTCGCCGACTGATCGCCAGCACCCCCTTGCGCCGGGCGGCGGGGCGTGCTGTCAGGCCCGGCGTTATACGGCATAGGGGGGCTTGGGCAAATATGGGCAGGGCATTGGTGATGGGCTGGCGGGGCTTCAGGGCGGCGCTGGGCTCGGCCTTACTGGTGATTTTTGCCTGGATGTGGCTGGCCTGGCCCCACAAGGCCACCAAGCGCGCCGCTGTGGTGCGGGCGTGGCGGGCGCTCTTGTGGGGCTTCCGCATCGATGTGGTGGTGAAGGGCAAGGCTGCGGCGCTGCCGGGCACGCTCTATGTCGCCAACCATGTCTCGTGGACGGATATCGTGGTGATTGGCCGGGTGCTGGATGCGCCTTTCGTGGCCAAGGGCGATGTGCGCGGCTGGCCGATCATCGGCACGCTGACGACGGCCTATGGCTGCGTCTATATCGACCGCGAGCGGCGCGCGGGCGCCGGCCGCCAGGCCGAGGATGTGGGCGCCCATCTGGCCCGCAGCGGCGAGCTGGTGCTGTTTGCCGAGGGCACCACCGGCCTTGGCAACGAAGTGCTGCCCTTCCGCACCAGCCTGTTTGCCCTGGTGCCGCAGAACGAGGCCGGCGAGGCGCGGGTGCAGCCGATCACCCTGCGCTACACTGCGCGCGATGGTTCGCCCCTGTCGCCGGCCGACCGGCGCGAGGTGGCGTGGATCGGCGATGACGAGATGCTGCCGCACATGAAGGCGCTGGCCCGGCGTGGCGGTCTGCGCGTGGAAGTGTGGTTTGAAGAGCCGGTGACAGGCTCTGCGGCGGGCCGTGGCCGCAAGGATCTGGCCGCCGCCAGCCGCGCCCGCATTGCCGAGCGGCTGGCCAGCTTTCCCGAAAACGCCGGCTGAAACGGGGCGAGGGGGCGTTTGCCCCCTCCCGCGCGCTTGCTGTCAGGCGCGCTGTCAGGCCGCGGCGCTGAAGCGGGTGAGATAGCGATCCGCGATAAGATCCACCGGCATCAGCACGCACACGTCGACCGTGTTGAAATCATGGTCGATATAGACGCCATTGCCGAATTTGGCGCCCACCCGCATATAGCCCTTCACCAGCGGCGGCAGCTGCAGCATGGCGCGGCGCTCGTCATAGCTGCCGCGGGCCAGACGCTCCATCGCCACGCCCTTGCCGGGGTGCACCACCGGCCGGCGCTCTTCGGGCGCCAGATGCTGGTGATAGAGGTAGGAGAGGGCCGGCGCATAGAGATCGGGATCGGTGCCGGTGAAAGAGGCGCAGCCGAACATCATGGCGATGCGGTTGGCCGCGATATATTCGCCAATGCCGCGCCACAGCATCGAGATGGTGGCGCTGGTGCGATAGGCCGGCAACACGCAGGAACGGCCCAGTTCCAGCAGCTCGCGCGTGTCGCCCTCTTCCTTTTCGCGGTGGATCAGGCGGGTGAGGTCGAATTCGCCGGCGGAATAGAAACCGCCATGGCGTTCGGCCACGCTCTCGCGCAGCAGGCGATAGGTGCCGACCACCGATTCCGGCCAGTCACGGTCCTCGTCGATCACCAGCAGGTGATCGCACACCTCGTCATAGGCATCGCGGTCGAACCGCTCGGTGGGGTCGAAACTGGTGCCATTGGCGCCCATTTCGGCGAAGAACACCTGCCAGCGCAGGCGCTGGACAGCGGCCAGATCCTCCGCATCCCGGGCGAGGCGGACAGACAAGCGACGCGCTGCAGCAGTGGATTTCAGACCTGACATGGAGCCTCCTGCGCCCATCCCTAGCAAGAACTTGTGACAGATCTTTTTCTGCGACGTGATGATTTCATGACAGACAGGGGCCGCTCCGACAAGCCCCCCGGCCCGGCAGCCCCTGTTGCAGGCATGTTGCAGGCCTGCGATGCCGGCCGGCGCCTGCCCCCGCAAGCGCCGGCCAGGCCCTCAGAACTCCAGGCGAAGGCCCAGGCTGATGCCGTGCGACTGGTAGCTGGAACGATAGGTGCCCTGATAGCCCACGAACAGCGCGCCGGCATCGTCGAACACCCAGTTGATGCCGGCATTGGCATCAAATTCGCCCTTGCCCAGGCCCAGCCCGTTCACCGAGAAGGCGGTGCTGTTGTCGCCATCGAGATAGGCCGAGACGGTGGTGGCGTCGCTGCCGCTGATCTTCTCGCGGTAGAGCGCCTTCAGATAGGGCCGGAACACGCCATGATCGCGGTTGACCGAAGCGCCGAACAGGGCCTCGGTGCGGTCTGCCTTGATGGCGCCCACGGTGAGGTTGGCAGCGCCGGCGTCGGTCTCGGTGAAGCTGTTGACCTGGCCCTTGTTGAAGTCGATGCCGACGAAAGGCTCCAGCTTGTAGCCGCCCAGCTTCACGTCATAGCCCAGCTGCGCGGTGGCCTTGAACATGTTCTCGCCCGCCTTGCCCTTGCCGGTGCGGGTATAGTCGCCCAGCGTGGTGGTGTGGGTGGCAGACATGTGGCCCAGGTTATAGGCCAGCTGGCCCGACAGGCGCAGTGCCCCGAAATTCTGCGCGCCATAGACGGCAAAGGCAAAGTCGCGGTTGGTGCCGGTCAGGCTGTTCAGCGCATAATGCAGCGAATCCCACGAGATGCTGGCGGCGATGCCGATCACGTGATGCGGGCCCGACAGATCATAGCCGGCATAGACGCCGAACAGGTGATCGCGGGTGCGATAGCCGCCGGTGGTGGAAGCGGTGGAGGCGGTGTCGAAGGCGCCCAGGAAGTTGAACCACCAGCCATCCTCGGGGTGCTTCGAGTTCTGGTCGGTCATCCGCAGGTCCACCTGGCGGGCGAAGGCATTGGCCTGATCGCGCAGCGCCGAGGCATAGGCCAGATAGCCTTCCGGCGACAGCGTGTTGAGCGCCACCTTGGCATCGTTGAGATCCAGCACGTCGAGCTGGCCCAGCAAGGTGGCCTCATCGCCCGCCGGATTGGCATTGGCGGTGGCCAGCAGGCCGGTGGTCTTCGCGCTGTTCTTGTAGTCGAAGGCGCCGGCAACGGCGATCTGGTTGGCGCTGCCGCCCAGCGAGGTCATCGTGCTGGCATAGCCGTTATGCGTCACTTCCACCTGATAGGCCTGCTCGGTGCCGCTCACCGTCTGCACACCCAGCGAGGTGAAGTTGAGGAAGATCGGCGGCGAGCCGCTGTTCACCGTGAAGGTGGCGCCGTTGTTGGTGATGCCCTTCAGCGCATCGACGACGTTGAAGGTGGTGCCATCCTTGTAGAAGCCGGCGGTGACGTTGACGTTCAGCGTGCCGGAAAGGGTGGCGGTGCCGGTGGTGTAGAGCTGGCTGTAGTTGGTGCCGGCCGAAGTGGTGCTGGCGCCGGCGGGGATGATGGCGATGTTCAGCGTGCCGCTCGAGCTCTGCACGTAATTGCCATAAATGGTCAGCTGCGCCGGCGCGGCGGTGGTGCCCACATAGAGGATGCCGTTGTTCGTCACCGTGGCGGTGTTGCCGGCCTGATAGGCCAGGTTGGAGCCGATGGTGCTGCCGGTGTAGAGATAGGCGGTGCCGTTGTTGACGAAGGTGCCGCCGCCCTGCGTGTAGTAGATGCCGGTGAAGGTGGTGTTGGTGTCGTAGGTGCCGCCCGAGGTCAGCGTGCCGTTGGTGAAGGCCACGCTGTCGCTGTTCGACACCATGTACATGTACACGTTGCCCGAATAGAGGCCCTGGTTGTTGAAGGTCAGCCCGCCATAGGAATAGACGTTGCCGGTGAAGCCATAGGACACGTTCTCGTTCTTGAACGTGCCGTTGGCCGACACCGAGCTGGTGCTGGAACCATAATAGATGTTGCCGGTGACGGCGGTGGCGGCGCTGGTGGTGTTGTTGAACGTGCCGTTGGTGCCGAAGGTGACAACCGGCGTGCCGCTATAGGCGGTCAGCGTGCCGCTGTTGGTCACGGTGCTGCCATCGCCCACATAGATCGCGCCCGAGCCCGACGAGGTGCCGGTGGAGGTGATCGAGCCGGTGTTGGTGACGGTGGCGTTGGTGCCCATCGTCACGGCATAATAGGCGCCGGTGTTGGTGATCGAGCCGGCGTTGGTGAGCGTGCTGGAATCACCCTGGATGGTGACAGGAGCGATCACCGTGGCGCCCGAATTCACCGTGACAGCGGCATTGGCGGTGCTGTTGGTGCTGAACGAGGTGGTGGTGCCGGTGCAGGTGTAGGTGGTGCCCGATTGGCTGCACTGGGCATAGGCGGCCGCCGGCGCCAGCAGCGCCGATGTCGACAGCGCGACAACGGCAATATTGCGGATACGCTGCCTGCGATGCTCAAGCCTGGCCATGTCCCGTTACGTCCTCGTTTGCCTTGTCGCCCGGTTGCGGGCGAAATGATCCTGATACGAGCCCCCTTCCGGGCGTCGGCCCGTCTGCTGCCCGGTTTGTGACGCGAAGGCAACGCAAAAATGCGGCAATAGCGGCGACATCTGCGGTGGGCCGAGGGGGTGTCGGAAATTGTTGCAGGGCTGCAGCGCCAGCGGCCGGGCGCGCTCGCTTTACACCGGCGCATGCAGCAACCTAAGGCGCTTGCAGGATGAACGCCCGGCCCGGCAGGGCCGCTCCAAGGAGACCGGCAGGATGGATTGCGAACGGATTGCCCTGAACCACAGCTTCGGCGGGGAGCAGGGGGTATATACCCACCAGAGCAGCGCCACCGGCACGGCGATGACCTTTTCCGTCTTCGTGCCGCCGCATGCCGCAGGGGCAAGGCTGCCGGTGCTGTTCTATCTGTCGGGCCTCACCTGCACCCATGCCAATGTGACGGAAAAGGGCGAATATCGCCGCGCCTGCGCCGAACAGGGCGTTATTTTCGTGGCGCCCGACACGTCTCCGCGCGGCGAGGATGTGGCCGATGACGAGGCCTATGATTTCGGCAAGGGCGCGGGCTTTTATGTCAACGCCACAGAAGCGCCCTGGGCGGCCCATTACCGCATGCGCGACTATATCGAGGCGGAACTGCCCGCGCTGATCGCCGCGCAGTTCCCCATGGCGGATATGAGCCGGCAGGGCATCACCGGCCATTCCATGGGCGGCCATGGCGCGTTGACGGTGGCGCTGCGC
>DASRYE010000080.1:0-7320 GCA_035653915.1 Novosphingobium sp. | reverse complement strand
CTGCCACTGGCCATCGAGACGGAGCGCGAAAGCGACATCCGCACCGCTCTGGCGCTGGCCGCGCGGCTGAAGCTGCGCCTCGTGCTGGTGGGCGCGGCCGAGGGCTGGCGCGCGGCCGATGCGATTGCCGCGGCCCATGTGCCGGTGGTGCTGAACCCCTTTGCCAACCTGCCCACCAGCTTCGACGAGCTGGGCAGCCGGCTCGACAATGCCGCGATCCTGGCCGCGCACGGCGTAACGGTGGCGATCGGCAAGGCGGGCGGCGGCATCGAGGAAAGCTACAATGCCGGCCTTGCCCTGCGCGAAGGGGCCGGGCTGGCGGTGGCCAATGGCTTGCCCCATGCCACAGGGCTGGCCGCCATCATCACCGCGCCGCGCGCCATCTGGGGCCTGCCGGCGCCCACGCTCACCGCCGGCGCCCCGGCCGATATCGTGGTGTGGGATGGCGATCCGCTGGAGCCGGCCACCAATGCCCGCGCGGTGATCATCGAGGGGCAGGAAGCCAATCTCGCCAACCGCCAGCGGGCGCTGGCCGAGCATTATCTGGGCGGGGAGCGCCGCTGATGGCCCGCGCTTCTATCCTTGCCGGCGTGGCGCTGCTGGCCCTGGCAGCCCCGCTGCCGGCCGCCGCCCACCACCGCAGCCCGCTGGCCGGCCTTGCCGACCCCGACCAGCCGCCCCACGCCCCGCCGCCTCGCCATGGCCACCGCCACCCGGCCGCTGCCACCCCGCCCCAGGCCCCCAGCCAGCGCCTGCCGATGGCGCCTGCCCGCGAGCTGGCCTACACCGTCCATTCCGGCACCTGGACCTCGCTGGATGTGGCGCCCGATGGCCAGACCATCCTGTTCGACATGCTGGGCCATCTCTTCGCCATGCCGGCCGCAGGGGGCACCGCCCGCCAGCTCAGCTTCGGCCTCGGCTTCGACAGCCAGCCCACCTTCTCGCCCGATGGCCGCTTCATCGCCTTCGTCTCCGATCGCTCGGGCGCCGACAATCTGTGGGTGGCCCGCGCCGATGGCAGCCAGCCCCGCCAGATCACCCGCAACGACGATGACACCGCCTTCGTCTCGCCCGCCTGGAGCGCGGATGGCCAGGCGCTGATCGTCAGCCGCTATCGGGCCGATTACAACCATGTGGAACTGTGGCGCATCGGCCTCGATGGCGCCAGCCAGCTGATCGTGCCGGTGCGCAATGGCCCCGACAGCCACCGCCCCGACTGGCAGAGCAGCCTTGGCGCCACCGTCTCGCCCGATGGCCGCCATGTCTATTTCGCCCGCCACACCGGCGGCCTCAACTATGACGAGCAGGACAGCTGGTCGATCCTGCGGCGCGATCTGGCAACCGGCGAGGAAGTGGCGGTGGTGGCCCCGCCGGCCGGCCGCTCGGCCAAACACTACACCTATTTCCGCCCGCAGCTTTCGCCCGATGGCACGCAGCTGGCCTATATCACCCGCACCGATGGCGGCAACGAGCTGCGCCTGCGCAACCTGGCCGATGGCACCGACCGGCTGATCGCCACCCGGCTCGATCCCGATGCGCTGGAAGCGGCGATCTGGCTGGATATCGCCCCGCGCTATGCCTTCACGCCCGATGGCAAGGCGATCATCCTTGCGCGCGGCGGCCAGATCCTGCGCATCGCGCTGGACCAGCCGGCCGCCCCCACGCCGCTGCCCTTCACCGCGGCCATGCGCGTGGCCGTTGGCCCCTCCACCCGGCAGACCCTGCGCGAAAGCGACGGGCCGGTGAACGCCCGGCTGATCCAGGCCCCCGCCGTCTCGCCCGATGGCCGGCAAGTGGCCTTCATGGCGCTGGGCCGGCTCTATGTGGCGGCAGTGGCGCCGGGTGCCACGCCGCGCCTGCTGGCCACCGGCGCCGATCCTGTCGCCCAGCCGGCATGGAGCCCGGATGGCCGGCAGATCGCCTTTGTCAGCTGGAACGAGGCGGCCGGCGGGCAGCTGTGGCGCATGACCGCAGATGGCAGCGCGCCGCCGCTCCGCGTCTCGGCCCTGCCTGCCTATTACACCACGCCCGTGTTCACGCCCGATGGCAGCGGCCTGCTGGTGCTGCGCTCGGCGGCGGCGGCGCGGCAGAAGGCGGTGTTCGAATTCGGCAATGCCCGGCCCGACGAGCTGTTGCGCTTTGCCCTGGCCGATGTGGATCCTCAAGCAGGCAAGGTGATCGCCCGCGGCAATTTTGGCGGGCGCCCGCATTTCGCCGGCGATCCCGGCGAGGTGCTGCTGCTCGACGGGCGCGGGCTGACAGGGGTGCGCCTGGCCGATGGCGCCCGCCGCCCGCTGGCCGAAGTGCTGGGCCCGGGCTATTATTTCGAGGATGGCGATGTGCCGGTGAGCGACATCCTCCTCAGCCCCGACCGGCGCTGGCTGCTGGTGCAATCGGTGGAGCAGGCCTATCTGCTGCCGATGCCACAGGGCGGCAAGCCCGGCCCTGCGCATCTCGACATTACCGAACCTGCCGCCCATGCCCTGCGGCTGACGCGGGAAGGCGCCGATTACCTCCAGTGGGCCGGCAGCGATATCGTCTGGTCGCTGGGCAGCAGCCTGTTCCGCCTGGGGGCAGACAAGGCCGCCGCGGGCCTCACCACGCCCGATCTCGTGCTGCCGCTGCCGGTCAGCGCGGCCCGCGCCGTGCCGCAGGGCACGCTGGTGCTGCGCGGCGGCCGGGTGTTGACGATGGCCCATGGCGATGCGGTGATCGAGCGGGCGGATATCGTCATCACCGGCAACCGCATTGCCGCCATCGGCCCCGAGGGCAGCCTGCCCATCCCCGCCGGCGCCACCCTGCGCGATGTCAGCGGCAAGACCATCCTGCCCGGCTTTGTCGACGAGCACGACCATATCGGCGAAGTGCGCCGGGGCCTGCTTTCCACCGACGACTGGGGGCTGAAGGCGCGCCTGGCCTATGGCGTGACCACCAGCTTCGACCCCTCCACCCTCAGCATCGACATGCTTTCCTATCAGGACATGCTGGATGCCGGGCTGATGCTGGGGCCACGCCTGCGCTCCACCGGCCCTGCCATCTTCTCGATGGAACGGATCACCTCGCTGGACGATGCCCGCGCGGTGCTGGCGCGCTATCGCGATTTCTACAGGCTGGGCAATATCAAGGAATATCGCACCGGCAACCGCCGCGTGCGCGAATGGCTGGCGATGGCCACGCGTGAGGCCGGGCTGCAGCCCACCACCGAGGGCGCGCTCAGCCTCAAGCTCGATCTCAGCCAGATCATCGATGGCTATGCCAACAACGAGCATGCGCTGGCCGCCGTGCCGCTGGGCGAGGATGTGATCGGCCTTCTGGCGGCCATGCACACGGGCTATTCCGCCACGCTGTCCGTCACCAACAGCGGGCCGCCGGCGGGCGAGTGGTTTGGCGCGGTGGAAGACCCGGCCAGCGATGCCAAGCTGCGCCATTTCTGGCCGCAAAGCGCCATCGAGGCCAAGCTGGACGCGCATGACTGGATCCCGCTGCGCCGCTTTGCCTTCCCGGCGATCGCCGGCGAGGTGGCGAAGGCCGCCGCCGGCGGCGCGGTGGTGGGCATGGGCGCCCATGGCGAAGTGCCCGGCATCGGCTTCCACTGGGAAATGGAAGCGCACCAGCTGGGCGGCATGGCCCCCATGGCGATCCTCCACGCGGCCACGGCAGGCTCTGCCGAAGTGATCGGCCGCCTGGCCGACCTTGGCACGCTGGAGCCCGGCAAGCTGGCAGATCTGGTAGTGCTGGATGAAGACCCGCGCGGCGATGTACGCAAGGCCCGCAGCCTGGCCCTGGTGATGCGCGGCGGCACGCTCTATCGCGCCGAGACGCTGGACGAGCTGTGGCCCGCAGCACAGCCCGCCGCCCCCGCCAGCTTCCCCGCCCACCGCCCCGGCGAGACGGAACACTGGCTGGGCGCGCCCTAGAACCGCGGTTTGTTTTCCTGCACCTTGGGCCGCGGCGCTTGGGCGCTTGCGGCCCTTCTTTTGGGCGCGCCTTTGCCGGGCCGCAAAAAGGGCAGGCAGGCACCGCCCGGAAGCGATGCCTGCCTGCCCCTGAAGGCGCCCCTGGTGCGACCCGAAAGCGGCCTTCGTGCCAGCCGCTGAAAGCGGCCCTTGTGCCAACCGCCAGAGGCGGCCTGCGTGCGCACCATGGCCGGGCAAAAGGGCCCGCCCGGCCATGGTGCTGAAAATGCCCTAGAAGTCGATCGTGGCAGACGCCTTGAAGGTGCGCGGCATGCCCTGCACCAGCTGGCCACCATAGGTGCCATAGGTGGAGGCCCAATAGGACTTGTTCGCTACATTATCGACGTTGAAGCGCAGCGTCACCGGCAGGTCATGCGCGGTGAACACATAGCGCGCGCCCAGATCATAGCGGGTCCACTCGGGGATCGCCATGGTGTTGGCCTCGTCGTAGAACTGGCTGGCGGTGTGGATCACCCGGCCGGTCAGCGTGAAGCCGCGGATATAGGGCATATCCCATTCCACATTGGCATTGGCGGTGAACTTGGGCACGCCCAGCTCGGTCTTGCCATCCTCGCTGCTGCCATGCAGCTTGGCATCCACCACCGAGAAGCCCGAGATCAGCCGCAGCCCCTTCACCGGCTCGGCATTGAAGGTGAACTCTATGCCGCGGTGGCGCGAGACGCCATCGACCACATAGAGATATTGCGTGCCCTGCACCGCCGATGCGTAATTCGGCTTCTCCACCGTGTAGAAGGCGAGAGAGGCCGAATAATGGCCGATCTCCAGCTTGCTGCCCACTTCATACTGCGTGGTGGAATAGGGCGCGAAAGACTGGCCCGAATTGCTGTAGGCCGAATTGATCGGCGCCGTGCCGCCCTGGCTGAGGCCGGCGATGCGGTTGAAATAGACCGACAGCGCCTTCACCGGGTGGACCACCACACCGATCACCGGCGTGGTTTTGGAAGCGGCATAATAGGAATCGAGCGCGCCGCTGTCGTAATAGCCATAATTGTCCTGGTGGATCTTCTGGCGGCGGGCGCCCACGGTCACCAACAGCTTGCCATCGGCCACGCTCATCGTATCCGACACGAACATCGAGAACTGCTGCAAGCGGGTGATCGGATAGGGATTGCTGATGTTGCCGCCGGGGAAATAGCTGAAATCGGGCACCGGCACGGCCACCGGCGTGTAGAGGCTGGTGGCCGTGCCGCCAAAATTGCCGAAGCCGAAAGCGGTGCGCTCGCTCTGCTGGATGGCAGAGATGCCCAGGCTCAGCTTGTGGCTGATCGGCCCGGTGACAAGGCGGGCGCGGATGCCCACCTGCTCGGCCATGTTGTCGTCCTTGCGCGGGATGAAGGAGCCGGTGGCAACGCCGGTGCCGGCCGCGCTGTTGTAGATGTAGAGCGACTGGTACTGGCCGGCCTCGTGGCTGTTCTTGGCGCCGAACTGGCCGTAGAGGGTGAAGTCCTTGGTGATGTCATACTCGGCCTTGAACAGGCCGAAGATATCGCGCAGCGTGGTGTAGTTCCACGGCTGGCCATAGTTTTCCGCGGGATCCGAAGGGGCCAGCGGCAGGCTCACATCATACACCTGCACCATCGGGCGCATGTGGCGCACCTTCTCGCGCTGATAGGCCAGATCGAGCGACAGGCGCAGATTGCCGCGCTTGAAATCCACGCCCAGGCCCAGCACCTGCGAGGCGCGATATTCATCGTTGATGGCATCATCGCCCCAGCGGCCAGAACCGTTGATGCGCACGCCCAGCGCGCCATCCGAACCGAAGCGGCGGCCAAAATCGAACGAGCCGCCCACCTGGCTGCCCGAGATATAGTTCACCGTCACGCGGTTGATCGGCTTCATCGTGGCGCGCTTGGGCTCCAGGTTCACCGTGCCGCCCAGCGCCGAGCCACCGGGCGCCGCGCCAAACAGGAAGGCGCTGGCGCCGTTCAGCACCTGGATCTGGTCATACAGTTCGGGCGACTGCAACTGGCGCGGCGTGATGCCATAGAGCCCGTCGATGGCGATATCCTCGCCATAAAGGGCAAAGCCGCGGATCACATACTGCTCGGAAGCATTGCCATAGCCATAGGTGGTGCGCACCGAGGGGTCGTTGTCGAGCACCTGCCCAAGGGTGAGCGGCTGCTGGTTGAGGATCAGCGCCGAATCATAGCTCTTGACCGCAAAGGGCGCATCCAGCCCCGACAGGTTGCCCAGCACGCCCAGCGAACCGCCCTGTTCCACATGCGTCTGGTTGGCCTTCTGGGCGGTGACGATGATCGTGTCGTCCTTGCCGGCGCTGTCGGCATCGGCGGCCAGCGCCTGATTTGCCCAGCCCAAGCCTGCAGCCAGCAGCGGCAGGCTGGCAATGGCCGCCAAATTCTTCGATCTTGCCATAGTAAACCCCCTTATTATCTTCCTGGCCCGGCTGACGCTGGCGGATATCCCATGCCAGCCGGACGACCCTCATTGTTGTGCTGGTGGCCAAAGTCTCTCCGCATTGGTCAATGCGAAACATCCAATCCGGCAAGCTTTGCGGGACCAATTGGCGCCCGCCTCAGGGCCACCGGCGGCTGCCCTAGCGGCCCGGCGCCGGCGCCGGATGGGCCAGCCGCCAGCTATCCAGCCGGGCCAGCCATTGCGCGGCCGAAATGGGCCCTTCGGCCTTGGTGTCGGTGTGGGCGGCGATCAGCTGGCGGATGTCGACGAAATAGGCCGGGCCACTGGGCATGCCCAGCGCCCGGCGCTTGGCCTTCAGCACCGCTTCCTCGGCCTCCGTCAACGGCCTGGCCGGCTCGGGCTTCAGCAGCAGCACATCCCAATCGGCGCCATCCTCGTGGAAATACAGCTCGATAGGCGGGCGGCCCACGGCTTTTTCGGCCTCATCCTCCAGCGCGATCCGGCGCACGAAGGCCTCCTGCTTGCCCGGCGCCAGCTTGAAGATCTCGAACCAGGCCTCGGGCCATTCGGCAGTGTCGGCCTCGGCCACAGGGGCGGTGGCGGCGGGCTTTGCCGCCCCTTCGGCGTGGGCCCCGCCGGCCAGGGCCAGCGTCAGAAACGGCGCCAGAAGCGGCGTCATCAGCGCCAGCAGCGTATCCTTGAAAGACATGCAAACCCCCTTTTTTGAACCTGTGCGAACCTGCGGTGGATCCGCAAGGCAGGCCCCATTCGCGCCGCGGCGCCCCTTGCGGTAAACCGCCAGTTCGCGCAGCTTCACCGGGCCAGCTGGCCCCGTGACGCCCGGCGCCCATGGCCCGGTGGCGACTCTTTCCTTGGCCCAGCCTTCCCGCTAATTCTGGAGGGTGCCACAGAGCCAAGCGCGCGGCACACCAGCCCCCTGCCTTGCCTTCCTCCGGCTGCCCCATGG
>DASRYE010000079.1:0-6553 GCA_035653915.1 Novosphingobium sp. | reverse complement strand
GGTTCCCCGAAAGCCGCCGCCCCCTCCTTATGTCTTCTCGCAACAAGAGAGTTTTCATGCGCCAGGTTGCCCTTTACACGCACGAACGCACCTTCTGGCACGCCACCGGCATGCAGGCCCTGTTCCTTCCGGTGGGCGGCTGGGTGCAGCCGCCGGCGGGCGGGGTGGGGGCCGATACGCCGGAATCCAAGCGCCGCATCCTCTCGCTGCTCAGCGCCTCGGGCCTTGTCGAGCAGATGCGCACCCCCCGCGCGCAGCCGGCCACTCGCGCCGATCTCGCCCGCGTGCACACGCAGCGCTATCTGGATGCCTTTGCCGGGGCCAGCGCTGCCGGCTGGGGCGATCTTGGCGATGTCGCCCCGTTTGGCCCCGGCGCCTACGAGATCGCCTGCCTTTCTGCGGGCCTGGCCAAGGCGGCGGTGGCCGATGTGCTGTCGGGCGAGGTGGAGCGGGCCTATGCGCTGTGCCGCCCGGCCGGCCACCATTGCCTGCCCGATCGCTCCATGGGTTTTTGCCTGCTGTGCAATATCCCCATCGCCATTGAGGCGGCCCGCGCCAGCCATGGCCTGGGCCGCGTGGCGGTGGTGGACTGGGACGTGCACCACGGCAACGGCACCCAGGCGGTCTATTACGAGCGCGGCGATGTGCTGACCATCTCGCTGCATCAGGAGCGCTGCTTTCCGCCCGGCTACACCGGCGAGGCGGATCGCGGCGCGGGCGCGGGGCTGGGGGCCAACCTCAACATTCCGCTGCCGCCGGGCTGCGGGCATGCGGCTTATCTGGCGGCGCTGGACGAGATCGTTCTGCCCGCGCTCGAGCGTTTCGCGCCCGAGCTGATCATCATCGCCAGCGGGTTGGATGCCAACGGGCTGGATCCGCTGGCGCGCATGCTGCTCCATTCGGGCACCTATCGGGCGATGACGGCAAGGCTGTGCGCGCTGGCCGACAGGCTGTGTGGCGGGCGGCTGGTGGTGGTGCATGAAGGGGGCTATTCGGAAGCCTATGTGCCCTTTTGCGGCCATGCGGTGGCAGAAGCGCTGCTGGAAACCGCCTCGCCCGTGGTCGATCCGGCGCAGGCGATGATCGAGGCGCAGCAGCCGGCCGGCGCTACCCTGGCTTTCCAGCTGGAAACGGTGGCGCAGCTGGCGCAGGGCTGGCGGGAGAGCTGGAAAAGCGGATGACAGCGCGGCGGATTGGCGGCAAACAGGCGTCCTTGCGTTCGCAAAATGAGGGAGCATGTCCGGTCCACGCCTGCTTGGCCGCGCCGCCGCCTATTTCGAGGAAGTGGCCCGTTGCGGATCGATCCGCCGGGCGGCCGAAAGCCTGCACATCTCCGCCTCGGCGATCGACCGGCAGATCATCGATCTGGAGGCGGATCTGGGCGTGGCCCTGTTCGAGCGCAGCCCGCGCGGCCTGCGGTTGACAGCGGCGGGCGAGATCCTGCTGGGCGCGGTGCGCCGCTGGCGTCGCGATCTGGCCCGCAGCCTCACCCAGATCGACGACCTGCGCGGCCTGCGCCGGGGCGAGGTGACGATCGGCCTGGTCGAGGGCTGCATCGATTTCCTCGCCGGCGGCATTGGCAGCTTTCGCGCCGCCTATCCGGGCATTGCCTATCGGCTGCTGGTGGCCGGCGGCCCGCGCGTGTGCGAGATGGTGGCCGCGCAGGAGGTGGATTTTGCGCTGGTGTTTAACCCGCCGCCGGCCAACCATGCGCTGCATGTGGAAAAAACGCTGATCTACCAGATCGGCGCGGTGGTGCGCGCGGATGATCCGCTGGCCGCGCGCGCCGAGATCGCCTTTGCCGAAATCGCCGCCCATCCCCTGATCCTGCCGGACGACAGCCTGTCGCTGAGCCCGGTGGTGCAGCAGGCGGCCGCGCGCCTCATCGGCAGCCCCTTGCGCGGCTGCGCTGTGGCCAACAGCGTGGCGGGGATGAAGGCGCTGGTGCGCGCGGGCGTGGGGGTGGGGGTGATGTATGCCGTCGATGCCTGCGAGGAGATCGCCAGCGGCGCCTTTCGCTTCCTGCCCTTCAGCGAGCCCAACCTGCCGGTCTCGGCGCTGTCGGTCATCACCGCATCGGGGCGCAGCCTGGCGATGCCGGCCCGGCTGATGGTGGGCCATTTCGCCGGGGTGATGGCGGGCGCCGGCGTGCCGGTGGTGTGAGGGGGGCGCCGGCGCTCGCTTTTTGCGAACGGCATGCTGCACAAATGCTGATGGAAGCGCGCACGGGGGGCGGCTAGGCCGGGCCTGCTTTCACGGAGATTTTGCCCATGTCGCCCCTTATCCTGCGCGCCGATCACATCATCACCATGGATCCGGCGCGCACCGTGCTGGCCGATGGCGCGGTGCTGGTTACGCAGGGCGGGCGGATTGGCGCGGTGGGCCCGGCGGCCGAGGTGATCGCTGCCCATCCGGGCGTGGCGGTGCGGGCGCTGGGGCCGCGGGTGCTGATGCCGGGGCTGATCAACACCCATGCCCATTCCGGCCTGCTGCGCGGCACGGCTGAAGGGCTGCCGGTGTGGGAATGGCTGCGCCAGTATATCGATCCGATGCACCGGGTGGTGAACCCGCATGAGGCCGAAGTGGCCGCGCGGCTGTGCTATGCCGAATCGCTGCTGGCCGGCACCACCACCATCGTCGACATGTGGCGCCACATGGAAGGCGCGGCCGCTGCCGCCAGCGATCTGGGCCTGCGCGCGGTGCTGGTGCCCTATGTGGCCGAGCACCCCGTGCATGATTATTTCGAGACGCTGGACAGCAACGAGGCGCTGATCCGCCGCTGGCACGGCGGGGCGGGCGGCCGCGTGCAGGTGTGGGTGGGCATGGAGCACATGTTCTATGCCGTGCCCGAGGCCTGGCAGCGGGCGATGGCGATGGCGCGCGATCATGGCGTGGGTTTTCACACCCACAGCAATGAAAGCCGCTTCGATGTGGAGGAAGCCGGGCGCCGCTATGGCCTGCGGCCGATCGCCGCGATGGAACGCTTTGGCCTGCTGGATGCCCCGCGCACGCTGCTGGCCCATTGCGTGTGGCTGGACGATGCCGAGATCGCCATCCTGGCTGCGCGCGGCATTGGCGTGGCGCATAATCCTGTCAGCAACATGAAGCTGGCGAGCGGCGCGGCGCCGGTGGAAAGGCTGCGCCAGGCCGGCGTGGCGGTGGGGCTGGGCACCGATGGCGAGAAGGAAAACAACAATTTCGACATGTTCGAGGAGATGAAGACGGCCTCGCTGCTGGCCAAGCTCTCGGGGCTGGATGCCGGCGCGCTGGATGCCTGGTCGGTGTGCGCGATGGCCACGATCGATGGCGCGCGGGCGCTGGGCATGGCCGACGAGATCGGCTCGCTGGAAGTGGGCAAGGCGGCCGATCTGATCGCCCTGCGCTGCGACACCCCGCGCATGACCCCGCTGCTGGGCGGGGCGGGCGGCAATCTGCACCACAATATCGTCCATGCGGTGCGCGGCGGCGATGTCGATCTGACGATGGTGGCCGGCCGCGTGGTGGTGGAGAAAGGCCGGTTGGTAGATGGCGATCTGGCCGCGATCATTGGCGCTGTGAACGCGGCCGTGCCGGGCCTGTTTGCCCGCCGCGCGGCCTGGCTGGCCGCCCACCCCACCATTGACGCATTGAGTGGCGATGCGCCGGGCAGCGACGCCTAGGCGGGCAGCCCCGCCCGCAAGGGATCGTGGCGCACGATCTCGCGCAGGCTGACCAGCGTTTCAAAGCCGCGGACATTGTCGTCAGACGCCAGCACCTCGTCGGAAAAGCGCTGGTAGGCCTCGATCGAGGGCACCGCCACCGTCAGCAGGAAATCGGTGCGCCCGGTCACGTTCCAGGCGCCCACCACCTCGGCGCGCCCTTCCAGCTTGCGGGCAAAGGCCTGCTCCATCCGCAGCCCGGTCTGGTTCAGCTCCACCAGCACATGGATGGTGATGGAAGGGGCCAGCCGCGCCGGATCGATCAGCGCCACATCGGCCACGATCACGCCCGCCGCCCGCAGCCGCCGCAGCCGCCGCAGCACCGCGCTTTCCGACAGGCCGACCGCCTCGGCGATGGCGCGCGCCGGTTCCAGATTATGCCGCCGGACGATCTCGATGATTCGCCGGTCGAAGGGATCGAGGGTGACTGTTTCCGCCATTCTGTTTCACGTATCCGCCTGTTTCCGGCAAATCATGCCTGATTTCGCCGATATCCGCCAGCCCTCCTTGGCTATAGCCAGGCCATGACCGCGCCTTGCCTGACCCCTGATCGCCCCTCGCTGCTGCCTGCCCCGGATTGGGGGGCGCTGCTGCCCTATGCCGCGCTTGCCGGCTCGGTGCTGTCGGTGTGCCTGGGCACTTCCTTTGCCAAACAACTGTTTCCGCTGATCGGCGCGCCGGCCACGGTGGCCTATCGGGTGGGCTTTTCGGCGCTGGTGCTGATGCTGGTGTTCCGCCCCTGGCGGCTGTCGCTCAGGCGGGCGGAAGGGCTGGCGGTGCTGCGCTATGGCGCGGCGATCGGCCTCATGAACTTCTGTTTCTACATGGCCCTGCGCAGCATCCCGCTGGGGCTGGCGCTGGCGATCGAGTTTCTCGGGCCGCTCAGCGTGTCGCTGATCCATGCGCGAAGGCCAGCGCATTTCGCCGCGGTGGGGCTGGCGGTGGCGGGCCTGTCGCTGCTGCTGCCGCGGCCGCAGGGCGGGCCGGCGCTGGATCCGGTGGGGGTGGGCTTTGCGCTGGCGGCCGCGGTGTTCTGGGGCAGCTACATCCTCTTTGGCAAGCGCACCGGCCAGTTGCCGGCGGGCGCGGCGGTGGCGCTGGGCATGGGCACGGCGGCCTGCCTGGTGGTGCCGGTGGGCGTGGCCACGGCCGGGGCGGCGATGTTCTCGCTGCCGCTGGCGGCGATGGGGCTGGTGGCCGCGGTGTTATCGAGCGCGGTGCCCTATTCGCTGGAGATGGTGGCGCTGAAGCGCCTGCCCGCTCGCCATTTCGGCGTGCTGATGAGCGTCGAGCCGGCGGTGGGCGCGCTGGCCGGCGCGCTGCTGCTGGGCGAACATCTGGCCGGGCTGCAATGGCTGGCGGTGGGGCTGGTGGTGGCGGCCTCGGCGGTCTCGGTGCTGGCTGCGGGCAAGGCGCATTGATGCTGTCACAGCGGCCGTGCTAGGGCAGGGGCCAAAGCCAGCAGAAAGCCAGCCATGATCGCCAGCGCCGCCCTCTTGCCGCAAGCCGCGGGTTTCCATGTGGGCCACCCGGATGTGGTGATGCTGGGCAGCCTGCCGGCCACCGGCGCCTTCACCGCCCGCGCGCGGCTGCTGGCCGGGCGGATCGACACGCGCGCGCTGGTGGAAGAGGGGCGCGCTTCGCTGGGGGTGGGCGGGGCGCTCACTTTCGTGTTCCGCTATGGCGCGGTGGTCAGCTTTGTCGAGGAAGAGGCGCCGGTGCAGCGCATCGATGCGGCGCTGCGCCCTTATCTGCGCGATCCGGTGAGCGCCATCGAGGTGGAGACGGCCGACATCGCCATTGCCCGCCAGGGGGCCGACAAGATCGGCGGCGAGGGGCAGATCCTGCTGGCCGATGCCGGCGAGGCGCGGCTGACGCTGGTGGCCATCGTGCTGGCCCGCAGCGTGGTGCTTTCACGCGATGAAGTGCTGGTGTCGCAGGCTTTCGAGCGCATCGCGCCGCTGGTGGAGGGCCTGCGCGCCACCGGGCGCACGCGCTTTCCCATCCGCCAGGCGATGCGGCTGGTGGGCGATGTGCTGGCCGCGCGCCACCGGGTGATGGCCAGCGTGCAGGCCGACGAACGCCCCGACGTGCTCTGGGACAATCCCGAGCTGGACCGGCTCTATGCCCGGCTGGAAGCGGAATACGAGCTGGACGAGCGCGCCGAGGTGCTGGGCCGCAAGTTCGAGGCGCTGGGCGATTTTGCCGAGGTGCTGCTCAACATCATCCAGGACAAGCGCGCCTTCCGGCTGGAGCTGGCGATCATCTTCCTCATCATGTTCGAGATCGTGCTGGCGCTGATGAACATGCACTGGTGGTAGGCGGCATGGCTCAGCCGGCCAGCTGCCCGCCGCGCGCCACCATCGCCACATCGCCGCCGATCCAGATGCCTTCTGCATCGCGGTGCACATGGATGCGGCCGGCAGCGCCCACGCAGCGGCCCTGCGCCGCCACATAATCGCCCGCTGCCTGGCCCGTGGCAAACAGATGGCAGGCCACCGCCGCGTTGAGGCTGCCGGTAACCGGGTCTTCGCCCAGCGCGCCGGTGGGCAGGCTGAACAGGCCGCGCAGTTCCCAGGCGGCGCCATCGGCCTCTGGCGCATCGGCCGGCCAGGGGCCCAGCAGGCCGATGTCGGTGTTGGCGGGGGCATGGGGCGCCGGGCGGGCGGCCAGCACGGCGGCGGCCGAATGCAGCCGCAGCACCTGCCAGCCGGGGCCGTTGTCGCCATGGAAGGCTTCTGCCACCTGTTCCTCGGCCACGCCGGCCAGCGCGATGGCCGCGGCCCGCTCTGCCGCCGACAGCGGCCCCGAACGGCGCAGCGGCGGCGCCCGGAAGGCGAGGCGGGCGGCCTTCT
>DASRYE010000078.1:0-3081 GCA_035653915.1 Novosphingobium sp. | reverse complement strand
CCCCTGCCCCGCCGGCGCCACCAGCTTCAGCGGCACGCCGCCGGCATCGGCAATGATCGCGGGGAAATCGCCATAGGAGGCAAAATCGATCTTCCTGCCGGAAAAGCCCTCGTTGATCTGCGGCGCGCCGACAGCGGTGGGCACCGGCACGAAATTGAGGGCAATGCCGCGCTTGCCCAGCTCGCCCTTCAGCCAGCCCTGCTCCTCGACCACGCCATTGAGGCCATTGAGCACCTGCCCGCCCTTGTAGGGATAGGCGATGGCCGCAAGGTTGACGACATCGAGCCCCGCCCCGCCCCGCCGGCACCCCGCCAGCCCGCCAGCCAGCCCCAGCGCCAGCAGCCCCAGCGCCCCACCTGACACCTGCCGGCGGGAAAAGGCGTGGCGGCCTGCGGGGCTGTCGTCAGCCGGGGCCGGCAGGGCGGAAACGGCAGGGGGAATGCGGGAGATGTGGTGCACGGGAAAAGCCAGCCTTGCCTGAAAGGAAACCGAATGCGCCGCAGCGCGCCACTGCCCTGCATCGGCTGTGCCAAACCGCGCGGGGCGCGCGATTGCGCGCTTTTGCCGGTGCGAGGGGTGGCGGGCTGCGCAAAAATCACCAGCGCGCTGGGGTTTTATGCGCAGCCGGGGCGCCGGCTGGCGCCTGCCGGGCCCCGCGCGCGCGGGAAGGCTGAGGAAGGCGCAGGGTGGCCCGGCTCTTGCTTGCCGGGCGGCGTGATGCAGCGATGGCACGGGGCCTCTTCCCCCGGCCATCAAGGGAGAGCGGATGTTGATGAAGCAAGCAGGCCTGCCCGAGGCGATCTGGATGATGCGTTGCCCGGTGCCGGCGGCATCAGGCGTGGCCTGGGCGCTGGGCTGGATGGACGAGGCCTTTGGCCGCGATGGCATTGCCGTGCGCCGGGTGCTGGAAGACGGGCTCTATCCGGTGGTTGAGGACCCCGATGTGCAGGCCCGGCACTTCTTCCGCGAAGGGGGCAATATCCAGCCCATCGCCGCGCGCGTGCGCGGCGCGCCCACCCGCGTCATCGGCCTCACCTGGATCGACGAGCGGCAGGTGATCCTGGTGCGCCCGGGCAAGCGCGTGCAGGAGCCGGCAGACCTGCGGGGCCTGCGCTTTGCCCTGCCCGGCTTTGCCCGCAGCCGGGGCGAATCGATTGCCCGGGGCATGGCGCTGCATGGCATCATCAGCGCGCTGGGGCTGGGCGGGCTCACGCTCGATGATGTGCGGCTGGTGGAAGTGCCCGCGCCCCCCACCGAAAGGGCCAGCCCTCAAGGCATGCGCCGGCTGTGGCTGGGGCTGGAATGGCTGGCGGCGGGGCGTGTCGATGCGGTTTACGTGAAAGGCGCGGCAGCTGCCGACATCGCCGCCCGGCTGGGGCTGGAAGTGGCGCTGGAGCTGGATGCCTATCCCAGCCGGCTGGCGCGCATCAACCACGGCACGCCGCGCCCGATCCTGGTGCATGAACACATGATCGAGCATCATTTCGAGCTGGTCGTGCGGTTTCTTGCCACCAGCCTGCGCGCGGCAGACTGGGCAGCGCGCAACCCGGCGGGGCTGCGCCCGATCCTCGCGCGTGAGATGTTCTCGCAGGAAGCCGGCGTTGCCACCGCCTATCGCCGCGAGGGGCACCTGGCCCTGCACCCGGATCTCTCGGCCGAGCGGATCGACCTGTTGCGCAGCCAGGCCCAGTTCCTGTGGAGCCACGGCTTTCTCGACGGGCAGCTGGATGTGGATGGCTGGATCGACCCGGCCCCGCTTGCCGAGGCCATGGCCCGGCGCGCGGCCGCCCACAGCCCCTGCCCTGCCCTGTGAAGCGCCTGCCCCGCCCTGTGAAAAGCCCAGCTAGGCCCCCGACACTAATTTCTACCAATGAACTAGGAATAAAACTGTTATCCTGCCTGTGGACAGGGGAGAACCGATGAACGTGACCTCGCGCGAGCATACCGGGGCGCCGGGCGATATTGGGGCCGATATCGGCGCCGATGTCGGCTTGGTATCGGCCACCAGCGCCGATGGCCGCCCGGTGCTGAGCTTCGATACCGACGCCCACCACCAGCTGGGCCCGCGCGCCCGCGCGCTGGTCTTCACCGATCCGCGTTCGCGCGCGCTGCTGCCGCTGCTTGAACGGGTGGCGCCCAGCACCGCCAATGTGCTGGTGGCGGGCGAAACCGGCACCGGCAAGGAACTGGTGGCGCGCTATGTCCATGCGCTCAGCGCGCGGGCGGATCAGCCTTTTGTCGCGGTCAATTGCGGGGCCTTTGCCGAGGCGCTCGTGGAAGGCGAGCTGTTCGGCTATGAGCGCGGCGCCTTCACCGGCGCTCACATCGCCCGGCCCGGCTGGTTCGAGGCAGCCAATGGCGGCACGCTGTTCCTCGACGAGGTGGGCGATCTGCCGCTCTCGCTGCAGGTGAAGCTGCTGCGCGTGCTGCAGGAACGCGAGGTGGTGCGCATTGGCGCGCGGGTGCCGATCCGGCTGGATGTGCGGGTGATCGCGGCCACCAATGTCGATCTGCGCCGGGCGGTGGACGAGGGGCGCTTCCGGGCAGACCTGTTCTATCGCCTGCAGGTGGTCACCGTGCCGCTGCTGCCCTTGCGCGAAAGGCGGGCCGATATCCTGCCGCTGGCCCGCCATTTCCTCCATGCCTATGGCGACCGGCTGCAGCCCGGCCGGCTGGAGCTTACCCCCTCGGCCGAGGAAGCGCTGTTTCGCCATGGCTGGCCGGGCAATATCCGCGAGCTGGAAAACGCCATCCACCGCGCCACGCTGATCTGCCAGGATGGCCGCATTGGCGTGGCCGATCTGGCGCTGGGCGGCGAGGGCCTGCCGCGCCCCGCCGATGCCAGCGGCGGGCCGGAAGAGGCGGTGCGCGCGCTAGTGGTGCGCCTGCTGCAGGATGGCCATGCGGACCTGCTCGACCGCATCATCGCCACCACGGTCAGCGAGACCTACCATCTGTGCGGCGCCAACCAGATCAAGACCGCCGAGGCGCTGGGGGTGACGCGCAATGTCATCCGCACCTATCTGAAGAACCTGGGGCTGATCTGAACCGCCCCCGCGCCCGCGCCCGGCATGGCGGGGC
>DASRYE010000077.1:0-5451 GCA_035653915.1 Novosphingobium sp. | reverse complement strand
CGCCCCTTTCGTGGGGCGGGCGCAGGCCTCTGTTCGGCTCAATAGAAGGCGTAGTCACCCGCCTTGATCTGGCTGCCATCCAGCGAGTGGATGTAGATCGTGTAGTTGTTGCCGGTCGTGGTGTCGTGCACAGTGTAATACTGCTGGGTCACGTCCAGCGCGCCGGTCTGCGTGCCGCCGTAATGGTCGAAGGTCAGCGTCGAGCCGGCGCCGAAGCCCGTCAGCGCGAGGAAGTCGTTGTTGGTGCTCGTCCAGGTGCCGGCGCCCTGGAAGTCGAAGATCACCGCCAGCGCGTTGATGTTGTCGGTCGTGCCGGAGGATGCAGCGAGCGAGGACGCAGTGATGATGAAGGTGTCGTTGCCGGCGCCGCCATAATAGATGTCGTTGCCGCCGGTGCCTTCCAGCGTGTCATTGCCACTGCCGCCGCTGATGTGGTCCCCGTTGCCGGTGCCAACCACGACACCCCAGGTGTCGGCTGCAACGGTCACCCCGTTTACAGTTGCCATGCTATTTCTCCTTGCCGTGTCGCACAGAACAGTCTCATCAGATAAAACACCTAGATCAGACCGTTACGGTGTGGGCAGGCGTTTTGCTTGCCCGGAGAAAGTCGATAAACCATTTCGTCTTCAATAAATATTGCGGATGCACATAGATTAATCTGATTTGGATCGATAAAAAGCCGATCTCGATGAGATGATCTACTTATGAAAATTGAATAGGTGATGGAATACAAGTCATTGCTTTTGATCCAAAGAGGGGCAAGCCGGCAGGGCCCGCCAACAGGGCCGGGGCCAGCCCGCACGCCCGGCCGGTTGGCAGGCGCCCGCCGTGGTTAGGCGCGAATGCAGAATGGGCTTATTAACGCTTATTAAGTCCTGTAGAGTAATGCTTGCCAAGCGTTTCCCCCGTGTGAGTACGTCCATGACAAATGCTTCCTCCCATTCCCGCTCGCCGCTTCCGCAAGCCTGCCAGGGCGCGCTTTGCGCGGGGCAGATGCATGCGCCGGCCCGGGCGGCCGGAGAGGATGGCATCGACGTGATGGAGGCGCGGCCCTATCCCCTGCCGCTGCGGGCGCTGATCTGGCTGGGCGCGGCGGCATCGAGTTGGGGCTTGCTGGCCAGGGCGCTGGGCTGGATCGGCTGAGGGCCCTGGCGGCCTGAGCGCGGCGATTCCCTTGTGCTGCATTGCAACATAATCGGCCCTGTGGAGGGGGTGTCGCCCCCGCAGACCACGTATCTATGCGGTATCTGTATCCGTTTTTGAACTAAATAGGGAAGGGTGCCGCCCCTGGCAGCATGGGCGGCCTTTGCTTGCCCGCAGCCGGTTTATTCCCCCGCCACCGCGCCGCAGATCGCGCCATGGCCGCCCGTTTCAGGCCCATGGGCGGCCCAAACCAATCGGGTTCCGATTTTTCTATGCCCGCCGGCTTCTCGTCAGAGAGGCTAATTGCAGCTAGCTTACTTAGCATCTGCAAAATCACCTTCCGTCATTCATACGACAAGGTGACGGCAAATTGCCGGCAACGACAATAGAGGGCACATCATGCAAAACGCTGTTGACCTGAAATTTGCCGTTTCATCTCGGCCCGTTCACTCAGGAAATGCGGCTGTCCATGATGATTATCTCATACGCATGGTGGATATCATCATGGCGATGGCGATGATAGTGGTTTTTACACCCGTAATGATACTTATATCTATCGCCATCTTCCTGACTGATCCGGGCCCGATCCTGTTTCGCCAGAACCGGCTGGGCCGCGATGGCGCCTATTTCCCCTGCCTCAAATTCCGCACCATGGTCGTCGATGCGGAGCGGCAATTGCAGCGCATCCTCGACAGTAATCCGGAAGCGCGCCGCAGTTGGGAGCTGGATCACAAGCTGAAGAAAGATCCGCGCATCACGCCCATCGGCACTTTTTTGCGCCGCAGCAGCCTGGATGAATTGCCGCAGCTGTTCAACGTCTTGCTGGGGGATATGAGCCTTGTCGGCCCGCGCCCGATCAGCGATGCGGAGCGCGTGCGCTATGGCCGCTATTTTCAGGATTATTGCTCGGTGCGGCCCGGCATCACCGGCCTGTGGCAGATCAGCGGGCGCAACGATGTCAGCTATCGTCGGCGGGTGACGCTGGATGTGGTCTTTGCCCGCAACATTTCGCTGGAACTTTATCTGCGCATCGCCGTGATGACCGTGCCGGCGGTGCTCTTCGCGCGCGGCTCCTACTGACCAGGCACCACCGCAAGGGGGCAACGAAAAAGGGCCGGGGCAAACGCTCCGGCCCTTTTCGCGTGGGGGCAGGGGGGGAAGCTTCAGAAGAAGCGTTCCGGCACCCGCACCGTGTCGCCCGGCTGCAGATGCAGCGCCATGGCCTCGCCCAGCTTCAGCTTTTCGTCCTTCTCCTCGCCCAGATGGCGCAGCAGCACTTGCCGGCGATTGGCCCGATAGGTGTAACCACCGGCCGTTGCCACCACCTGTTCCAGCGTGACATTGGTGCGATAGGGATATTCGCCCGGCTTGTTCACTTCCCCCAGAATGTAGAGCGAGCGGAACGTGCCCACCTCGATCGCCACGCGCGGATCGAGCAGATAGCCATCGGCCAGGCGCCGGCGGATTTCCTCCTGCACATCGCCCAGGCTGCGCCCGGCGGCCGGCACGCTGCCGATCAGCGGAAAGGAGATGATGCCCTCGCTCGTCACCGTATAGTCGCCGGTCAACTTCTCTTCGCCGAACACATTGATGTGCACCTTGTCATCGGCGCCCAGCACATAGCCGGCCAGCGCTGCCGGCTGGGCCGGCTCCCCCGCCTGCGCCACGCCGCAAGCGCCGCTTGCCATTGCCGCGCCGGCAAGAGCCAAAGCCAGCCCGCCCCGGCCGCACGCCTTGAACATCAATCGCATAGCTACCTCCATTGTCTGTTGGCGCCCGGCGGCACAAGGCGCACGCCCCCATCTGCCGGGCCATAAAACGCTATTTCACATCGCCATTCTGCATGGTGACAGCGGCCGTCCCGCTCGACACGGCAACCGGCTTGGGGCCCTTGCCCCAATCCCAGATGCTGCCGCGCACGCGGCGATAATTGGCGGCGGGATCGTAAATCTGCGATTCGTCGAAACCGAGATCGCGCGGCGTTACCCGGCCCATCGCGGCCAGCAGGTTGAAGGCGGCGACATAGGCGTCATGCCTGGCGGCCACCAGCTGCACCTGCGCGTTCAGCAGTTCCTGCTCGGCATTCAGCACATCGAGGATGGTGCGATCGCCGATCTTGTTTTCGGCCCGCACGCCATCCAGGCTCTGCTGCGCGGCTTCCACGGCGCGGTGGTTGGCCTCGATGATGTTGTCCGATGCGCGCCAGGCAATGAAGGAGGCATGGGTGGCCTGCACCACCTGCCGCTCCACACTGTTCGCATGTTCGAGCGCGGCGGATTGGGTGGCGCGAGCTTTCCGCTGTTCGGCGGCGGGTTGCCCGCCCTGAAACAGCGGAAAGCTGGCCTGCACCGTTACCTGCGAGATCTTGTCGAACTGATAGTAATAGGGCGCGTAGAGCTGCCCATAGGTATTGAAGTAATTGTCATACTCATAGGTGCCGACCACGGCGATCTTGGGCAGCCGGGCAGAACCGGCCACTTTCGCGTCGAACCCCGCGGCCTTGGCGCTTTCCTGCGCCGATAGCAGGTCGGGGTTGGTCTGCATCGCGGCTTCCACCGCATCATCGGCGCCTGCCGGCAGGTTGGCCAGCGGCGGCGGCTGGGTCAGCTGGTCGGGCGGGCTGCCCACCAGCTGCACATATTTCTCGCGGCTGGTCGCCAGGTTCACTTCGGCCGTGTGCAGCACCCCGCGTGCCAGGTTAAGCCGCTCCACCGATTGCGCCACATCGGTCCGCGTCAGCTCGCCATGGGCGAAGCGGGCCTCGGTCGCCTTCAGGTTCACGCTGAGCGCGGCCACGTTGCGCTGGTTGAGATCGACCACCGATTCATCGCGCAGCACGTCCATATAGGCCGTCACCACTTCGGCGAAGATATTGGTTTCCACCGCTTCCAGATCGTGGCGCCCGCCGTTCACGCGGGTGCGCGCGGCGCGGATGGCGTTGCGCACGCTGCCGCCCTGATAGATGGGGATGGAGACCTGCGCATCGGCGGCAAAGGTGCGGGTGGGGCTGGTGTAGTTGTTGAGGCCCGGGTTCACCGAATATTGATAGCGCACGCTGGTGGCGATGCTGGGCAGGCCCGGCGCCCGGGCGATCTGCACGGTCTCGTCCACCGCGCGCAGCTGCGCGCGCGCTTCCTCGATATCGGGGTTGCCGGCATAGGCCTTGGCCAGCGCCTCGATCAGGTCTCCGGCCCGGGCGGCAGGCGCGGCCCCCAGCAGCCCTGCCGCCAGCAGCGACAGGCCGGAAGCCGCCCTGCCAAAAGCCATAGGGCCGGCAGGCACGATGCAAGGGCGGTGAGAGCAATTGCGGCGGCGAAAGGACATGATCCCGGTTTTCCTTGCCAGACAGGGCTTGGGTGCGCGGGGGATTCTTGCCGTCTCCTTACGGGGATTCCACAGGCCTTCCTTCCGTTCTGGAGCCTTTGCGCGGCCGCTACCGGCCAGCGGGCGCACCAGCGCCGGCAAGCCGGGCAAATGCGCGGTGTGCAGTGCAGCGCGATGGCTTCATTTCGGCGCAAACGGACAGGTGGGCGGGCAGGCGGGCGGGCGGGCTTTTCGGCCGTACCCGGCTTTGCCGCAGGTTCGGATCAGAATGCCCGCCGTTCCATCGGGTTCCGATGCAGATCGGGCTGCGATGGCGGCGGAAATTGGGCAGCACCCGCAAGGCATTCCTGAAACCCGCGATCGGGCAGGGGGCGTATCCGCATCAGCGTCGCTCGCCACCCCCGCCCATCGCACGTTCCCGCGGAGAGCTGCCCATGCGGATCGCCTATTTCGTACATGATGTGCAGGATGCCGCCGTGGTGCGCCGCACCGGCCTCCTGCGCGACGAGGGGCTGGAGGTGACGGTGGCGGGCTTTCGCCGCAGGGCCCTGCTGGCGGGGGAGCCGGGGCGGCAGGGCGCGGTTGATCTGGGCCTCACGCGGGATGGCCGGCTGCTGCGCCGGGTGCTCTCGGTGCTGGGCCATGTGCTGCGGCCGGGGCGCATCGCGGCAGTGGCGGCCGGCGCCGATGTGCTGGTGGCGCGCAACCTCGAAATGCTGGTGCTGGCGCGCCGGGTGCGCCGGCCGGGCCAGCGGCTGGTGTATGAATGCCTGGATATTCACCGGCTGCTGCTGGGCATGGGGCCGGCCAGCCGGCTGCTCCACCGGATCGAGGATTGGGCGCTGCAAGGCACGGATCTGCTGGTGATCAGCGCGCCGGCCTTCCTCAACAGCTATTTCCGCGCGCGGCGGGGCTATCGCGGGGCGGCGCTGCTGGTGGAAAACAAGGTGCCGGCGGCAGAGGCGCGGCTGCCAGCACCTGCCC
>DASRYE010000076.1:0-27385 GCA_035653915.1 Novosphingobium sp. | reverse complement strand
TCCGCGATTGGGTGAGCGTGCCCTGGGGCGTCGTCTCGCTCTACGAAACCTGCACCGGGCCCGAAGACACGCGCGAGCAGCGCCTTGATCGCTACACCCGCATGCGCGCCATGGTGGCGGAAAGCCTGGCTGGTTTTGCCGGGCGGGTGGCGCCCTGGCGCGCGCATGAGCGGCCGCTGCGCCTGCTGGGCACCAGCGGCACGGTGACGACCCTCGCCAGCCTCCACCTCGATCTGCCGCAATACGACCGGCGCGCGGTGGATGGGGCGATCGTGCCGGCGCCGGCCATGCGGGCGATCAGCGAGCGATTGTCTGGCATGTCGGTGGCAGAGCGGCGGGGCCTGCCCTGCATCGGGCGCGAGCGGGCCGATCTGGTCGTGGCGGGCTGCGCCATTCTCGATGCGATTCTCGATCTGTGGCCGGCCGAGCGGCTGGGCGTGGCGGATCGCGGCATCCGCGAGGGCATCTTGCGCGGGCTGATCAATGTGGATGGCCGGCCAGGCGCCGCCGGCGAGGGAGAGAAGCAATGACGCGCGGCGTGAAAGACCTCGGCCAGCGGCTGAAATCGGCAAAGAAGCGCACCGCTTCCTCGGCCCGCTGGCTGCAGCGCCAGTTGAACGATCCCTATGTGAAGAAGGCCCGGGCCGATGGCTATCGCAGCCGCGCGGCCTACAAGCTGATCGAGCTGGACGACAAATATGCCCTGCTGAAGGGCGCCAGGCGCGTGGTCGATCTGGGCGTGGCGCCGGGCGGGTGGACGCAGGTGGTGCGCGCCAGGGCCCCGCAGGCCCGCGTTGTGGGCATAGATCTGCTGCCCACCGACCCGATCGACGGGGCGATCCTGTTCCAGATGGATTTCATGGCCGATGAAGCCCCCGATGCGCTGATGGACGCGCTGGGCGGCCTGCCCGATCTCGTGCTTTCCGACATGGCCGCCAACACCGTGGGCCACAAGCAGACCGACCATCTGCGCACGATGGGGCTGGTGGAAACGGCGGCGGATTTTGCCATCCAGAACCTGGGCAAGGGCGGGGCCTTTGTGGCCAAGGTGTTTGCCGGCGGCACGGATCCGGGCCTGCTGGCGATTCTGAAGCAGCATTTCACCACGGTGAAACACGCCAAGCCGCCGGCCAGCCGCAAGGATTCCTCGGAGTGGTATGTGATCGCGCAGGGCTTCAAGGGCCGCGCGGCGCCGGCGGACTGAGCAGCCCGCGCGCAAAAGCGGGCGAGGGGGGAGAAGAACCCCCTCGCCGCCCGCCTTTTTACTTTGCTGCGCTGGAGGCGGCCGGGGCCGCATCGCCAGCCGCCGGCTTGGCATCGCCTGCAGCGGGCTTGGCATCCGCCTTGGGCGCCGGCAGCGGCAGGTTGGAGCCCTGCTTGTTCAGATAGGCCAGCACATTGGCGCGGTCGGCCGCGTCATCCAGGCCGGCGAAGGTCATCTTGGTGCCATCGGCATAGGCGCGCGGGTTGGTGAGCCAGGTGTTCAGCTCCTTGAAGTCCCACTTGCCGCTATGCTTCTTCAGCCCGTCGGAGAAGGCGAAGCCGCCGCGCCCCTGGGCAATGGCATCGCCCAGAATGCCATAGAGGTTGGGCCCGATGCCATTGGCGCCGCCCTGGGTGATGGTGTGGCACGAGGCGCACTTCTGGAACACTTCCTGGCCCTTGGCCGGGTCTGCCTTGGCCAGCAGCACTTCCAGAGGCACTTCGGCCGGGCCCTTGGCCCCGCCCGCCACGCCCTCGATGGCATAGCCCATGGTCTCGGGGCGCTCGGGCTTGTCGGCCGAGAAATAATGGGCCGAGAGGCTGGCAAGGCCCAGCGCCACAATGCCCGAACCCAGAACCCAACCGGCGATGGTATTGAAACGACCTGTCATCGATAAAGCCCCGCCCCAAAAACCTGCGAAAAAATTTTGCCTCGGTGTAGAGAGCCACCAAACCAAGCGCAAGAGCCATTGCGGGATCGCCTGCACCGGCCTAAGCGCCGGAATTGCTATGCACAGCTTTGCCGAACCCGCTCTGATCCAGGTCAAAACATTGACCGATCTTGCCGAAACCGATCCTGCCCGCGCGGTCGCCTTTCAGGGCGCGCCGGGCTGCAATTCACACCGCGCCGCGCTGGAATATGATCCGGCCTGCCTGCCGCTGCCCTGCTTCAGCTTTGAAGACGCGCTGGATGCGGTGAAAGAGGGCCGCGCCGACCGGGCGATGATCCCGATTGAGAATTCGCAGCACGGGCGCGTGGCCGATATCCATTTCCTGCTGCCCGAAAGCGGCCTTGCCATCGTGGGCGAGCATTTCCTGGCGATCGAACATGCGCTGATGGCGCTGCCGGGCGCGCGCGGGCCGTTTGCCGCGGCCTATTCGCACCCGCAGGCGCTGGGCCAGTCGCGCCATTATCTGCGCGCGCGCGGCATCACGCCGCTGGCCTATGCCGATACGGCCGGCGCTGCCGCCTTCATCGCCGAGCAGGGCGATCCGGCCGCCGCTGCCATTGCCCCGGCGCTGGCAGCGCAGCTCTATGGCCTCGATATCGTCGAGCATAATGTGGAAGATGCGGCCGACAACACCACCCGCTTCGTGGTGCTGGCCCGCGCGCCCCGCGATCCGGCGGAACTGGCCGGGCAGGTGACGATGACCACGCTGATCTTCGAGGTGCGCAATATTCCCGCCGCGCTCTACAAGGCGCTGGGCGGTTTTGCCACCAATGGCGTGAACATGACCAAGCTGGAAAGCTATCAGAAGGGGGCCAGCTTTGCCGCCACCACCTTCTATGCCGATATCGTTGGCCGGCCGGGCGATCCGGCGGTGGACCGGGCGATCGAGGAAGCCGCTTTCCACTGCAAGAACCTGCGCCTTCTGGGCAGCTATCCGCAGGCCCGCCCGCGCGGCTGATTGCCTGGTTACAGGCAGGGCTGAACGGCCGCGGGGGCAAGGCGGGTGGTTTTTGCCACCCCTTGCAAGTGCTTGGGCGCCATGCCACCTAGGCGTCCAAGGGGGCCTGCCGCTTGCGTGATGCCATTGCCACATCCGCTGCCACATCGGCGGCCATGGCCCGGCCCGATCCGGCGGCGCTGGCCCATTGGCGGGCGCTGAGGGCCCATGGCGAGATCCAGTTTGCCCCGCTGCCGCCGCCTGCGCCCTACAAGCCGCCGTTCTGGCTGGAATGGCTGGTGAAGGCGCTGGAGTGGCTGGCGCGGCTGTTTGCCCGCCTGTTCGGCCCGGCCGGCCATGCGCTGGGCGGGGCCTGGCCGTGGATGGCCAGCCTGGCGGTGGTGCTGGGGGCAGGGCTGGTGCTGGCAGCTGGCTGGTGGCTGGTGCGGCGCTGGCCGGCGCGCCGCCGCCACGCCCTGGCCGACAAGGCCGCGCCCTGGGCACCTGATGCCGCCGAAGCCGCCGCTCTGCTGGCCGATGCCGAAAGCCTGGCGGCGGCCGGCGCGTTCGACGAGGCGGTGCATCTGCTGCTGGCGCGCAGCGTGGCGCAGATCGCCGCTGCCCGCCCCGGCCTGCTGCACCCGGCCACCACCGCGCGCGAACTGGCCGGCCAGCCGCGGCTGCCGGCAGCGGCGCGCATGGCTTTTGGCCTCATCGCCGCGCGGGTGGAGCAGTGCCGTTATGCCCTGCGCCCGCTGGCGCTGGCAGACTGGCAGGCCGCGCGCGCCGCTTATGCCGATTTCGCGCAGGTGCCGCTGGCCGAGGGCGCGGCTCGATGAGCGGGCAGGGCCCCTTCAGCGGCAAGGCCGCGCTAGCATTGGTGGCGGCGATGGGCGCCCTGCTGCTGGGGCTGGCCTGGCTGGCGGGCGCCGCGCCCGCGCAGGTGCCGGCAGCCGGCGCCCATGCCGGCGGGCGCGGGCTCGATGGCTATGCCGGCCTTGCCACCTTGCTGGAGGTGGCGGGCTATCCGGTGGCTGTCGGCAGCAGCGCGGGCTTTGGCGCAAGCGAAGGCAGCGGCCTGCTGGTGCTCACCCCGCCGGCCGAGGCTGACGGGCGGGCGATCCAGCGGCGGGTGATGGCGCATCTGCCGCATGGGCCGGTGCTGGTGGTGCTGCCCAAATGGCAGACGGCCGCCGCCCAGGGGGCCAGCGGCGCGGCGCCCGGCTGGGTGTGGCTGACCGGGCTGGCCCTGCCCGGCTGGAAAGGCTTTGCCGATGATGTGGCGATTGGCGTGGCGCCGGCGGCCCCGCCGGTGATCGGGCCGGAAGGCACCGGCGCCGTGCTGCCCCGCGCCGATCTGGCCCTGGCCGGCACCGGCGCGGCGCTGGCCCCGCTGGTGACAGATGGCGCCGGGCGGGTGCTGGCGGCGGCCTATCGGCCCGGCTGGGTGCCGCCCAGGGCGCCGCCGCTGATCCTCGTCTTCGAGCCGGATCTTTTGAACAACGCCGGCCTTGCCCATGCCGAAAACGCCGCCCTGGCCGAGGCGCTGGTGCGCCGGGCGCTGGCCGGCCGGCAGGGGGCAGCGCGCGCCATCGGCTTCGATCTGGCCCTCAATGGCCTTGGCCGGCCGACCAATCTGGTGGCGCTGGCCTTCACCCCGCCGTTTCTGGCCGCCACCTTGTGCCTGCTGCTGGCGGGGTTGGGGGTGGGCTGGCGCGGGTTCGTGCGGCTGGCCCCGCCCGAGCGGGCGCTGGCAGCGCCTGCCAATGGCCGCCGCCTGCTGGTGGCCAACATGGCCGCGCTTATCCTCAGGGCGCGGCGTTGGCGGGTGCTGGGCGCGCCCTATGCCGATGGCGCTGCGGCGCGGCTGGCGCGGGCGCTGGGGCTGGCGCGCAGCCTGCCGCCGCCGGCGCAACAGGCCGCTTTGGCCCGCCTGCTGGCGGCCCGCGGCCGGCCCGACCTCGATCTTCCCGCCACGCTGGAGGCGCTGGCCGCGCCCCATGGCGAGGGCGCCCTGCTGCAGGCCGCGCAGCAGCTCCACACCATCGAAAGGACGCTGACGCGATGAGCGATGCCGAACACCTGCCCCTGGCCGCCCTGACAGAGCTGGCCGGCGCCATCCGCGCCGAAACCGCCAGGGCCGTGGTGGGCCAGGCCGATGTGGTGGACCATCTGCTGATCGCCCTTCTGGCGCGCGGCCATGTGCTGCTGGAAGGCCCGCCGGGCACCGCCAAGACCTTCCTTGCCCGCTGCTTTGCCGCCGCCAGCGGGCTGGATTTCGGCCGCATCCAGTTCACCCCTGATCTGATGCCGGGCGATATTCTGGGCGCCAACCTGTTCAACTTCCAGACCAGCCAGTTCACCCTCACCCGCGGGCCGATCTTCTGCGAACTGCTGCTGGCCGACGAGATCAACCGCACCCCCCCCAAGACCCAGGCCGCCCTGCTGGAAGCCATGCAGGAACGCGGCGTGACGCTGGATGGCCAGCGCCATGCCCTGCCAGACCGCTTTCTGGTGGTGGCCACGCAAAACCCGGTGGAAAGTCAGGGCACCTATCCGCTGCCCGAGGCCCAGCTGGATCGTTTCCTGTTCAAGCTGGCGCTGCCCTATCCGGCGCTGGAGGAGGAAGTGCGCATCGTCAGCCGGTTTGGCGCCGGCACCGGGGCGGAAAGCCCGGCCGATCATGGCATCGTGCCAGTGGCCGATGGCGCCCGGCTGGCCGCGGCCGCGCGCGCGCTGGCCGGCGTGCAGCTGGCAGCGCCGGTGGCCGATTACATCGCCCGGCTGATCCGCGCCACCCGGCAGAGCGCCGATATCGCCGTGGGCGCCTCGCCGCGCGCGGGCGTGCTGATGGCGCAGGCCGCGCGGGCGCGCGCGGCGCTCGATGGCCGCGATTATGTGCTGCCCGATGATGTGAAGGCGCTGGCCCCTGCCGTGCTGCGCCACCGCCTGACGCTGAGCCCGGCCGCCGAGATCGAGGGCAAGGCGGCAGAAGCGCTGGTGGCCGGCTTCATCGAGGCCACCGAGGCCCCGCGCTGAGCGCCCGCTGATGGCCCTGCGCGCCCTTTTCCCCAGCCGCCCCAGCCGGCCCGGCCGGCCGGCGCTGCTGCCCACCGCCCGCGCGGTGCTGCTGCTGGCGCTGCTGGCGCCGGCGGCGCTGCTGCTGGCGGCGGTGCGCGCGGATCTGTGGCAGCTGGCGCCGGCGCTGGGGCTGGCGATGGGGCTGCTGGTGCTGGCCGATGCTGCGCTGGCCGCCGGCGCCAGCGCGGATTGGCGGATCGACATGGCCGGCGAGGCCGAAGTGGGCGGCGCCCTGCCCATCGCGCTGGACGTGGCCGGCGGCGGCCCGGCGGGCGGCATCGCGGCGGCGCTGGCGGTTGGCCCGCTGCTGGCGCCGGGCGGCGTGCTGCGCCTGGCGCTGCGGCGCGATGGCAGCGGCCGGGCGCGCGGGCAGGCCCTGTGCCACCCGGCCCGGCGCGGGCTGGCCGAGGTGGAAAGCCTGGCCCTGCGCCGCACCGGCCCGCTGGGCCTTGGCGCCTGCCAGCGCCGCTGGCCGGTGGCGCGGGCCTTGCGCATTCTGCCCAGCTTGGCCGTGGTGCGCTCGCCCGCGCTGGCGACCTATCTCAAGGATGCGCGGGCGGGCGAGATCGCCCGGCGCCTGCGCGGCGAGGGCAGCCAGTTCGAGACGATGGCCGAATTCCAGCCGGGCATGGATCGCCGGCGGATCGACTGGAAAGTGTCGGCCCGCCACGGCCGGTTGATGGCCCGCGAATATGAGGCAGAGCGCAACAACCAGATCGTCTTCGCTTTCGATTGCGGCGGGGCGATGTGCGAGGATCTGGGCAGGTTGACGCGGCTGGACCGGGCGATTGCCGCAGCCCTTGCCGCCGGCTGGGTGGCCCTGCGCGAGGGCGACAGGGTGGGCCTGTTCGGCTTTGCCGCGCAAGTGGAGTTGGCCACGCCCCTTTATGGCCAGGGCGGCTTTGCCCGCCTGCGCGCGGCCGCCGCAGAGCTGGCCTATCGCGCCGAGGAGCCCAATTTCACCCTCGCCCTTGCCAGCCTGGTGGCGCATCTGCGCCGCCGCTCGCTGGTGGTGGTGTTTTCCGATTTCACCGATCCCACCAGCGCGACGATGATGGTGGAAAGCATTGGCCGGCTGCTGGCGCGCCACCGGGTGCTGTTCGTCACGCTGGAGGATGCAGGGCTGGAAGAGATGGCGCGGGGGGCGCCGGTGGATCTGGGCGCGCTGGCCCGGGCGGTGGGCGCGCAAGGCTTGCTGGATGAACGCGCCCGCGTGCTGGCCCGGCTGCGCCAGGCCGGGGTGGAGGTGCTGGAAGCGCCGGCCGGCCAGCTCGATATGCGGCTGATCGATACCTATCTGGGCCTGCGCGCGCGCGGAGGGGTGGCATGAAGGCGTTCTGGCGCGATCTGGCCGCGCGCTGGCGCGCTGGCGCGCCGGCCGTGCCGGAAGGCTGGCAGGCAAGCCTGGGCTCCGACCGCTTTCGCCTCGCCCGCGAGGCCGACTGGGCCCGGCTGGAGCGCATCGTCGGCCTGCTGGAAAAAGGCCGCCCCCGCGCCATTGCCGATGCCGATCTGCTGGCGCTGCCGGGGCTTTATCGGCAGGCGGCCTCGGCGCTGGCGGTGGCGCGCGGCACCATGCTGGATGCCGCCGTGCAGGCCTATCTGGAAGCGCTGGTGCAGCGCGCCTGGTTCCAGCTGTATGGCCCCAATATCGGGCTGGGCGGCTGGCTGGCGGGTTTTCTGGCGGGCGGCTGGCCCCGGGCGGTGCGGGCGCTGGCGGTGGATATCGCCATTTGCCTTATCGTGCTGGCGCTGGGCACGGCGGTGGGCTGGCTGTTGTGCGCGGCCGATCCGCAATGGTTTGGCGCGCTGGTGGGCGATATGGCCCAAGGGCGCAACCCCGCCGCCAGCCCCGCGGCCCTGCGCGCCACCCTGTTTGGCCACACGCAGGAGAGCGGGCTGTCCGTGCTGGCGGCCTATCTGTTTGGCCATAATGCCCAGATCGCCCTGCTGGAATTTGCGCTGGGCTTTGTAGTGGGCGTGCCCAGCCTGCTGCTGCTGGTGCAGAATGCGGCGCTGCTGGGGGCTTTCCTGTGGCTGTTTGCCGGCGCCGGCCTGCTGCCCGAGGCGGCCGGCTGGCTGGCGGTGCATGGCACGACAGAGCTGTTCGCGCTGGTGCTGGCGGCAGCGGCGGGGCTGCATATGGGGCGGGCGGTGGCCTTTCCCGGCCGGGCGGGCGTGCTGGAGGCGGTCTCGGCCGCCGGGCGGCGGGCGGCGCTGGTGATGCTGGGGGTGGTGGCGATGCTGTTCGTGGCCGGGCTGCTGGAAGGCTTTGCCCGCCAGCTGATCGAGCCGACCGCTGCCCGCATGGCGCTGGGCGGGCTGATGCTGGTGCTGTGGCTGGCCTATTTCGGCCTTGTGGGCCGGGGAGGGGAGGCCCCATGACCCCGTCCGACGCAGCCGAGCGCCTGTTGCAAACCGCCGAGGGCGTGACCTTGCGCCTGCGGCTTGCCGGGCGCGGCACGCGGCTGGGGGCGTTGCTGCTGGATCTGGCGCTGCAGGGGCTGGTGCTGGGGGCGCTGGCGCTGGCGCTGCTGGGCATTGCCCGGGGGCTGGGCGGCGGCAAGGCGGCGGGCGGCGCGTTGCAGGCGCTGTTCGTGCTGTGGCTGCTGGCCAGCTTCGTGCTGCGCAATGCCTGGTTTCTGGGCTTCGAGCTGGGGCCGCGCGGGGCAACGCCGGGCAAGCGCATGCTGGGCCTGCGCATCGCCACGCGCGATGGATCGCGGCTGACGGCCGACCGGGTGCTGGCCCGCAATCTGCTGCGCGAGGTGGAATTGAGCGCGCCGCTGGCGGTGCCCGGGCTGCTGGGCACCAGCGGGGGCGCGCATGGGCTGGGCTGGAGCATGGCGGCGGGCCTGGCCTGGCTGGTGCTGTTTGCCGGCCTGCCCTTGTTCAACCGCGATCGGCTGCGGCCCGGCGATATCGTGGCCGGCACCTGGGTAGTGGAAGCGCCGCACCGGCGGCTGGCGGCGGCGCTTTCCGTGCCGCAGGGGCCGGCCGGTGGGCCCTATCGCTTCAGCGCGGCGGAACTGGCCGCTTATGGCGAATATGAGCTGGGCGTGCTGGAAAAGGTGCTGCGCGAAGGGGCGCCAGCGCCGATGGCGGCCGTGGCCGGGGCGATCGCGGCGAGAATCGGCTGGCACCCGCCCGCCGATGCCGAGGAAATCCACGCCTTCCTGCTGGCCTATTACACCCAGCTGCGCGGCCGGCTGGAAGCGGGCATGCAGCTGGGCCACCGCCGCGCCAGCAAGCACGCCCCGCCCCGCTGAGCCGGCAAACCCCCGCCAGCAGGGCAAAAAACCGCGCAAGCACCATGAAAAACCGCGCCAGCGCGATGGCGCATTTGCGGGGGGGCGCGGATGCGCTATAGGCGCGCTCGATGGCGCCCGATCTGCCCCTCGATCCGCATCCCTTGCCGCTTTCGGCCCGGTCGGTCGCTTGGCGCCCCAGCCCTGTTTCTGATGTCATCCTTCCCGATTGCTACGGAGTAAGCCATGTCTGACCATAACCCCGGCCTGCGCCCCTGGCGGGACATCGCCCGCCGCAAGAGCCGCCAGATCATGGTCGGCAAGGTGGCCGTGGGCGGCGATGCGCCGATCAGCGTGCAGACCATGACCAACACGCTGACCAGCGATGCCAGGGCGACGATCGACCAGATCCGCCGCTGCGAGGAAGCCGGCGCCGATATCATCCGCGTGTCGTGCCCGGATGTGGAAAGCACCACCGCCTTCCGCGAGATCGCCCGCGCAGCCCAGGTGCCGCTGGTGGCCGATATCCACTTCCACTACAAGCGCGCGCTGGAAGCGGCCGATGCGGGCGCGGCGTGCCTGCGCATCAACCCCGGCAACATCGGCAGCGCCGATCGCGTGGCCGAAGTGGTGCGCGCGGCCAAGGCTAATGGCTGTGCCATCCGCATCGGCGTGAATGCCGGCAGCCTCGAGAAGGACCTGCTCGAAAAATATGGCGAGCCTTGCCCCGAGGCGCTGGTGGAAAGCGCGCTCGACCATATCAAGCTGCTGCAGGACCATGACTTCCACGACTACAAGGTGGCGGTGAAGGCGTCTGACGTGTTCCTCGCCGTGGCGGCCTATATGGGCCTGGCGGAAGCGGTGGATTGCCCGCTGCACCTCGGCATCACCGAGGCTGGCGGCCTTATCGGCGGCACGGTGAAGAGCGCCATCGGCATTGGCAACCTCCTGTGGGCCGGCATTGGCGATACGCTGCGCGTCTCGCTTTCCGCGCCGCCGGAAGAGGAAGTGCGGGTGGGCTTCGAGATCCTGAAGAGCCTGGGCCTGCGCACCCGCGGCGTGCGCGTGGTGAGCTGCCCCTCCTGCGCGCGGCAGGGCTTTGACGTGGTGAAGACGGTGTCGGCGCTGGAAGACCGGCTGCAGCACATCAAGACGCCGATCTCGCTGTCGGTGCTGGGCTGCGTGGTGAACGGGCCGGGCGAGGCGCGCGAGACCGACATCGGCATCACCGGCGGCGGCAATGGCAAGCACATGGTCTATCTCTCGGGCGTGACCGACCACCATGTGCAGAGCGAGGACATGCTCGATCACATCGTCAGGCTGGTGGAAGCCAAGGCGGCCGAGATCGACGCGGCCAATGCCGCCAAGGAAGCCGAAGCGGCGGAATAATCCGGCCGGCGGGGGGCTTGCTTTGGCGGGCCCCCGGCTTTTCAAAGCCTTCCCCAAGGCAACAGGGCCCGGTCATCGCTGACCGGGCCCTGCCTTTTGCAGCTTCTGCGGGAAAAGGGGACCGTCAGAAGCTGTAGTTCAGCCGCACGCCATAGGTGCGCGGATCGGCGAATTGCACCAGATAGCCGCCGGCATAGCCCGCCGCTTCCGAATCGGTGAGAATGGTGGAATTCTCGAGGTTGTAGATGAAGGCCGAGGCCGAGAAGCCCTTGCCCAGCGGCGTGTAGCTGAGGATCAGGTCGGTCTTGGTATAGGCCTTCTGCAGCTCGTAATTGGCGTTTTCAAAGCCGAAATAGGATTTGCTTTCATAGCGCGTCTGCACGCGCGCGGTCACCTTGGCGCCGGTCTTCAGTTCGAAATCATGCGAGAAGCCGCCACCCAGCGCCCAGTTGGGCGATTGCGGCAGGGCGTGCCCGGCATATTGCACGCCGGTGTTGACGAAATCGGTGTAACGGGCGTTCACGTAGTTGATGTTGGCGTCCAGCCGGTCGTTGGGAGTGATCGCCCAGCGGCCTTCGAATTCCACGCCGTAATCGCGCGCCTTGCCGGCGTTGTAGATATAGGAAATGGCGGTTTCGGGGTCGTTCTGCTGCACCTGCAGCTGGGAATAGTCGTAGTAGAAGGCGTCGATGTTCAGTTCCACCGTGTTGCCGAACAGGCGGTTCTTGGCGCCCACTTCATAGGCCTTGATCGATTCCGGCCCATAGGAGCGCAGGTTCTGCACGCCGCCGGTCTTGAAGCCGGTGTCGAACTTGGCATAGACGAGGTGATGCGGATCCACCTGCCAGTCGAGGCCGACATGGTAGGTGTCCTTGCCGCCGTGATACTTCCAGTTCACATCGGTGTAGGTGCCGGCGATGATGCTGTAGCCCAGCTGGTTCTTGTATTCCTCGGTATAGCGCGCGCCGCCCGACAGTTTCAGATTGTCGAAGATCTTGTAGTAGACTTGGCCATAGGCAGCGAAGGACTGCGCATTGGTGAGGTAGTTGAAGGTGTAGTAGTTATACACCGGATTGCCCAGCACCTGGAAATAGGTAAGCGCCTGGCCGCCATCCTGGAAGTAGTACAGGCCGCCCTGCCAGCCAAAGCGCGTGTTGCCGTTGGAGGCGATGCGCAATTCGTGGTTTTCGGTGTCGGTCTTGCCGTCGGTGGGGAAGGCATAGCTGTAGGTGGTGCCGCCATCCTGGTCGTTGCCATGCAGGATGTGCTGCTGGCGATAGCCGCCGATATAGGTCAGCTTGGCAAAGCCCAGGTCGTAGGTCAGCGTGCCGCGGATGGTCTTCTGGGTGATGTCGATATAGGACTGGTTCGACAGCTGCCAGTTGGTGGTGCTGCCGATCTTCAGCGTGCCATCGCCGTTCACCTGATCGGCCAGAATGCCCTTGATGACCGGGCCCACGCCGCCAACATGGGTGTATTCGCCCGTGACAAGGGCGGTGAAATTGCTGGTCGGCTCCCACATCACATGCAGGCGGGCGGATTGGCTGACATCGTCATTGCCGCCCTTGGATACGTTTTCATTGCCGGTGCTGAGCGAACCGTTGTTGCGATAGCCATCGCGGTTATGCACCGAGAAGGCCGCGCGCACCTGCAGATTGTCGGTCACGGGCAGGTTGATCATGCCCTCCACCAGCAGCGCGTTCTTGTAGCCATAGCCCAGCGAGACCGAGCCCTCGAGCTTCTTGGTGGGCTTGGCGGTCTGGATGTTGATGGCGCCGGCCGAGGCATTGCGGCCATAAAGCGTGCCCTGGGGGCCGCGCAGCACTTCCACCCGGTCGAGATCGTAGAAGCCGACGTTGAGCGCGGTGCCGTTCTGCAGGAAGAAGTTGTCGATGCTGACCGCCACCGCCGGATTGCCGGTTTCGGTGTAGTCGCGGCTGGAAATGCCGCGGATGGTGATCATCGTGTTCTGGTTGTTCTGCGCGATGTTCAGCGTGGGGGCGATATTGCTCAGCCCGTTCACATCGGCAACACCGGCGCGGATCAGATCGGCGCCGCTGGCCACGGTCATGGCGATCGGCGTTTTCGAGGCCGTGCTCTCGCGCTTTTCGGCCGTCACCACGATTTCACCAAGGCCGCTGCTGGCCTGGGCGCTGGCGGCGGGCGTTTCGGCATGGGCAAGCGCGGGCATGATACTGGCCAGCGCCACACCGGCGGCCAGGCTCCATTTATGCAACATCGTTGAGACCCCTCATTGTTATGTGTAAACCTTTTCATCAGAATATGGGCTTTGCGGGCAATTGCAACCGGGAAGCGATGTGGTCTGATAAAAAATGATATTATCTATATATATCATTATGATAATGGGCCATTGCGGGGTTGGAGCATGGAGGCGTGGGGGCCCATGTGTTGCTGGCAATCCTCACTGGGCCGGGCGCGGCCAGGCCCATGCGGTGGGGCTTGATCGGCCTGTTTCCGCCGCCCGGCGGAGAAGCGGGTGAAAACGAAGGGCATCGCGCTTGCCGTAGCACCGCCCTTGGCCTAAGCGCATAGAACTTTGGTGCGCTGCGCCTGGGCCGGGGGCTGCCCTCTTGCTGGCAGCCGCCGGATCGGCCACAGAAGAGCCGCTGCTGGGGAGGGAAAAGCCATGGCCAATATCAAGGATATCGCTGCCAAGGCCGGGGTTTCCATCGCCACCGTCTCGCGCGCGCTGCGCCAGCCCAATCTGGTGAAGGAAAAGACCGCCCAGCGCATCGAGGCGGCCATCCGTGATCTCGATTACAAGCCCAACATGCTGGCCGCCTCGCTGCGCCGGCAGAAGGCTGATGCGGTGATCATCGCCGTGCCGGATATCGCCAACCCGTTCACCGCCGCTTTCGTGCAGGGGGTGGAAAATGTGGCGCGCGACAGCGGCACCAAGGTGCTGCTGGCGATCACCGAGGGGCGCGAGGACCTGCTCGACAGCCATTACGAGATGGTGGCCGGCAAGCAGGCCGATGGCATGATCCTGCTCGACCTGCAGCTGCCCGGCGTGCTGCGTGATCGGCCCGCTGACGCAGCCCCGCTGCCCATCGTGCTGGCCTGCGAATATCAGGATGGCAGCAACCAGCCGCGCGTGCGGGTGAACGATCTGGAAGCGGCGGCCGATGCCGCCATGCATATCGCCCAGCTGGGCCACACGCGCATCGCCTGCATTTCCGGCCCGGCCAACCAGCGCATGAGCCGCGACCGGCAGCGCGGCTTTCGCCTGGGGCTGCGCCGTTTCGGCCTGGATCTGCCCGAGCCAATGGTGGCAGGCGGCGATTATTCGCTGCTGTCGGGCGTGGAAGGGGCGCGCTGCCTGCTCGACCGGGGCGAGCCGTTCACCGCGCTTTTGTGCGAGAATGACGAGATGGCGCTGGGCGCCATCCATGCCATCGCCGCCCGGGGCCTGCGCGTGCCGCAGGATATCAGCGTGATCGGCATCGATGATTTCCGCTTCTCCGAATTCAGCAATCCGGCGCTGACGACGGTGGCGCTGCCAACCACGCTGATCGGCGAGCAGGCGATGCGGCTGATGCTGGATTTTGGCCTCGATGCCGATGGCGCCTGCCGCGAGGTGATCCTGCCGCACCAGCTGGTGGTGCGCGAAAGCACCGCCCGCCCCACCGAGGGCTGAGAGCCGGGGGCTGAGAGCGGGGGGGCGTTTACCCCCGCATTCGCATGCGCAGCAAATAGGGGCTTGACAGTGGCCCCGCGCAAGGCATCTTTGTAAACGTTTCCAGACGTGCCGATGCCCGCGCCCGGCAAGGGGCGCCACAGCAAAACATGAGGGATTTATGCGGGCTTTGCCCAAGCTATACCTGTGCCTGCAGGCAGGCGCCGCCGTGGGCGTGCGCCTGCCATGAGCGCGGCCCGACAGTGGCTGGCCGCAGCGCTGGGCCTGGCCGACAGCGCCATCACGCCGGAATGGGAAGCGCGCTGCCTGGCCCATTGGCAGGCCGATGGCGCGGTGCTGGCGCGCGGCGTGGCGGCGCTGGGGGCAGAGGCCTTCTTTGATTGCCCCGCCGCCTCTGCCGAGGCCCTGCTGGCCGGCAAGGCGCGCCAATCATGAGCGCCGCGCAAGCCCTCGCCAGCCTCGATCTGGTGGCGCAGGCCGAGGCCATCGCTGAAGGCGCCTTCACCGCCGAGGCGCTGACCGAAGCCGCCCTTGCCGCCGCCCATGCCCGCGCCGATCTCAACGCCTTCGTGGCGATCGCCGGCGCGCCGGCGCTGGAAGCGGCCCGCGCGGTGGATCTGGCCCGCGCCCGGGGGCAGGTGCTGGGCCCGCTGGCCGGCGTGCCGCTGGCCCACAAGGACATGTTCTATCGCCAGGGCCGCGTGTCGGGCTGCGGTTCCAAAATCCGCGCCGGCTTTGTGGCAGGCGAAACCTGCCCGCTGCTGGCGCGGCTGGATGCGGCCGGCGCCATCGACATCGGCCGGCTGCACATGGCCGAATTCGCCATGGGCCCCACCGGCCACAATGCCCACCTCGGCCGCTGCCGCAACCCCTGGGCGGGCGCGGCGATCACCGGCGGCTCGTCCTCGGGCTCGGGCGCGGCGGTGGGGGCGCGGATCGTCGCCGGCGCGCTGGGCTCTGACACGGGCGGCTCGGTGCGGCTGCCGGCGGCGATCTGCGGCGTGGTGGGGTTGAAGCCCACTCATGGCCGGCTGGGCCAGCAGGGCATGATGGGCCTTTCCGAAAGCATGGACACGGCAGGGCCGCTGGCCCGCTCGGCCCGCAGCGTGGCCCGGCTGATGACGGTGATCGCCGGCGATGGCGAGGATTTCGCGCAAGGGTTGCGGGGTGATCTGGCTGGCCTCACCATCGGCCTGCCGGTGGCCTATTATGCCGACGGGCTGGCAGCCGAAGTGGCCGCCGCCTTTGCCGAGGCGGTGCGGGTGCTGCAGGGGCTGGGCGCGCGGGTGATCGAGGTGGCGATGCCCGATCAGGCGCATCTGGCGGCGATGGCGGGGCTGGTCTGGGCGCCGGAAGCGGCCGCCCTCCACCTCGACTGGCTGCGCGACCGCCCGCAGGATTATGGCGAGCAGGTGCGCAACCGCCTGCTGCATGGGCTGGCCATGCCGGCGGCCACCTATGTGCGCGCGCGGCGGCTGCGCAGCGCCGATCTGGCGGCGATGCTGGCAGGGCCGCTGGCCCGCTGCGATATCCTGGCCACGCCCACCCTGCGCATGCCCACGCCCGGTGGCGAGGCCGCCGGCGCCAATGCCGGGGCGGCGATGGACAAGGTGGTGGGCGATCTGTCCGCGCTCACCCGGCCGATTTCCTATCTGGGCCTGCCAGCGCTGTCCACGCCGATGGGCTTTGATGGTGCCGGCCTGCCGCTGGGCCTGCAACTGATCGGCGCCCCCCGCGCCGAAAGCCTGCTGCTGGGCGCCGCCCATGCCTTTGAACGGGCCACCGACTGGCTGGCCCGCCCGCTTCCTCCTCTCCCTTCCACCTGATTTTACAGGAGACTTCCATGGATCTTGGCGTTTTCGTGCCGATCGGCAACAATGGCTGGCTGATTTCCAAGAATTCCCCGCAATACATGCCCAGCTTCGAACTGAACAAGGCGATCGTCCAGAAGGCGGAGGGCTATGGCTTCGATTTCGCGCTCTCGATGATCAAGCTGCGCGGCTTTGGCGGCGAGACGCGCTTCTGGGATTATAATCTGGAAAGCTTCACGCTGATGGCGGGGCTGGCGGCTGTCACTACCAAGATCAAGCTGTTTGCCACCACCGCCGTGCTCACCCTGCCGCCGGCGATTGCCGCGCGCATGGCGATCACCATCGATTCGATCGCGCCGGGCCGCTTTGGCCTCAACATCGTCTCGGGCTGGGCCAAGGGCGAATATGCCCAGATGAACCTGTGGCCGGGCGATGATTATTTCGGCTATCGCTACGACTATTCCGAGGAATATGTCCGCGTGATGCAGGAGCTGTGGGAACAGGGCTCGTCCGACTTCAAGGGCCAGTATTTCCAGATGGACGATTGCAAGCTGGGGCCGCAGCCTTCCGGCAAGATCGAGATCGTTGGCGCAGGCCAGTCGGAACGGGGGATGGATTTTGTCGCCACCTATGGCGACTATAATTTCGTCACCTGCGGCGGCATCAACAAGCCCTTCCAGCACCAGCCCACGGTGGAAAAGCTGGTGGAGGCCTCGCAGCGTTCGGGCCGCGATGTGGGGGCCTATATCCTGTGCATGGTGATCATGGGCGAGACCGACGAGGAAGCCTTCGCCAAGTGGGAGCATTACAAGGCCGGTGCCGATATGGGCGCGCTGGCCTGGATGGCCGACCAGGGCAGCAAGGACACGACCGGCGATGCCAATTCCACCTCGCGCCACATCAACCTGCCCGAGGGCGCGGTGAACTTCAACATCGGCACCTTCATCGGCAGCCATGCGACCGTTGCCCGCCTGCTGGATGAGGCCGCCAGCATCCCCGGCACCAAGGGCATCATGCTGACTTTCGACGAATTCCTCACCGGCCTCGATGAATTTGCCACCAAGGTGCAGCCGCTGATGCAGTGCCGCGCGCATATTGCCGAGCCCGCATAACCCCTTTCCCGGCCACCCCGCCCGAACGGGAACTGACACCTGCCCTCGCCTTGCGCGGGGGCAGGTGTTCTTTCAGGCCCGGTGTTTTTTTCAGGCGTGGCGCTCGGCCAGATGGCGCCAGGCCGCGGCCAGCGCGCCCAGCGTGGTGGCCAGCGCCACGGCGGCAAAGGTGCTGTCGTAGCGGCCCAGCGCTTCATAGAGGAAGGCAAAGCTGGCCGGCCCCAGCATCACGCCCAGAAAGGTGTAGACCAGCGCCCCGCCCATCACCCGGCCGGTTTGCGCAAGCGGCGCGCTGCGGGCGATTTCGGCCATCGCCACGCCATTCCAGCCCGACAGGAAAAAGCCCAGCGCGCACAGCAGCACCCCTTGCAGGGCGGCCGGCAGCGCCCCCAGCAACGGCAGCGCCACCAGCGCCGCGCTGCTGCCAAGGCCGATCAGCGCCAGAATGGCAAGGCCGGCCCGCGTGCGATCAGCCAGCCAGCCCCAGAACACCCGGCCCAGCGCGCCAAAGCCCTGCAACAGGCCGCCCATCGCCGCCGCGCTGACCAGCGGCCAGCCGCGATTATCCACCAGCATCAGCACGATATAGGCCGAAAGCGAAAGCTGCACCGCCGAATAGAGCAGCCCCAGCAGCGCCAGCACGCGCAGGCGCGGCTCGCGCGACACCAGCCGCTGCTCCTCGATCAGGCCGGGCAGGAAAGCGCCGCCCGGCCGCCGCCGGTGCGCTTCATGCCGGTGCGCGCGCAGGATGTGGAGGATGAGCGCCACAGGGCCGATGGCGCCGATCACCAGCGCCAGCCGCCAGCCGATCAGCCCATCCAGCCAGGGCAGCGCCAGGCTGGCCAGCAGCGCCCCCAGCGGCACCCCCGCCTGCTTGATCGAGAACACCACGCTGCGCTTTTCCGGCGGGCAGGCCTGGTTGAGCAATTGCGACGAGGCCGGGTTCTGCAAGCCATAGCCCACGCCGATCAGCACCGAGCCCAGCATGCCCAGCGGCAGCCGCGCCGTGGCCAGCAGCAGCAGCCCGCCGCCAAACAGCGCCAGCGACAGCACTTCCATCGCCACCGCCCCGTGCCGGTGGATCAGCGTGCCCGAAGCGGCCGAGGCAAAGGCGCCGGCGCAATAGATGAGGCTGATCTGAAAGCCGATGTAATGCGGATCGATGCCGAAATCATGCGCCGCGCGCGGGGCAATGGGCGTGAGCGCCAGCGCGATGGCAGTGGCCAGCACCTGCACCAGCGTGGTGCTGATCAGCGCCTGCTTCAGGCTATGGGAAGGGGAGGACATGCTGCAATGCGATAGAGGCCTTTAAGCCCCCGTGCAACCGCCAATGAAAATGTTTACATGAAGGCCCGCCGTGATAGCATGCAGCCCATGAGCACGCCTGCCACCGCCGCGCTGGACGCGGCCCTTCGCCGCATTGCCGCAACCGACCGCGAGATCCGCGCCTGGACGCATCTGGCCCCGGCCGCCGCTCGCGCTGCCGCCGCCGCGCAGGATCGGGGCGAGGGGCCCACCGGCCCGCTGGCCGGCATCCCCATCGGCATCAAGGACGTGATCGACGTGGCGGCCATGCCCACCAGCCACAATTCCCCGCTGGGGCTGGCCGCGCCCGCCATCGCCGATGCGCCTTGCGTGGCCACCTTGCGGGCAGCCGGCGCACTGATCCTGGGCAAGACGGATACCACAGAATTTGCCGCCGCCGGCCGCAATGCCGCCACTGCCAACCCGCATGATGGCGCCCGCACGCCGGGCGGCTCGTCCTCTGGCTCGGCGGCGGCGGTGGCGGCGGGCCATGTGCCGCTGGCGCTCGCCACGCAGACCGGCGGCTCCACCATCCGCCCGGCCAGCTTCTGCGGCATCCACGCGCTGAAGCCCACATGGGGCCAGATCTCGCGCGAGGGGGCCAAGCTTTATGCCGCCAGCCTCGATACGATCGGCCTTTATGCCAGCAGCCTTGCCGGCCTCGATCTGCTGGCCGAAACCTATGATTTCGCGCCGCCGCCGCCGCCCCGCGCCAGCTTGCGCATCGGCCTGTGCCGCACGCCCTACTGGCCCCGCGCCGAGGCGGAAACCCAAGCCGCCATGGCCGATGCCGCCGCCCGCCTCGCCGCTGCCGGGGCGGTGGTGGAAGAGGTGGCGCTGCCTGCCGCCTGCGACGGGCTGGAGGAGGCCTTCATGGCGATCCTGTTCCGCGAGGGGGCGGCCGCCTTCCTCAACCTGGCCCGGGCGGAACCGGCCCTGCTGCATGCCGATTTCCACCAGCGGGTGGCCGCCCGCGCCCGCTATCCCGACGAGGCCTTGCGCGCCGCCTACGACCTTACCGTCACCGCCCGCATCGCAGTGGAAGCGGCGATGGCCGGTTTCGATGCCTTCCTTGCCCCCAGCGCGCCGGGCGTGGCGCCACTGGGGCGCGGGCCGGGCAACCCCATCTTCAACCAGATGTGGACACAGCTGCACCTGCCGGTTGTCCACCTGCCGCTTTATCGCGCGCAAGGGGGCCTGCCGCTGGGCCTCAGCCTGGTGGCGCCGCGCTTTGCCGACCGGGCGCTGCTGGCCGCCGCCGCCCGGGTGGAAGCGCTGTTGGGGCGCGATCGGCCCCTCTAGGCCTTACAGGCTGGGATCTGCCCCCACCGCTGCATAAAGCGTGAAGCGGTTGCTGAGATCGGCCAGCTGGGCGGTGATGCGCGTCTGCTGGGCGGAATAATAGCTGCGCTGGGCCACTAGCGCTGCCAGATAGGTGCCCGTGCCCGCCCGGCGCTGGCCATCGGCCAGTTCCCAGGCGCGGCGATAGGCCAGCATCTGCTTGTCCTGCGCGGCGCGCTGGTCGGCGATGGTGCCGCGCCGGGCCAGCGCATTGGCCACATCGCGAAACGCCGTCTGCACCGCCAGCTCATAGGCGGCCAGCGCATAGTCGCGCTGGGCCTTGGCATAGGCGAGGTTGGCGCCGGTGGTGCCGCCCAGCAGCGGCACGCTGGCCGATGGCGCCACATTCCACTGCGCCGCGCCATGGGTGAACAGCTGTGAGAGCGCGGTGCTGGCCAGGCCCACCGAGGAGGTGAGGGTGATGGCCGGGAAGAAGGCCGCCCGCGCCGCGCCGATGGTGGCATAGGTGCCCTTCAGCGTGTGCTCTGCCTCCACCACATCGGGCCGCTGGCGCAGCACTTCGGATGGCAGGCCCGCCGGCGGCGCGCTGATCGCATGATCCAGCCCGTCCAGCGTGTCGGGCAGCAGTTCGTCGGCCACATGGGCGCCCACGAGCAGGTCGAGCGCGTTCCTGTCCTGCGCCAGGGTGGTGATATCGGCCGCCACATCGCTGGCCGCCCCTTCCACCGTGGCGATGGCGCTGGCCACATCCGATCCGCTGGCCAGGCCCGATTTGAACAGGCCGCGTTCCAGCTCCAGCGTTTTGCGGGCGCTGTCGAGCGTGCCTTCGGCGGCGGTCAGCGTGTCCTTGTCGGCGGCATAGGTGAGCCAGGCCGTGGCGACATCGGAAACCAGCGAGAGGCGCGTGGATTTGAGGCCCGACTGGCTGGCCAGATAGCTCTCGAAGCTGGCCTTGGCCTCGTTGCGCAGGCGGCCGAACAGGTCGATCTCGAAGCTGCTGGCGCCGGCCGAGACGCTGTAGCTGTCGGCATTGTTGGCCTGGTTGGCAATGCCGCGGGTGACAGAGCCCGAAGCCGAGGCATCCACCGTGGGCAGCAGGGCGGCGCGCTGGATGTGATATTGCGCGCGCGCCTCGGCAAGGGCGGCCACCTGCTCGCGCAGCGACCGGCTGGAGGACAGCGCCATCTCGATCACCTTCACCAGCCGCGCATCGCCCGCCACCTGCCGCCAGGGCAGCGCCGGGCTGCCCTCTTCCAGCGGGCCATAGGCGGCGCCTTGCGGCCATTGCTGGGGCGTGGGCAGGGCAGGCGTGGCGGCGTGGGGCGCCAGGTTGCAACCGGCCAGCGGCAGCAGCGCTGCGGTTATCAGAAGGGCGCGGCGCATCAGGCGTGGTCCTCGTGGTCAGAAGCAGCGGGGTCAGAAGCAGCGGGGGCGGCGGGATGGAACAGCTGGGCCACCGCCAGGAAGAACATCGGCACGTAGAAGATGGCCAGTGCGGTGGCGGTGAACATGCCGCCCAGCACCGCCGTGCCGATGGCAATGCGGCTTTGCGCGCCAGCGCCTGTGGCCACCGCCAGCGGGAACACGCCGGCAATGAAGGCCAGCGAGGTCATCAGGATGGGCCGCAGGCGCACCTTGGCGCCGTTCAGCGCCGCTTCCAGCACCGGCACGCCGCGCCGGCGGGCCGCTTCGGCAAATTCCACGATGAGGATGGCGTTCTTGGCGGAAAGGCCAATGGTGGTGAGCAGGCCGACCTGGAAGTAGATGTTGTTGTCCAGCCCGCGCAAGGTCACCGCCAGCACCGCGCCGATCACCCCCAGCGGGATCACCAGCAGCACGGCCAGTGGCACGCTCCAGCTTTCGTAAAGCGCGGCCAGGCACAGGAACACCACCAGCACCGAGATCGCATAGAGGCCCATCGCTTGCCCGCTGGCTTGGTTTTCCTGGAAGGAGAGGCCGCTCCAGGCATAGGAGGTGCCGGCGGGCAATTGCGCCTGCAGCTTTTCCATCTCGCGCATGGCATCGCCCGAGGAATAGCCGCTGGCCGCCTGGCCATCGATTTCATAGGCGGGCAGGCCGTTGAAGCGGCTCAGCGTGTCGGGGCCCTTTTCCCAGCTGGTGGTGGAAATTGCCGAGAAGGGCACCATGGCGCTGATGCTGGTGGTGGAAGTGGTGCCGCGCACCTGCCAGCGGGCGAGGTCTTCCGGCGTCATGCGGGCGCCGGCATCGCCTTCCACATAGACCTTCTTCACGCGGCCGCGGTCGATGAAATCGTCGACATAGGTGCCGCCCCAGGCGGTGGAGAGGGTGGAGGTGGCATCGCTTTCGGCCACGCCCAGCACGTTGAGCTTGGTATCGTCGAGCGTCACGCGCAGCTGCGGGGCATCGGGCAGCAGGCCCGAGCGCACCTGCGCCAGTTTCGGATCCTTGCGGGCGGCATCCAGCAGCTGGTCGCGCAGCGCGGCAAATTCCGTCTGCGACAGATTGCCCGAATTGCGCAGCTCGAAGGAGAAGCCGTTCGACTGGCCCAGGCCCGAGATCGCCGGCGGCGTCAGCGGGATGACCAGCGCATCGCGCAGGCTGGCAAAGGCGCCAAACGCCCGGCCCACCACCGCACTGGCGCTTTGCGAGGCCTTGCCGCGCTCCTCGAAGGGCAGCAGGTCGATGAAGGCCATGCCGGTGTTCTGCCCGGTGCCAAAGAAGCTGAAGCCGGTCACCGCCATCACCTTGCGCACAGAGTTTTGCTCGTTCTGCAGGAAATGGTCGGTGATCGCCTGGCGCACCTTGGCGGAACGCTCTTCCGTGGCACCCGGCGGCAGGCTGAACACCACCATGGCGATGCCCTGGTCTTCCTCGGGCAGGAAGCCGGTGGGCAGGCGCCAGAACAACAGGCCCAGCACCAGGGTGATGGCGCCAAACACGCCGAAATGCAGCGCCCTGCGGGCGATCACCTTGCCGGTGGCGTTGACATAGCGGCCGGTCATGTCCTCGAACCAGCGGTTGAAGCGGCCGAACAGGCCCGGCCGCTCCAGCGGATCATGGTCGCCCGCCTTCAGCATGGTGGCCGTGAGCGCCGGCGACAGCACCAGCGCCACCACCACCGACAGCGCCATCGCCGCCACGATCGTCACCGAGAACTGGCGGTAGATCACCCCGGTGGAGCCGCCGAAGAAAGCCATCGGCAGCAGCACCGCCGACAGCACCAGGGCAATGCCCACCAGCGCGCCGCCGATCTCGCCCATGGATTTGATGGTGGCCTCACGCGGGGGCAGGCCTTCCTCGGCCATGATCCGCTCGACATTCTCCACCACCACGATGGCGTCATCAACCAGGAGGCCGATCGCCAGCACCATGCCGAACAGGGTGAGCGTGTTGATCGAATAGCCAAACAGCGCCAGCACGCCAAACGTGCCCAAAAGCACCACCGGCACGGCAATTGCCGGCACCAGCGTGGCCCGCCAGCTCTGCAGGAAGAGATACATGACGACGACGACCAGCACCACCGCGATCACCAGCGTCTCGATCACCTCGCGGATCGACAGCTTGACGAAATCGGTGGAATCGCGGGCGAATGTCACCTGATAGCCGGCAGGCAGGTGGGTGGTCAGGCGGGCCACTTCGGTTTTCACGGCGGCGGCGGTCTTCAGCGCGTCGGCGCCGGGCGCCAGCTGCAGCGCCAGGCCCGCGGCCGGATGGCCCGACAGGCGCGCGCTCATCGTGTAGTTTTCCTGGCCCATTTCCACCCGGGCCACATCGCCCAGCCGCACCACAGAGCCGCCGGTCAGCGTTTTCACCACGATGGCGCGGAACTGATCGGGGGTTTGCAGGCGCGATTTGGCCTGCACCACGGCGGTGATCTGCTGGCCGGCCACAGCCGGGCGCGCGCCGATCTGGCCGGCCGACAGGTCGACGTTCTGCGCGGTGATGGCGCTGGTCACATCGGAGGGGATGAGCTGGCGGGCGGCCAGCTTTTCCGGATCCAGCCAGATGCGCATGGCATATTGGCTGCCAAACACCTGCACCTGGCCCACGCCGTTCACACGGGCGATATCATCCTGCAGGTTGGAGACGAGATAGTCGGCGATGTCGGCATCGGTGGCCTTGTCGGTCTCGTCGTAGAGGCCCACCACCATCAGGAAGTCGCTGTTCGACTTGGTGACGACAAGGCCCTGCTGCTGCACTTCGGTGGGCAGGCGCGAATTGGCCTGCTGCACCTTGTTCTGCACCTGCACCTGGGCGATGTCGGGGTCGGTGCCCTTCTGGAAGGTGGCGGTGATGGTGGCCGTGCCCGCGCTCGACGAGCTGGAGGAGAAATAGAGCAGATTGTCGATGCCGGTGAGCTGCTGCTCGATCACCTGCGTCACCGAACTGTCGAGCGTTTGCGCATTGGCGCCGGGATAGGTGGCGGTGATGGTGACGGCAGGCGGCGCCACATCGGGATATTGCGCCACCGGCAGCGACAGGATCGAGCCGATGCCCGCCAGCATGATGGCAATCGCGATGACCCAGGCGAAGATCGGCCGGCCAACGAAGAACTTGCTGATACCCATGGGTTTACTGGCCCAGTTTCACTTGCGTGGCATGCACGGGATCGCCCGCGTGCACCTTGCTGGTGCCCTCGACGATCAGCTGGTCGCCGGCGGCAAGGCCGGAAGTGACCAGCCAGCTGGTGCCAATGGCCCGATCGGCCACCACATTGCGCTGTTCCACCTTGCCCGCGCGGTTCACCACCAGGGCGGTGGCATTGCCCTTGGCATCGCGGGTGATGCCCTGCTGGGGGGCCAGAATGGCGCGCGGCAGATTGCCCTGCGGCGTTGCCACCCGCACGAACATGCCGGGCAGCAGCAGCCCGTCGGGGTTGGGGAAGCGGGCGCGCAAGGTTACCGTGCCGGCGCTTTCATCCACCGCCACTTCGGTAAATTCGATGCTGCCGGGGCGGCCATAGGTCGTGCCATCCTCCAGCTTCAGCGTGGCGCTGGTGCTGGTGGGCAGGATCGATCCCTTGGCCAGTGCCTGGCGCAGGCGCAGCCATTCGGCCGCGCTTTGGGTGATATCCACATAGATCGGATCGAGCTGGGTGATGGTGGCCAGCGCGGTGGTCTGGCTGGCCGAAACCAGCGCGCCCTTGGTATAGGTGGAGCGCCCGATGCGCCCGGTGATGGGCGCCAGCACGCGGGTATATTCCAGGTTCACCCGCGCGGTTTCCACAGTGGCGCTGTATTGGTGCACGCTGGCGCGCGCGGTGCGGGCGGTGGCCAGCGTGTCGTCCATGTCCTGGGCGGAAACGGCCTGCGGATCGGGCAGGGCGCGATAGCGCTTCGCCTTGGCATCGGCATCGGCCAGCGTTGCCTGCGCGCTTTCCAGCTGGGCAGCGGCGGTGTCGAGCGAGGCCTTATAGAGCCGCGCGTCGATCTGGTAGAGCGGCTGGCCGGCACGCACCAGCGAGCCTTCGGCAAACAGCCGGTCGCGGATGACGCCATCGACCTGGGGGCGCACATCGGCGATGGCCACGGCCGAGGTGCGGCCGGTCAGCTCGTTCGACAGGGTGAGCGGCTGGGCGGCCAGGGTGATGACCCCCACCTGCGTGGGCCCCGCCTGCTGCGGCGGCGCGCCGGAACAGCCCGCAACAGCCAGCACCAGCGCCAGGCTGGCGGCCAGGCCAAGGCCAATGGGCGCCAGGCCGGCGGGCGAAAGGGGAGAGAAAGTGGGGCGCGCAGGGGTCATCGGGCTACCTTGGTCGTCAAGCGAATCAGAGATCGCATCCGGCCTGCTGGCAGACGCTTCTCGAATTGCTGCATGCGTCGAACAGACAGGGTTTGCCAGCACCAGAGTGTATTGCAAGGTTCGGCTGCGTAGTTTCATGTTTCATTGCGTTTCAGGGCGCAGACAGGGCCTCGCCCGGGCCCTATACTCACGCGCCAAGGTTCCCATGAAGGCCAAGTTCCGGAGATGATGTTAGCCCCTCGCGATGCCACAGCGGCTGCCGCCCGCATTCTCGTTGCCGAGGATGACGCCGATATTCGCGAGCTGATCATCGCCCAGCTGGAGCGCGAGACCTACGAGATCCTGCCGGCCGCCTCTGTGGCCGAAGTGCGCGCGGCGCTGGCGGCGGCGGGCACGGTGGGCGGGCGGATCGATCTCATCATCCTCGATCTGAACCTGCCCGATGGCGACGGGCTGGATCTGTGCCGGGCCCTGCGCGCCGATGGCTATGAAGGCGCGATCATCATGGTGACCGCGCGCGATGCCGCGATCGACCGGGTGCTGGGGCTGGAACTGGGCGCCGACGACTATCTCACCAAGCCGTTCGAGCCGCGCGAGCTGCTGGCCCGCGTGCGCAACTGGCTGCGCCGCCTGGGCGGGCCGGCAGGGGCCCAGCCGCGCAATGCCCGCAAGGCGCATATCGGCCCCTGGCAGGTGGATTTGTATCACCGCCGGCTGATCGCCCCGGATGCCCGGCTGGTGATGCTCTCCTCGGCCGAATTCCGCCTGCTGCAGCGCTTTCTCGACACGCCCAACCAGGTGCTCAGCCGCGAGGAGCTGCTGCCCGAGCGCGGCGCCACCGTGGCCTTCGACCGCTCGATCGACCTGCAGATCCACCGCCTGCGCCAGAAGCTGGCCAGCGAGCCGGGCGGCGACGACCTCATCCTCACCGTGCGCAACGAAGGCTATGTGCTGGCCGGCGAGGTGGTGTTCGAATGATCGGCCTGTTGTGGCGCCGGGCCGGGCAGGTCACCAACTCGCTGGTGTTCCGCATTGGCCTGCTGCTGGCGCTGGGGCTGATCCTGGCCTCCTCGGCGGCGCTGGGGGTGGCCATGCAGGTGCACTGGCACGATCTGCTGACGATGCGCAACGAGCAGGTGGTGGCCAGCAGCGCCGATATCGCCCAGCGCCTGCAGCGCGATCCCGACCACACCGAGGAACTGCTGTCCACCGGCCGCATCCTGGGCGCGCGCGATGCGCCGCAAAGCTGGCAGATGAGCCAGCCCGACGAGGATCTGGGCGAATTGCTGCGCGCGCGGCTGGGGCCGGCTTCTGCCGCGCAGGCGATGTCGATGCCGCATGAACAGTGCTTCCCCTATTTCGACATGCGGCTGAAGGCGGCCGGCACGTCCGATTTTGCCCTGCCCGATTGCTGGTTCGTGCGCTTTCGCGATCCGGTGGGCCACTGGCGGGCGCTGTCGATCGACCTGCCGACCATCCGCCACCCCAATTCCTTCCCCAATGCCATCTACATCAGCCTGCTGGTGTTGGCCTGCGCCAGCCTGGCCTTCCTTGTCACCAGCCTGCTGGCCTGGCCGCTGCGCCGGTTGACCGAGGCCGCCCACACCTTCTCGCTTTCGGTGCAGCCCGATGCCATCCCCGAGGTGGGCCCGCGCGAGGTGAAGAGCGCGCTGGTCACCTTCAACCTGATGCAGCAGCGCATCCGCGCCGGCTTTACCGAGCGCACCCACATGCTGGGCGCCATCGCCCATGATCTGCAGACGCCGCTGACGCGCATGCGCCTCAGGGTGGAGCAGATCGACGAGGAGGCGCTGCGCGGCCGGCTGATCGCCGATCTGTCGGTGATGCAGCGGCTGGTGCGCGATGGGCTGGATCTGGCCCGCG
>DASRYE010000075.1:0-4239 GCA_035653915.1 Novosphingobium sp. | reverse complement strand
TGCGCCGCCTGCGCGCCCACAACTCCAATGTCGTCGGCGGCGTCCTCACCAAGTTCGACCCCCTCCGCAGAGGCAACCAATACTCATACTACTACGGCTACAATTACTACCAATACCAATATCAATACAAAAATGATTGATGGCTAGTAGGCGCTCTCAATAGTTATTGGTATAGGGGTCAATAATGTCTGCCCGCTTTGATATCGCCTTGTATGCCAATGGCGCTTCGCATCACGTATGCGATCTGCTCGATGCGCTGGCGGGGCGACCGCAGGTGGGGGCGGTCACGCTGATCACCGAGGCCGCGGTGGGCGAGGATCGCCTGAAGCTGGGCTGGAAGGGCGAGATCGTCGGGGCGTATAGCCAGATCGAGGCGCCAACCGCTGCCGAAGTGGAGGCGTTCGTGGCCGCTTCGGGGGAGGATTCCTTCCATATCTTTGTCGGCATGCGGCATCTGCGCTGCGTGACCGAGGGGATATCGGCCTGTATCCGCCATGGCCGCCGCTTTGCCATCATGCATGAAACCCGCGTGAGCGAGGGGCTGGCGGGGCTGGCGCGCTATGTGCAGAGTTGGTTAACGGAAGGGCGCATCCGCCGGCATGGCATTGTGCTGGCGATTGGCGCGCATGGCCCGAAATGGTTTTTGCGCACGGGCTATCGGCCGAAACAAATCTTTCCTTTTGCGTATTTTATCGCGTCCCATGCGCCTGTGGCGGCGGCGCCGCGCGGGCAGGGTGGGCCGGTGCGGATCGGCTATGTCGGCCGGCTGGAGGATGCCAAGGGCCTGCCCGAGGTGCTGGAAATGGCGGCGCTTGTGCAAGGGCCGTTCGAATTGCTGATCGTGGGGGGCGGCACGTGGGCGCCGGCCTGCGAGGAACTGGCCAGTCGCGATTCGCGCGTGCGCTATCTGGGGGTGCTGCCGGTCGAGCAGGTGCAGCAATTCATGTCCACGCTGGATGTGCTTGTGCAGCCCTCGCGCACGGTGGACGATGGCTGGGGCGTGGTGGTCAGCGAGGCGTTGCTGAATGGCGTGGCGGTTGTGGCCAGCGCGCGGGTGGGGGCCTCTGCCTGCCTGGCAGACCCCGTGCGTGGGCGGATTGTGCCGCCGCGCCGCCCGCAGGCGCTTGCCGATGCCATCGGCGATATGGCCGCCGGCGGCGCTTTTTCGCAGGAATTTCGCAATCTGCGCCAGCAATGGGCGCTGTCACATCTGACAGGAGATGTGGGCGCAGATTATCTATTGCAAATCATTGGCAGCCTTCATAGTAATGTAAAAAGACCAAAAAGCTTTCTCTTATGAGAGGCTTACGTCACGAATAGAGATGCCTATGCGGGTTGCCATCGTTTACCATTTCCTTCCGCATTATCGACGTGCGGTGATGTGCGCTCTGGATGCATCTGCGGATGTGGATTTTACTTTTTACGCAGACCCCGATCCGATCGACGGCATCGTTGCGCTTGATTCGGGGCTGTTGAAGCGCTTCGTGCCTTCGGCCTGTCGCTATTGGCGGCACCTGATATGGCAGCCCAATGCCGTGAAGGTGGCGCTGGAGCGGCCGGGCTATGATGCGATCGTCTATCTCGCCAGCCCCTATTTCCTGTCCACCTGGGTGGGGGCGGCGCTGGCGCGGCTGCGCGGCATTCGCGTGCTGTTCTGGGGGCATGGCTGGCTGCATGCAGAGCCGCCCGGCAAGGCTTGGCTGCGCCGCACCTATTTCGCCCTGGCCAACAAGATGCTGGTCTATGCCCCGCGGGCGGTGAAGCTGGGGGCGCGGGCGGGCTATCCGGCAGAGCGGATCAAGGTGGTTTACAACAGCCTGGATGTGGCCAAGGCCGATGCGGTGATCGCGCGGATCGAGGATGGCAGCCTGCAGGGGGTGGAACCGGCGGCGCTGTTTGCCCATCCGGATCGGCCGGTGGTGATCTGCACGGCGCGGCTGATCGATCTGTGCCGTTTCGACCTGCTGATCGATGCCGCAGCGCAGCTGGCCCGGCGCGGGCGCCCGGTCAACGTGCTGCTGGTGGGCAATGGGCCCGAGCGCGCGGCGCTGGAAGCCCAGGCCAAGGCGCTGGGCGTGGATGTGCATTTCTATGGCGCCTGTTATGATGAGGATGTGCTGGGGCAATTGCTCTACAAGGCCGATCTCACCGTTTCGCCCGGCAAGATCGGCCTGACGGCGATGCACACGCTGATGTATGGCACGCCTGCGCTGACGCATGACAATTTCGACCAGCAGATGCCCGAGGTGGAAGCGCTGATGGCCGATGGCGTGGGCGCGCTGTTCAGCCTGGAGGTGCCGGGCGATCTGGCCGACAAGATCGAGGCGTGGTTTGCCCGGCCGGCAAGCCGCGCCGAAACCCGCGCCCTGTGCCGCGAGGAAATCCGCCGGCACTGGACCCCCGATGTGCAGGTGCGCCAGATCGTGGCCGCCATTCAGGAGGTTTGACAGGTGTCGAGACGCCCGCCCGCCAGCGCCCCCGTGCCCGCGCCCGATCGTGCCAGCGAGGCGGTGATCGCGCGCTGCCGGGCCGAGATCGAAAGCGGGCTGAAGCAGCGCCTGCGCCGGCTGCTGCTGCCGTTTGTGCGCCGCCGCCACAAGCTGGCCGAGGTGGGCGAGGGGTTCCAGTGGCCGCGCAAGGGCGACATGGGGCTGGCACCGGGCAGCCGCATTGGCCGCTATGCCTATCTGGGCGCGGGCTTCGAGGCGCATGGGCAGGTGGTGGTGGGCGATCTGTGCATGATCTCGGCCGGCATGAAGATCGTCGGCGCCGATCATCTCTATGACGAGGTGGGCAATCCGTCGCGCCTGGCCTTTCCCGATGTGCCGCGGCCAATTACCGTGTTCGAGGCCGATGTGTTCACCGGCCAGCGGGTGACGGTGATCGAGGGCTTGCGGATCGGGCGGGGCGCGGTGATCGGCTCGGGCGCGGTGGTGACGAAAGATGTGGCGCCCTACACGGTGGTGGCAGGCGTGCCTGCGCGCGAAATCCGCCGCCGCTTCACCGCCGAGGACGAGGCCCGCCATCGCGCGATCGTCGAACCGGTGGCGGTGTCGTCATAGGTTCATCAAATAAAAATATGTAATTATACTTGGCCGGCGCCTCCTGTCCGTGGCAGGTTGTTTGCTGGCCATGCCCCGTTGCTGCTGCGGGCAACGGGCACCAGGCGTGGCGGTGGGGGCTGCGACGCGCGGATCGAAAGAGTACAGATGACCGATACTGCCAAGGCCGACACGCTCGACCTGACCTTGCTGCTCATCACCCATAACGAGGCGCGCCATATCGAGCGCGCCATCGCCAATGTGCGCCCCATCGCCCGCGAGGTGGTGGTGGTGGACAGCTTCTCCACCGACGATACCGTGGAGCGCGCCCGGGCCGCCGGCGCGCGCGTGCTGCAAAACCCCTTCGTCAGCCATGCGCGCCAGTTCAACTGGGGCCTCGACAATGCCGGCATCACCACCGGCTGGGTGATGCGGCTGGATGCCGACGAAGTGCTGGAGCCGGAACTGATCGCCGAACTGCGCGCCACGCTGCCGGCGCTGCCGGCCGATGTGGTGGGCCTCAACATCGATCGCAAGCACATCTTCATGGGCCGCTGGATCCGCCATGGCGGGCGCTTTCCCTTGCGGCTGCTGCGCATCTGGCGGCTGGGGCACGGCCGGGTGGAAGACCGCTGGATGGATGAGCATGTGGTGATCAGCGGCGGGCGCACGCTGACCCTGAAGGGGCGCTTTGCCGACTGGAACCTCAACGATCTCACCTTCTTCACCGACAAGCACAACAAATACGCCACCCGCGAGGCGATCGAGCGGCTGAATGCCAAATTCGGCCTGTTCGCCCGCCCGCATGAGGAAGCGCCGGCCGATCTGCCGCGCCAGGCGCAGATCAAGCGCTGGGTGAAGCAGACGATCTACAACCGCCTGCCGTTCTGGCTGGGGCCGCTGGCCTATGTATTGTTCCGGCTGACGGTGCAGCTGGGCTTTCTGGATGGCTATCAGGGGGTGATCTACCATGTGCTGCAAGGCTTCTGGTATCGCTTCCTGGTGGGCGCCAAAACGGTGGAATTCGAGCGCGAGCTGGCTGGCTGCCCGGATAATGCCGCGCGGCTTGCGCGGCTTGCGCAATTGACCGGGCTGCCGCTGGCCGCGGCCGGGCAAGCCTGAAGCGGCACCGTTAAAGCGGCACGTTAAAGCGGCACTGGGGGCGCGCAATGAACGTATTGGATTACAGCAAGACCAA